>NZ_PIPF01000014.1:0-121637 GCF_004025845.1 Janibacter hoylei PVAS-1
GTTGCCCTGTCAGGGGCCCAGGTCGAGAGAGGTTGTTGGTCGTGGACGAGAGGTCGAACCGACCGGATCGTGGTCGTGGTGGACCCGGAGGCGGCGGACGCCCCGGTCGGCCCGGTGGACGCCCCTCCGGTGGTGGCCGACCGTCCGGCGGACGCCCACAGGGTGGTCGCCCCAGCGGCGGCCGGCCAGCGGGCGGCCGTGACGACCGGTCCCCTCGACCGGAGCGCGGCGGGACGAACCGCAACGGTGACGACAACACCCGCGGAGGCTCTCGGCTGGTGCCCAAGGAGGGGCGCAAGCCCGAGCCGGCGATCGCGCCGGACGTCACCGGGGCCGAGATCGACCGCAGCGTCCGTCAGCAGCTGCGAACCCTGAGCAAGGAAAACGCCGAGGGCGTGGCCCAGCACCTCGTCATGGTCGCTGCACTCCTCGAGGCGGAGGACCTGGACGGTGCCCTGGCGCACGCCGAGACCGCAGTGCGACGGGCGGGCCGTGTCCCGGCGGCTCGCGAGGCCTTGGGCTTCGTGGCCTATCGGATGGGCGACTTCGCGCGCGCTCTCACCGAGTTTCGGACCGTGCGTCGCCTGAGCGGCTCGTCGCACCTGCTGCCCCTCATGGTCGACTGCGAGCGTGGCCTGGGCCGTCCGGCGCGGGCGCTCGAGCTCCTCGGGTCGCCGGAGGCGCGCCAGCTGGGCCAGGAGGAGCAGGTCGAGCTGCTCATCGTCGGGTCCGGGATCCGTCGTGACATGGGTCAGCCGCAGGCCGCCGTGCTGGCACTGCAGGGTCAGGTCGACAAGGTCGGCAACAAGCCCTGGGCGGCCCGCGTCTGGTATGCGTACGCTGACGCGCTCCTCGAGGTCGGCCGCGACGACGATGCCCGGGCTTGGTTTGCCAAGGCAGCAGTGGCCGACCAGGACGGCGAGACGGACGCGATCGAGCGGGTCGAGGAGCTCGACGGTGTCCGCCTCGAAGAAGTCGCCATCGCCGAGGGTGAGGGCGAGGCGCCGGGGTCGGCGTGACCCCCTTCGGCCTGATCTCCGGCTACGACGGTCTGGTCTGTGATCTCGACGGCGTCGTCGTCGCCGGGCCCACGGTGATCGAGCACGCGGTCGAGGCGATCAACGCCCTGCCCGTGCCCGTGGTCTTTGCCACGAACAATGCCTCGCGCAGTCCGCATGCGGTGGGCGAGGTACTGCGGTCTCTCGGGGTGCAGGTCCGTGACCAGCTCGTGCTGACCTCGTCGCGGGCGGCCGCGCAGGTGCTCGGCGAGCAGCTCCCGCCGGGGAGCGCTGTCATGGCCGTGGGCGGCCCTGGGGTGGCGGAGTCCCTGGACGAGGTCGGGCTGCTCCCGACCGTTCCCGCTGACGGCACCGCCGTCGTCGCCGTGCTCCAGGGATACGGAGCCGGGGTGACCGCTGCGGACCTCGGCGAGGCCGCCCACGCCGTGCGCGCGGGCGCACGGTGGGTCGTGACGAACGAGGACGCCACCCTGCCCACCGAGCGTGGGCCGGCTCCGGGCAACGGAGCGCTCGTGGCTGCAGTGCGTCGCGCCGTGGAGGTCGACCCCGAGGTGATCGGCAAGCCCCACCCGCCGATGTACTCCATGGCGGCGCGATGCCTGGGCGTCGAGCCGGCCGGACTGCTCGCCGTGGGAGACCGGCTCGAGACCGACATCGCGGGTGCGCACGCCACGGGGATGGACGCAGCCCTCGTGCTGACCGGAGTGCACTCGGTGCGAGATGCCGCATCGGCTCCGCCGGAGAGGCGGCCCACCCACGTCATCGCCGACCTGCGGGGTCTGCTCGAGGAGTACCCGGAGGCGCGGCGCGACGGTTCGTGGTGCATCCGTGGCACCGGGCGAGCGACGTGGGACGGCGGTCTCGTCGTCGAGGGGGAGGGCCTCGACGCGGTGCGAGCAGCACTCGACGTGCTCTGGCAGGAGGTCGACGCCGGCCGCATCAGTGCTGACACCGCGGGAACGCTCCTCGGCAGCGGGTAGCGTGGTGCCACCCGACCCCGAGGAGTGACGTGGACCCCCTACGCGGACTCATCCACCTGGGACTGAAGGTCACCGAGACCACCCTGGACCGTGCGCTGGACGTCGTGCGCCTCGCCGACACCCTGCTCGTCACCACGGCTACGACGCCGACGAGTGACCGGGAGACGGTCGAGTCGGTCTGGCCCGAGGAGGAGCAAGCCGATCTCGACGCGCTCAGCTCGACGCTGCGAGCACGAGACGAAGGGGGCGCCGGCGCCGCCACGAAGGCACCGTCGAAGAAGGCTGCAGCCAAGAAGGTGCCGGCGAAGAAGATCGTGGCGAAGAAGGCGCCCGTGAAGACCGCGACGAAGAAGGCGCCCACGAAGACGGCGACGAAGAAGACTGTCACCCGGAAGACTCCGGCCAAGAAGGCCTCGGCCAAGAAGGCGCCGGTGAAGAAGACCGCGGCGACCCCGGAGGTGGACCCCGGTGCCTGAGGACCAGACCGACACGACCTCTGAGGTGACGCCGGCCCCGGAGACGGGGGACCTGGTCGTCGACTCCGCACTCACCGACCTCGACGCCGTCGACACCGCAGACCTCGATGCCGTGCTGGCGGCGGGCGAGGCCGTCCACGCGACCTTGACCTCACGGCTGTCGGACCTCGGGTCCTGATCGCGTGACCGAGACGTCGAGGCTCGACCAGGCCCTGGTGGAGCGAGGTCTGGCGCGCAGCCGCAGCCGGGCACGTCAACTCGTGGAGGCCGGGGAGGTCACGGTCGACGGCGTGCCCGCGACGAAGGTCTCGGCGCGCATCTGCGTCGGTGCGGACCTGCGCGTCACCTCCGACGGCGACCACTGGGTCGGTCGAGCCGCCGCCAAGCTCCTCGGCGCGCTGGAGAGCTTCGACGCGGTCGTGGCCGGGCGCCGCTGCATCGACATCGGCGCGTGCACCGGGGGCTTCACCCAGGTGCTGCTCGAGCACGGGGCGGCGCACGTCATCGCGCTCGACGTCGGCCACGACCAGCTCGCCCCGCAGCTGGCGGCCGACCCGCGGGTGCGGGACCTGAGCGGCACCTCGATCCGCGGGCTGACGAGCGAGGACATCGGCGGGCGCGTCGAGCTGGCCGTCGGGGACCTGAGCTTCATCTCCCTTCGACTCGTGCTGCCGGAGATCCACGGGCTGCTCACGGACGAGGGAGAGGCGGTGCTGCTCATCAAGCCGCAGTTCGAGGTGGGCCGGCACGGGCTCGGCCGTCGCGGGGTCGTCACCGACCCCACAGCGCGACGAGAGGCGATCGAAGGGGTGCTTGCCGGGGCCGCCGAGGCCGGCTTCGCTGTGCTGGGACTGGCTCGTAGCCCCCTGCGCGGGGGAGAGGGCAACCACGAGTACCTGGTGCACCTGACCCGCCGGAGCGGTGTCGGGCTGACGTGGCAGGCTCAGCAGGTGATCGCCGAGGACCTGGCCCAGGAGGAGGCACGATGAGCGCGACCCGACGTCGGGTGCTGCTGCTCGCGCACCCCGGACGACCCGAAGCGCTGGAGGTCGCGATCGGCGTGGCCGACCGCCTGACCGAGGCCGGGATCGAGGTGCGCCTGCCGGCGGGCGAGCTCGCGGACACCACGCTGGGCCGCCACCCCGTCGTCGTCGTCCACGACGGCGACGACCCGGCCGCCGACGTCGAGCTCGTCGTCGTGCTCGGCGGTGACGGCACCATCCTGCGCGGGGCCGAGACGGCCCGCAGCGCCAACGTGCCGGTGCTCGGGGTCAACCTCGGGCACGTCGGCTTCCTGGCCGAGGCCGAGCGCGAGGACGTCGAGGCCACGGTCGACCACATCGTCGAGCGGGCCTACGACGTCGAGGAGCGGATGGCGCTCGACGTCGTCGCGACCCTCGACGGGCGGGAGATCGCTCGCAGCTGGGCGCTCAACGAGGTCACGGTCGAAAAGGCCTCGCGCGAGCGGATGCTCGTGCTCACGGTCGAGATCGACGGCCGCCCCCTGTCGACGTGGGGCTGCGACGGGGTCGTCATGGCCACCCCGACCGGCTCGACGGCCTATGCCTTCTCGGCCGGCGGACCGGTCGTCTGGCCCGGGGTCGAGGCGATGCTCGTCGTCCCGATCAGCGCCCACGCGCTCTTCGCCCGGCCGCTGGTCGTCGCGCCGACCTCGGACCTCGCGGTCGACCTCGTGCCCGGTACCGAGGGTTACGGGGTCCTGTGGTGCGACGGGCGCCGCGCGGTCGACCTGCCCCCCGGCGCGCGGATCGAGGTGAGCCGCTCGGCCCAGCCGGTCCGGCTCGCCCGGCTCAGCCGTTCACCCTTCACCGACCGACTCGTCGCGAAGTTCGACCTCTCCGTCCACGGGTGGCGCGGCCGCTCCCGCCAGGGCGGCTGACATGCTGCGCGAGCTGCACATCCGCGACCTCGGCGTCATCGAGGACGCGACGCTGACGCTCGACCCCGGCCTGACGGTCGTCACCGGTGAGACGGGAGCGGGCAAGACGATGGTCGTCACGGGGCTCGGTCTCGTGCTCGGAGGGCGGGCCGACGCCGGTCTCGTGCGCTCGGGGAGCGACGAGGCCGTCGTCGAGGCCGAGCTCGAGCTCGACGCGGACCACCCCGCGCGACGGACCGCCGAGGAGGCCGGGGGCGTCGCCGACGAGCCCGAGCTGCTGCTCAGCCGCACGGTCTCTGCCGTCGGGCGTTCCCGCGCCCACGTCGGCGGCCGCCGGGCCCCCGTCGGCGTGCTGACCGACCTCGGCGAGGGCCTCGTCGCCGTCCACGGACAGGCGGACCAGTGGCGCCTGCGGCGCCCGGCGCAGCACCGGGCCCTGCTCGACGTCTTCGGCGGTGATGCCGTGGCCGGCCCCGCCGAGCAGGTGCGGGAGGCCTTCGCGGCATGGCAGGACGCGAAGGGGGAGCTCGACGAGCTCGTCGAGGGCGAGCGCACCCGCCTGCGCGAGGTCGAGCTGCTCACCCACCAGCTCGAGCAGATCGACGAGGTCGACCCGGCCGCGGGCGAGGACGTCGAGCTGGCCGCCGAGGCGCAGCGCCTGGGCCACGCGGAGGAGCTGCGCACCGGCGCGGACTCCGCGCACCGACTGCTGTCCGACCCGGACAGCTTCGCCGGTGACGACGTCGTCGGCCGGATCGCCCGGGCCGCGGACGAGATCGGCCGGATCGCCGAGCACGATCCGGAGCTCGCCGACGTCCAGCGGCGTCTCGGGGAGGTCGGGGTGCTCGCCGCCGACCTGGCCACCGACCTGTCGGCCTACGCGGCCGACGTCGAGGCGGACCCGACGCGCCTGGCCGGGGTCCAGTCCCGCATCGCAGCCCTGCGGGAGCTGACCCGACGCTACGGGGACGACATCAGCGCCGTGCTCGCCCACCGCGACGAGTCCCGCCAGCGGCTGCTGCGCCTGCAGGGAGCCGACGAGCGCATCGAGGAGCTGACCGAGCAGGTCGCTGCCTCGGCCGCGCTGCTGGCCGAGCGGGTCGTCGCGCTCACCCACGCGCGGACCGAAGCCGCTGAGCGGCTGTCCGCAGCGGTCGAGCAGGAGCTCGGCCACCTCGGCATGGCCAAGGCCCGGGTCGAGATCGTCGTCGAGCCCCGCGCCGAGGGCGGGCTCGAGATGCCCGGTCCCAGCGGCGAGACCCTGCGCGTGTCCCCCGAGGGCGCCGACACCGTCGAGGTGCGGGTGGCCGCTAACCGGGGTACGCCCGCGCGCTCGGTCGCCAAGGCGGCCTCCGGGGGAGAGCTCAGCCGGATCATGCTCGCCATCGAGGTGGCGACGGCGGGGTCGGGACGCAGCCAGGTCCCCACCTTCGTCTTCGACGAGGTCGACGCCGGGGTCGGCGGACGGGCCGCGCTGGACGTGGGTGCGCGGCTGGCCGCGCTGGCTCGGACGAGCCAGGTCATCGTCGTGACCCACCTGGCCCAGGTGGCGGCGCACGCCGACCGTCACCTCGTCGTCCACAAGGCCCACGGTGACCAGGTGACGTCGAGCGGGGTGCGGGTCGTCGAGGGCCGGGAGCGCCTCTCCGAGCTCTCCCGGATGATGGGTGGAGACGACTCGAGCGTCGGTCTGCGGCACGCTGAAGAGCTGCTCGAGCAGTGTCGGCGATGAATCCGCGGCGCTTCATGGGACGATGCACCGGATGGCCCTTCGACTGACCCGCGACGCGTCCCGTGAGCCGGTACTCCCCGGACTCCACGGTCCCGTGAAGGTCGACCGACGCACGAAGGACCTCACGAAGCGTCTGCGGCCCGGCGACATCGCCGTCATCGACCACACGGACATCGACCGGGTGAGCGGCGAGGCGCTCGTCGCGTGCCGCCCGCTCGCCGTCGTCAACGCGGGCCGGTCCATCAGCGGTCGCTACCCCAACGTCGGCCCGAGGATCCTCATCGACGCCGGGATCCCGCTGCTCGACATCGAGGACGAGACGATCATGTCCCGGCTCAAGGACGGGGCCCGCGCCGGTCTCGACGGGGACACCCTGCACCTCGAGCGCGGGGAGAGCATCACCGGCCGGCTCTGGGAGGACGCCAGCCTCACGCCGGCCATGGAGGCCGCCCGGGCCGGGCTGAGCGACCAGCTCGAGGCCTTCGCGGCCAACACGATGGAGTACATCAACCAGGAGCGGGACCTGCTCTTCGACGGTGTCGGTGTCCCGAAGATCGCGACCGACCTCTACGAGCGTCACGTGCTCATCGTCGTGCGGGGGTACCACTACAAGGAGGACCTGGCCGCCCTTCGCCACTACATCCGCGAGTACAAGCCGGTCCTCATCGGCGTCGACGGCGGGGCCGACGCGCTCGTCGAGGCCGGGCACCGGCCCGACCTCATCGTCGGCGACATGGACTCCGTCTCCGACGCCGTCCTCAACAGCGGTGCGGAGGTCGTCGTGCACGCCTACCGTGACGGCAAATCGCCCGGGGTCACCCGGGTGGAGTCGCTCGGCGTGACGCCGGTGCTCTTCCCCGCCATGGGCACGAGCGAGGACATCGCGATGCTGCTCGCCGACGACAAGGGAGCCACGCTCATCGTCGCCGTCGGGACCCACGCGACGCTCGTCGAGTTCCTCGACAAGGGGCGGGCCGGCATGTCGAGCACCTTCCTCACCCGGCTGCGGGTGGGGAGCAAGCTCATCGACGCGAAGGGGGTCAGCCGCCTCTACCGCACCCGGATCTCGTCGTGGTCCCTCGTCGGCCTCGGCATCGTCTGCCTGCTCTCGCTCTTCGTCGCCCTCTGGGCGACGCCGACCGGACAGGCCACACTGCAACTGCTCGGGGCTCGTTGGGACGACCTCTGGGCCTTCGTCGAAGGACTCCTCACGTGATCGACTTCAGGTACCACCTCGTCTCCCTGGCGGCTGTGCTCATCGCGCTGTCGATCGGGATCGTTCTCGGTGCCGGGCCCCTCAACGACAACATCGGCAGCACCCTGTCCGGAGAGGTCACCAAGCTGCGCCAGGACAAGGAGCAGCTGCGGGCCGAGAACGCCGACCAGCGGCGCCAGATCGAGGGCCGCGACGCCTACGACGAGCAGACCCTGCAGGCGGTCGTCTCCGGCGAGCTGACCGACCGCCGCGTCACCGTGGTCTCCCTGCCCGAGGCCGTCGACGACGACGTCGACGCGGTGCGCACCACGCTCGAGCAGGCCGGCGCGAGCGTCGGCCCGAGCGTCGAGGTCTCGGCCGACTGGGCGCGTGACGACGACGCGGCGACGAGCGAACGCACCGAGGTCGGCGAGGCCGCGCTGGACGACCTCGGGGTCGAGCCCGCGGTGCCCGACGGCGCCCAGCAGATCGACCAAGCGCTCGCCACCGTGCTCACGGCCACGGACCAGCGGGGGAGTGGGACCGTGACGGACGCGGCCCGCGACAAGGCGTGGACGCGGCTCACCGAGGCGGACCTCGTGGACGGACCAGACGACACGCCGCGGGCAGCGGACCTCGTCGTCGTCATCGGCGGACCGGTCCCCGCGACCGACGCCGCTGAGGGGGACACCGTCGACCGGGCCGCCGAGCGGACCGCAGGTGCCTGGGTCGCCCTCGCCCACCTCATCGAGGTCCGTGCGGACGGCACCGTGCTCGCCTCCGCAGAGGCATCCACCGGCACCGGTGACGCCTCCCCGGTCACCATGGCCAGGACCCGCGGCTCCATGGCCGAGGGCGTCTCGACCGTGGACGTCCCCGCCGTCCCCATGGGCCGGGCGGCCATCGTGCTCGCCCTCGTCGAGCAGCGCGAGGGCGCCTCGGGGCACTACGGGCTCGGCCAGAGCGTCGACGGGCCGCTCCCGGCCACGTCGTGAGGCACATCGCGGCCGCGACGACCACGGTGGTCGCCGCACGGGCGCTCACGAGCGGGTGGCAGCTGCTGGGGCGACGCACCCGGGCACGCTGGGCGCGCACCAACCACGCGGGCCGTGAGGTCACCCTGCTCGAGGGACCCACGGCCGTCTCGGCCGCTGTCGCCGGAGTGCTCGTCGGACCCCGGCCCACTCCCTCCGCGGTGCTGGTCCTGGTCGTCCCGGGCCTGCTCGGTGCGCTCGACGACCTCGTCGGTGACACCGGCACCAAGGGGCTGCGCGGACACCTGACCGCCCTGCGGCGCGGCCGGGTGACGACCGGTGCGCTCAAGATCGGCGGGATCGGGGCCACCGGCGTCGCCGCGGCCCTGCTGGAGCGGCGGCCAGCGGACGCGTGGACGATGCCGGCCGTCGACGCGGTACTCGTCGCGGGGAGTGCCAACCTCGTCAACCTGCTCGACCTGCGCCCCGGTCGTGCCCTCAAGGTCACGACCGCGGCCGGACTCGCCCTGCTCGCGCCCGGGCGCTCCCGATCCATGGCCTCGGCCCTCGTGGGGGCGGCCGCCGTGCTGCCGGAGGACCTCGCCGGCGAGTCGATGCTCGGAGACTGCGGTGCCAACGCCCTCGGCGGGCTCCTCGGCCTGGCCGCGGTGCGCGGTCTCGGCCCGCGAGGGCGGCTCGTGGCCGCCGCGACCGTCACGGGGCTGACCCTCGCGTCGGAGCGGGTCAGCTTCACCCGGGTCATCGAGTCGACCCCCGGCCTGCGCGAGCTCGACGCCTGGGGGAGGCCGCGGTGAGCCGGGTCGCCCGGGACGCCGGCACCGTCGCCGTCGTGACCGCGGCGGCCCGCGTCGTCGGCTTCCTCAGGTGGCTCGTCTTCGCCTGGGCGGTCGGGGCCACCGGGGTCGGGACCGTCTACCAGACGGTCAACACCGTGCCCAACATCGTCTACGAGATCGCTGCCGGAGGGATCCTCGCGGCCGTCGTCGTGCCGCTCGTCGCCCACCGGATCGCGACGGTCGAGGGAGCGGGCGCTGATCGCGAGAGCGCCGACGACGTGGCCTCCGCGCTGCTGACCCGGGCACTCGCCGTGCTCCTCCCGCTCACCCTCGTCATCGGGCTCGGCGCGCCACTCATCAGCCGGGCGCTGCTTGGGGACCTCGAGGTCGACGGGGCCGTCGACCTCGGCACGCGGCTGCTGCTGCTCTTCGCCCCCCAAGTGCTCCTCTACGGTCTCGGCATCGTCGTCTCGGGGATCCTGCAGGCGCACCGGCGCTTCCTCGCGGCGGCGCTCGCCCCGCTGCTCTCCAGCATCGTCGTCATCGCGACCTATCTCGCGTGGGCGCTGCTCGTACCGCCCGGCACCTCACCCGCGGAGGTGACGACCGGCGAGCTGCTGCTCCTCGGCGGTGGGACGACCCTCGGCGTGGTGGCACTGTCGCTGCCGCTCCTCGTCGTGGCGCTGCGTGCCGGCATCCGACTGCGCCCGCGGTGGCAGCTCACCCCGGAGAGCGCCCACCGGGCGCGTCAGCTCGCCGGGGCCGGCGTCGTCGCCCTCGTGGCCCAGCAGGTCGCCGTGCTCGTCACGCTCGCCGTGGCCAACCGCATCGGAGGGGACGGCACGCTCGTGGTGCAGAACTACGTCCAGGCCCTGTACCTGCTGCCCTACGCCGTGCTCGCCGTGCCCGTGGCGACCGCAGTCTTCCCCGTGCTGGCCGCGGCGGCCGACGGGGACCCTTCCGACGGGGCGACCGGCACCCTGGCCGCTGCGCTGCGCGCCGTCGTCGTCCTCTCGGGCGCGGCAGCCGGGGCGCTCGTCCTCGCGGCCGAGCCCATCGGCACGGTCTTCTCCGCCATCGATCGTGACGGCGGCTCGACGGCGCTGACGAGCATGCCGGCCGCGGTGGTCGCCATGGCCCCGGGACTCGTGGGCTTCGGACTCTCCGCGGTGGCCCTGCGAGCGCTCTACGCCCGCGGGCGGGCCCTGACCGCCGGTGCCGTCATGGCCGTCGGCTGGCTCGTCGCCGCCGGCCTGCCGGTGCTCCTGCTCGAGCCCGGCGCCGGCCCAGAGCGGACCCTCGTCGTCCTCGGCGCGGCCTCGAGCCTCGGCATGTGGGCAGCAGGCGCGGGACTGGTCGTGCGGGTGCGGCACGACTGGGGGCGCCAGGCCCTCCAGCGGCTCACGACCTCGCTCGTGCTCGCCATCGGTGTCCTCGTCGTCGCGGCTGCGGGGCACGTGCTCGCGGCCGACCACTGGCCGACCTCCACCCCGGCGGCCGCACTCAGCGGTGCCCTGGCCGCCGTGGGCCTCGCGGGTGCCACCCTCGCCGTCGGTGCGGCAGGCGATCCCTCCCTTCGTCGACGGGCGCCCGGGATGGCCCGCCTCGCGGGACGGAGGAGCCGATGAGGGTCCTGCTCTGCCTGGCCACCGCCGCCGGCGGCATCGGCACCCACGTCGCCGACCTCGCCCGCTCCCTCGCGGCGGTCGGCCACGACGTGCACGTGGCGACCGACCCCGGGACCCGGGCCCGGTTCGACCTGCCGGGCACGGCCCCACTGACCGTGGGAGAGGTGCGCCGACACGCGCGCGGCGCCGACGTCGTCCACGCCCACGGCTTCCGTGCCGGCCTCGTCGCCGCGACGGTGCTGGGTGGTCCACCCACCGTGATCAGCCTCCACAACCCCGTGCGCGGCTCCGGGGCCTCGCCGCGACGCCTCGTCGGGCAGACGGTCGCGCAGGCAGTGATGCGCCGAGCCGACCTCGTCACGGGTGCGAGCAGCGACCTCGTCTCCGACGCCCTGGCCATGGGTGCCCGCCGGGCCGAGCTGGCCGAGGTGCCCTCGCCACGGGTGCCGGCGCTGCTCGCCACGGACCGTGAAGGCTGGCGCGCCGACCACCGGACCGACCTGATGCGCCACCACGGTCTCGAGCCGGACGTGCCCCTGGTCCTCACCATCGCCCGCGTCGCCCCGCAGAAGGGCATCGCCGTGCTGCAGGCGGCCGCGGAGGGAGCCCCCGGCCAGTGGGCGCTGCTCGGCCCGGGGCAGGAGGCGCTGCCAGCCGGAGGAGAGCTGCACCGGCTCGGGGAGGTCCGCGACGTCTCACCCTGGCTGCTCGCCGCAGACGCCCTCGTCGTGCCGAGCGAGTGGGAGGCCCGAGCGCTCGTCGTCCAGGAGGCGATGGCCGCCGGGACACCCGTCGTCGCCCGACGCGTCGGGGGCCTGCCCGATCTCGTCGACGGTGTCGGCCTGCTCGTCGAAGGCGACGACGACCTCGTCGTCGGGCCCCTCGCGCGGGCCGTCACCGCCACGCTCGAGCACCCGGACCGGGCAGCGGCGGCGGCCGCGCGGGCCCGGCAACGGGCTGCGACGTGGGACGGGCTCGAGGAGAGCGCAACTCGGTGGACCCTCAGGTACCGAGCACTGTCCGACGTGACGTAGATTGGAACCCCGTGGTGGCACTGACGAAACACATCTTCGTGACCGGAGGAGTCGTCTCCTCACTCGGCAAGGGCCTGACGGCGTCGAGCCTCGGACATCTCCTGCGGGCACGTGGCCTGAAGGTCACGATGCAAAAGCTGGACCCCTACCTCAACGTGGACCCGGGGACGATGAACCCCTTCCAGCACGGTGAGGTCTTCGTCACCGAGGACGGCGCCGAGACCGACCTCGACATCGGGCACTACGAGCGCTTCCTCGACACCAACCACGACGGCTCCGCCAATGTCACGACCGGGCAGGTCTACAGCCGGGTCATCGCGCGAGAGCGCAAGGGCGAGTACCTCGGCGACACCGTCCAGGTCATCCCGCACATCACCAACGAGATCACCTCGCGGATGCGTGCACCCGCCGCCGGCAGCCCCGGCGTCGACGACGCCGCCGCGCCCGACGTGATCATCACCGAGATCGGTGGCACCGTCGGCGACATCGAGTCCCTGCCCTTCCTCGAGGCCGCCCGGCAGGTGCGTCACGAGCTCGGTCGCGACAACTGCTTCTTCCTGCACGTCTCGCTCGTGCCCTACATCGCGCCGAGCGGCGAGATGAAGACCAAGCCGACCCAGCACTCCGTCGCCGCGCTGCGTCAGGTCGGCATCCAGCCGGACGCGCTCGTGCTGCGCGCCGACCGCGAGATCCCCGCCGACATCAAGCGCAAGATCTCGATGTCGTGCGACGTCGACAAGGACGGCGTGGCCGCGTGCGTCGACGCCCCGAGCATCTACGACATCCCCAAGGTGCTGCACCGCGAGCACCTCGACACCTTCGTCATCCGCCGTCTCGGCCTCAACTTCACCGACGTCGACTGGGGGAGCTGGGACACCCTGCTGCGCCGGGTCCACCAGCCGCGCCACGAGATCGAGGTCGCGCTCGTCGGCAAGTACATCGACCTGCCCGACGCCTACCTCTCGGTCACCGAGGCCCTGCGCGCGGGTGGCTTCCACAACGACGCTAAGGTGCGCATCCGCTGGGTGCCCTCCGACGACTGCGAGACGCCGGCCGGGGCGAGCAAGGCGCTCGGCGGGGTCGACGCGGTGCTCGTGCCGGGCGGCTTCGGCGTGCGGGGCATCGAGGGCAAGCTCGGTGCGCTGCGCTGGGCGCGCGAGCAGCAGGTGCCCACGCTCGGCATCTGCCTGGGCCTGCAGTGCATGGTCATCGAGTACGCGCGCAATGTCGCCGGCATCGAGGGGGCCAGCTCCACGGAGTTCGACCCGGCGTCGAGCGCGCCGGTCATCGCCACGATGGAGGAGCAGAAGTCCTTCGTCGACGGTGCCGGTGACCTCGGCGGGACGATGCGCCTGGGCTCCTACCCGGCCGACCTGCGTGAGGGCTCGGTCGCCGCGACCGCCTACGGCTCCACCCAGGTCACCGAGCGGCACCGCCACCGCTACGAGGTCAACAACACCTACCGCGACCAGCTCGAGCAGGCCGGCCTCGTCGTGAGCGGGACGCACCCGCAGCTCGGGCTCGTCGAGTTCGTCGAGCTCCCGCGCGAGGTGCACCCCTACTACGTCTCGACCCAGGCGCACCCCGAGTTCAAGTCGCGCCCGGACAAGGCCCACCCGCTCTTCGCCGGGCTCATCGGTGCCGCGGTCCAGGCGCAGCGCGACTCGCGCCTCGTCGAGGTCGACCCGCCGCAGCAGTCGGTCGAGCCGACCACCGGTCAGGCGGCCGAGCCGGCGACCGCGGACGTCGAGGCCTGATGTCCGACGAGGCGGCGCCGCTGCGCGACGAGCTGCTCATCCGCTCGGTGACCTCCAGCGAGGTGGTCTTCGAGGGCGCGGTGTGGGACGTGCGTCGCGACATCTTCGAGCTCGAGGGGGAGACCCTCGTGCGCGAGGTCGTCGACCACCCGGGCGCCGTCGCCGTCCTCGCCCTCGACGACGAGGACCGCGCGCTGCTCATCCGGCAGTACCGCCACCCCGTGGGGGCCCACGAGTGGGAGATCCCGGCCGGGCTGCTCGACGTCGAGGGTGAGGACCCCCTCGTCGGCGCCCAGCGGGAGCTCCTCGAGGAGGCCGACCTCACCGCCGACGACTGGTGGGTGCTCACCGACTACTTCACCTCGCCCGGCGGGATGAACGAGGCGATCCGCATCTACCTCGCCCGCGGGCTCCACCCCGTGCCCGAGGCCGAGCGGCACGAGCGGGACGGCGAGGAGGCGCACATCGAGTACCGACGGGTGCCCCTCGACGAGATCGCCGCCGCCGTCCTCGCCGGCGACCTGCACAACTCGACGCTCATCATCGCGGCGCTCGCCGCGCGGGCCGCACGAGAGGGCGAGTGGGTCTCCCTTCGTCCGTCGGACTCTGCCTGGCCCGAGCACCCGGCACACCGGGCAGGCCACACAACCCGTTAGCGGTGAGCCGACACGTCTTCGTAGGATGGAGCCGCCCGCAGATCGTCGGGCGCCCCGATGGACGAAGGAAGAACACCCCGTGCTCCGCACCCACGAAGCCGGCACCCTGCGTGCCGAGCACTCCGGCCAGACCGTCACCCTCACCGGATGGGTGGGTCGTCGGCGCGATCACGGTGGCGTGGCCTTCCTCGACCTGCGGGACGCGTCGGGCGTCGCCCAGGTCGTCGCCCGCGACGAGGTGCTGACCGGTGCCGCGCACGACCTGCGCAACGAGTACGTCATCAAGGTCGTCGGCGAGGTGACCCCGCGCGACCCCAAGGACGTCAACCCCAACGTCGCCACCGGTGAGATCGACGTCGTCGCCAGCTCCATCGAGGTGCTCTCCGAGGCCGCGCCGCTGCCCTTCCAGATCGACGAGCGCGTGAGCGTCGGCGAGGAGGCCCGCCTCAAGCACCGCTACCTCGACCTGCGCCGCCCGGGCGCCACGAGTGCCGGTGCCGGTCTGCGCCTGCGCAGCAAGGTCAACGCCGCGGCCCGCTCGGTCCTCGCCGAGCGCGACTTCGTCGAGATCGAGACGCCGACGCTCACCCGCTCCACGCCCGAGGGCGCCCGTGACTTCCTCGTGCCCGCGCGGCTGGCGCCGGGGGAGTGGTACGCCCTGCCGCAGAGCCCGCAGCTGTTCAAGCAGCTGCTCATGGTCGCCGGCATGGAGCGCTATTACCAGATCGCCCGGTGCTACCGCGACGAGGACTTCCGCGCCGACCGGCAGCCGGAGTTCACCCAGCTCGACATCGAGATGTCCTTCGTCGAGCAGGACGACGTCATCGAGCTCGGCGAGGCGATTGCCAAGGCGGTCTGGGCGACGATCGGTGTCGACCTGCCCACTCCCTTCCCGCGGATGACCTATGCCGAGGCCATGGAGCGCTACGGCTCGGACAAGCCGGACCTGCGCTTCGGGGTCGAGCTCGTCGACTGCACCGAGTACTTCGCCAACACGCCCTTCCGCGTCTTCAAGAACGACTACGTCGGCGCGGTCGTCATGCCCGGTGGCGCGTCGCAGCCGCGTCGCCAGTTCGATGCCTGGCAGGAGTGGGCCAAGCAGCGCGGCGCCAAGGGCTTGGCCTATGTCACCGTCGGTGAGGAGGGCGAGCTCGGTGGCCCGGTCGCCAAGAACATCTCCGACGAGGAGAAGGTCGGCCTGGCCGCCCACGTCGGAGCGGCCCCCGGCGACTGCATCTTCTTCGCGGCCGACAAGCCCAAGGCCGCTCGCGCCCTGCTCGGTGCCGCCCGGCAGGAGATCGCGCAGCGCTGCGACCTCATCGACGAGAGCGCCTGGTCCTTCGTCTGGGTCGTCGACGCGCCGCTCTTCGAGCCGGCCGGCGACGCTGTCGCCGCCGGTGACGTCGCAGTCGGTGCCGGGGCGTGGACCGCGGTCCACCACGCCTTCACCAGCCCGAAGGAGGAGTTCCTTGACTCCTTCGACACCGACCCGGGGCCGGCCCTCGCCTATGCCTACGACATGGTCTGCAACGGCAACGAGATCGGCGGCGGGTCGATCCGTATCCACCGCAAGGACGTGCAGGAGCGCGTCTTCAAGGTCATGGGCCTGGACGAGGAGTCCGCGCAGGAGAAGTTCGGCTTCCTCCTCGAGGCCTTCAAGTACGGCGCCCCGCCGCACGGCGGCATCGCCTTCGGCTGGGACCGCATCTGCATGCTCCTGCTCGGTGCCGACTCCATCCGCGACGTCATCGCCTTCCCCAAGTCAGGCGGCGGCTACGACCCGCTGACCGACGCGCCCGCGCCGATCACCCCGGAGCAGCGCAAGGAGGCGGGGATCGACGCCACGCCCAAGCGTGACGAGGACGCCGAGGCCGCGGCCGGCGACCGGGCAGGAGCCTGATCCGATGAGCCGGCCGGTCGAGGTGCTCCTGTGGGACTGCGACGGCGTCCTGCAGCACGGGCGCTTCGACTGGCGGTCCCGGCTCGACGGTGCGGTCCGGCCGGGCTTCGCCCGGCGGGTCTTCGAGGCCGAGCTGCCGGCCCTGCGGGGCGAGCGGCCGCTGCGTGAGGTGCTCGAGGAGCTGCTGCGGTTGGAGCAGGAGCAGTCCGACCACGTGCCGATCTCGGTCGAGGACCTGCTCGCGATCTGGGAGCAGTTCGACCTCGACCCCGAGGCGATCGCTGTGCTCACGGCCGTGCGCGACCTCGGCGTGCCCTGCATGCTCGCGACCAACCAGCAGGACCACCGTGTGCAGCACATGCGTGAGGTCCGCGGCTACGACGACCTCGTCGACGGCTCGTACTACTCGAGCGAGATCGGCGCGATGAAGCCGGACCGGATCTTCTTCGAGCGGGTCCTCGACGACCTCGGGTTGTCGGGGGATCGGGTCGGGTTCGTCGACGACGTGCCGGCCAATGTCGAGTCGGCGCGCTCTGTGGGGATCCGGGCGGTGCTCCATGACCCGGCGTCCGGTGCGGCGGGCCTCGTCGCCGACCTGACGCCGCTCGTCCCGGGGCTGGCCGACCTGTCCCTGTCCCCTTAGGGCGCGGGGGCGGGGAGGCGGTCGAGGAAGGCCGTCTGTGCGGCGACGACGAGCTCGCGGGCGGCGTCGACGTCGTGCCACTCGGCACGGTCGAGCTCCGGGAAGGACTGGCGCCGACCGGACCTCGGTGGCCACTCCATCTCGAAGCTGTTGCTCTCGACGAGGGTCACGTCGGCCCCCTTCGTCACCTCGATCGCCCATGCGTGGACGACCTTGCCACCGGACTGGCGGACCTGCCCGAGCGGCAGCCGCGGACCGGTGGGCGCGGGAGCGCCGGTCTCCTCGGCGAACTCGCGCTCCGCCGCAGCGAGCAGGTCCTCGTCGGGCTCGACCTCACCCTTGACGATCGTCCAGCCGCGGGGCCGGCGGGCCCACAGCGGGCCGCCCATGTGGCCCAGCCACACGCGCACGCCCGACTCCCCACGGACGAAGGGGAGCAGCCCAGCGCTCGTGCGCGGCACGTCAGGCCTCGTCGAGGATCGTCTGGACCCGGCGCAGGTCGGCGGTGATCTCGTCGGCAGAGCGGTGGCGCGTCACCGGGTGGACCGTGAGGCCGGAGAGCTCCTCGCGGGCGCGCGCCATGAGCTCGCTCTGGCCCCGGACGCGGGGGTTCCACGTCGCGCCGAGCACCTGGTACCCGATCGCCGCGAGCGACTGCTCCATCCGCCGGTACGGGGCGACGGCCACGGGCGCGTCGGCGTGGGCCCGGGCAGCCACCCGGTCGGACTCGAGGAGCTCGACGTAGAGCTGCCTGCAGTGGTCCAGGTGCGCGGCCATGCCCTCGTCGGTGCGGGTGCGACGCTCCGCGAGGTCGGCGAGCACGTCGTCGAGGGCGAGCACCACGCGGCGGGCGTGGGCGCGCAGCAGCAGCTCCGGCCGGCCGAGACGGCTGGAGACGACGAGCACGACAACGGCCGCACCGACGCCGATGAGGGTGTCGACGGCTCGGTCGAAGACGATCGTGTCGGGGTCCATGCCGGTCACCGACTCCGAGATGAGCAGGGCCAGCGGGGTGAGGAAGATGACGGCGAGCGCGTAGTTGCGCGTGATGAGCAGCTCGACGACGAACTGGAAGCCGATGATGATCGCGATGATCCACCAGTGCGTGGGGTCGATCCGCAGCAGGAGGGCGAAGACGACGAGCCCCGCCGCGGTGCCGACCGTGCGCTGGAAGGCTCGGTGGAACTGCACCGATCGGGTGCCGCCGGTGTGGACGATGAGCACCGCGAAAGCCGCCGCCCAGTAGGCGTGGGCGTTGTCCAGGGCCAGGGCGACGCCGCCGGCGACGAGGGTCGCGGCGGCGACCCGAGCGGCGACGAGGAGGTCCTCGCTGGGCCAGCGCAGGGCCTGCCGCATCGACCACGCGGCGCGGGGGCGACCGAGGGAGACCTGGCGGACCCTGGCCGCCTCGTGCAGGGCGAGCTCGGCGGTCACCTCGGCGTCGGGGCCGTCGACGGCTCGGGAGACGGCGCTGGCGTAGCGACTGTGCACGCGCTGCAGCCGGCCCCCGAAGCGGTCGTCGGAGCCGCCGTCGGTCACCGCGGTCCAGGCGTCGTTGAGTGCCCGGGCCGCGGCGCGGCGAGCAGCGGGGACCCTGGCCGGGTCGCCTTCGTCGAGGTAGGTGCCGACGACGTGCTCGGCGTGGGTCACCGCGGCGTCCTCGACGCCGTGGGCCCGGAGCCAGAAGTCGGAGGTGCCCACGAGGATCGCGGACAGGACACCGATGCCCGCGATGCCGAGGAGGGTCGTGGCCGGGGTGCCACCGGTGGCCGCGAGGTTGCCGATGCCGCACACGAGGGCGAAGAAGAAGCCCCCGGGTGGGCCGATCTGGAGCGTGTAGGTGAGCATCGCGGCGACCGTGGCGGCGAGCGCCATCGCGATGATCGCGAGGGAGGCGTGACCGGCGAGAGCGATCCCCAGGGCCATCGAGGCCAGCAGTCCCAGCCCCGCGAGGGGCGTGATGACGAAGCGACGGCGGACCGGGGCCGAGGCGCCGTAGAGCACGGCGAAGACGCCCATGCCGGCGAGGAAGGCCTGCTGCGGGTGACCGGCCACGGTGAAACCGATGAGCGGCAGGGCGACGGCCACCGCCGCACGCCCGGCGATCCAGCGGCGCTGCGGTCCTGGGTTCCAGCGGACGAG
This sequence comes from Janibacter hoylei PVAS-1, assembly GCF_004025845.1. Lineage (NCBI taxonomy): Bacteria > Bacillati > Actinomycetota > Actinomycetes > Micrococcales > Intrasporangiaceae > Janibacter > Janibacter hoylei. The sequence goes on from NZ_PIPF01000014.1 coordinate 18,834, forward strand.
CGGATGCAGGTACTCGCTGACCACACCGGACATCAGGCCAACCTCCCGCTGCTCCACTCTGCCTGCACGACGTATCCCAGAGAACGGTAGACCCCGCGCGCCCGGGCGTTGTGCGAGTACATGCCGAGCGTGCACCACCCGTGCTCGGCCACCGCGACCCGCGTCAGGTCGGCGGTCACGGCCCGGCCGAGACCGAGCCCGCGCGCGGCCGGGACGACGGTGATGCCGGCCAGGACGGGTGCACCTGAGGACTCCGGCTCGCAGCAGCCGACCGCCAGCAGCGCGCCGGCGTCGTCGCGCACCCCGACCCACCGCTGCCCCGGGCGGGCGAAGGGCTGCCCGTCGGTGCCGGGGTTGTGCTCGTCGAGCAGGGCCTGCACCTCGTCACGGTCGGCGAGGGGCAGCTCGACGAGGCCGCGGGGCGCGACCACGGGGATGACCTCGGTCGTCGACATGAACTCCCATCGCGAGGGCGTGGCGACGATGAGGCCGAGGTCCTCGGCCGTTCGCGGCAGGGTGACGGCCCGTGCTCCCTTCGCCCGCGCCTGCCCCGACCACGCGACGAAGGGGGCGGAGCCCACCAGCTCGCGGAGGAGGGCATCGTCCCCGCGGAGCATGAGGGAGATGCCGTGCGTGTGGGTGGGGCGCACGAAGGCGACGGCCCAGCGGCCGTCACGGCGCAGCCCGAGGGCGGCCTGCTCCACGCTCGGGGTGGCCTCGGCCCGCACGGCCGGGTCGTCGGCGGTGAAGGGGAGCAGCCGGTCCATCGGGACCTCGGTGGGGGTCGTCAGGGCGGGGTGTCTGCTCACCGGGATAGCGTGCCACCTGTGGTTCCCGACGATCTCTTCGCCTCCGCCCAGGACGACACGGAACCCACCGGCGCCGACCTCAACGCGCCGCTGGCCGTGCGGATGCGCCCGCGCACCCTCGACGAGGTGCGCGGCCAGGGCGAGGTGCTGCGCCCCGGGTCGCCGCTGCGACGGCTCGTGGAGGGCAGCGCCAATGCCGTCGCCGGGCCCATGTCGGCGATCATCTGGGGCCCGCCCGGCACCGGCAAGACGACCTTGGCGCACCTCGTCGCGACGGCCGCGGACCGGGACTTCGTCCAGCTGTCGGCGGTGACCGCAGGGGTCAAGGACGTCCGGGCGGTGATGGAGCGGGCCGCGACCAACCGGTCGATGTACGGCCGGCAGACGGTCCTCTTCCTCGACGAGATCCACCGCTTCAGCAAGGCGCAGCAGGACGCACTGCTCCCCGGCGTCGAAAATCGTGAGGTCGTGCTCGTCGCGGCGACGACGGAGAACCCGAGCTTTTCGGTCATCGCGCCGCTGCTCTCCCGCTCGATCCTCGTGACGCTCGAGTCGCTCACCCGCGAGCAGGTCGGCGAGGTGCTCGATGCAGCCCTGGTCGACGAGCGCGGGCTGGCCGACGGCTACGACCTCGCCGACGACGCCCGGGAGCACCTGGTCGCGATCGCCGGCGGTGACGCGCGTCGTGCCCTCACCTCGCTCGAGGCGGCGGCGGGGGTGGCGAGCGATGACGTCCCCTTCGGTCGTGAGGTGCCGGAGGAGGGGATCCCGCTCACCCTCGCGCACGTCGAGCAGGCGGTGGCGCGGGCGGCGGTGCGCTACGACCGCACCGGTGACCAGCACTACGACGTCGCCTCGGCCTTCATCAAGTCGATGCGCGGGTCGGACGTCGACGCCGCTCTGCACTACCTCGCCCGCCAGCTCGAGGCGGGGGAGGACCCGCGCTTCATCGCCCGACGGATCGTCATCTCGGCCTCGGAGGACGTCGGCATGGGCGACCCGACCGCGCTGCAGACCGCGGTCGCGGCGATGCACGCCGTCGCCCAGATCGGCATGCCGGAGGCGCGGATCATCCTCGCCCAGGCGGTCGTCCACAACACGCTCGCGCCGAAGTCCAATGCGGCCTACACCGGGATCAACGAGGCGGTGGCCGACGTGCGCGCCGGCAAGGTCCAGGCGGTCCCGCCGCACCTGCGCGGGTCCGGCTACACGCAGGCGTCCGACCGGGCGAAGGGGGCCGTCGGCGGTGCGAAGGTCGAGGGCTACGTCTACGCGCACGACCAGCCCGATGGGGTCGCCGCCCAGCAGTACCTGCCCGACGATCTGCACGCCGAACTGGCCGACCGGTCGTACTACCGGCCGACCGATCGCGGCTTCGAGGCGCGGCTGCAGGAGAGGTGGGCGTGGTTGCGGGGGCGGCTGCGCGGCAAGGGCTGAGGAGTCAGGCCTCGCCCATGAGCTCACGGACCCGCGGGACGACCTGCTCGCCGTAGAGTCGGATCGAGGACATCCGCAGGTTGTGGGGCAGGCGGCCGTTGCTGTACTTGAGCTGGAAGCGGGTCGCGCCCAGCGTGCGCAGCGTCGTCGCGATCTTGCGCGCCACGGTCTCGGGGGAGCCGCAGTAGACCGCACCCTCCGGGGTGAGCTGCTGACGGGCCTGCGCCTCGGTCATGGGCGGCCAGCCGCGCTCGGCGCCGAGCTTGTGCATCTGCTCGACGAAGTACGGCAGGTACTCCTGCGCCGCCTGCTCGTCCGTCTCGCCGACGTGGCCGGGGGAGTGGACTGCGACCGGAAGGCCCGGGTGGCCGGCCTCCTCGCAGGCGCGACGGTAGAGGTCGGCGAGCGGGGCGAACTGAGCCGTCGCCCCACCGATGATCGCGATGACGATCGGCATGCCGTAGCGGGCCGCGCGCACGACCGACGCGGGCGTGCCGCCCACCCCCACCCACGTCGGCAGGTGACCGGACGCGGTCGGCGGCATGATCCGGTCGACCTCGACCGGCGGGCGGGTGCTGCCCTGCCAGCGGACCGGCCCCTCGCGCAGCACGTGCGCGAGGAGGTCGAGCTTGTCGGAGAAGAGGACCTCGTAGTCCTGCAGGTCGAGGCCGAAGAGCGGGAAGGACTCGACGAAGGAGCCGCGCCCGACGGTGATCTCGGCGCGCCCGTGGGAGAGGGCGTCGACGGTCGAGAAGCGCTCGAAGACCCGGATCGGGTCGTCGGAGCTCAGCACGGTGACCGACGTGCCCAGGCGGATCCTCTCGGTCGTCGTCGCCAGGCCGGCGAGGAGGGTGTCGGGTGCGGAGACGGCGTAGTCGGGGCGGTGGTGCTCGCCGACCCCGAAGACGTCGATGCCGAGGGAGTCGGCGAGCTGACCCTCCGCGAGGACCTCGCGGATGACGGTGGCGGCGGGCAGTGGCTGCCCGTCGGGGCCGAGGGCGATGTCGCCGAAGGTGTCGAGACCGAGCTGGAGATCCATGACTCCATCCCAGCACGTCATGGCCCGGGTGATGTCGATGCATCTTCTCAACCCCCGTGACCTTCTTCGTCAGTCCGGGCGCGTCCCCTCTGGCCGGTGGCCCCGACGTCCGCCCAGACCTCGGTGAGCTTCCCGACCAGACCGTCCCGAGCGGTGATGAAGCCGGCCACCTCGAAGGGGACGGGCGCTCCCTTCGCGGTGCCCGTGACGTGGCAGCGAGCCACGGCCCGGTCGGCTGACCCGACGAGGTCCTCGACGAACATCCGGTCGAACCCCGGGTCGGCCACGGATCAGCGAAGGAACGTTGTCGGTGCTCGCCCGTAGTGTTCCGTCATGGACCTCACCGCACCCCTCGACACCCTCGACGCCACCGGCGTCACGGGGATGATCGAGCGTCTGCGGGAGCTCGGCGGTCCGGTCGACGAGGCGGAGGCGATCGACGAGATCGCAGCGCTGGAGCGGCTGAAGTCCGCCGCCGCGGCCGCCCAGGCCAGGGTCACCGCAGCCCTGCGTGAGGGTCGTTTGGCGCGCGAGATGGATGCCGGGATGCCCGCCGCGTAGCGGGCCCGCGGGTTGGGGGACGAGATCGGCCTGGCGCGCCGTGAGAGCGCGACCCTCGGCTCCCGACATCTCGGTCTGGCCCGCGCGCTCGTCGACGAGCTGCCCTGCACCTTGGCGCACCTCACCGTGGGGACGGTGTGCGAGTGGGGCGCGACCCTCCTGGCCAAGGAGACGGCGGTCCTGGATCCCGACGACCGACGGCGAGTCGACGCCGAGCTCGCCGACCGGCTGGCGACCATGACACCGCGGCAGATCGAGCGGGCAGCCCGGGCGATGGCCCTGGCGATCGACTCCCGAGCCACGGCCCGTCGTCGCGCGCGGGCCACGGTGGACCGGCGGGTGACGATCCGTCCGCAGCCCGACACGATGGCCGCGGTCTCCGGGCTGCTGCCCGTCGAGCAGGGGGTGGCGGCGTGGGCCGCCCTGAGGTGCGATGCCGAGGCGGCCAAGGCTGCCGGGGACGACCGTGGCCTCGGGCAGCTCATGGCCGACCTCTTCGTCGAGCGCCTGACCGGGCAGGCGGCCGCCGATGCGGTGCCGGTCGAGGTGCAGCTCGTCATGTCGCCCGGCAGCCTGCTCGGCCTCGACGACCTGCCGGCCGCGCTGCCCGGGCACGGTCCACTCCCGGCCGGGCTGGCCCGTGACCTCGTCCTCGGGGTCGACGGCGCGGGAGATGGCGGTGCGGGTGACGGCGGCGCGGGTGACGGCGAGGTGTCGGGTCGCGCCTGGCTGCGGCGCATCTTCACCGACGACGTGGACCGCGTCGTCGCCACCGACCCGCATCGGCGTTCCTTCCCGGCCTCGCTGCGGCGGCTGCTGCGCGTGCGCGACGGGGTGTGCCGCTTCCCCTTCTGCGATGCCCCGATCCGGCACGACGACCACGTCGTGGCGGTGGCCCTCGGAGGTGCGACGACCGCGCACAACGGCCAGGGGCTGTGCGCGCGCCACAACCTCACCAAGGCGCGACCCGGGTGGCGTTCCGCAACCGTCGAAGCGCGCGCAGGCGGCGCGAGCTCGGCCGCGTGCAACGCGCCCGAGGTCGTCACCCTGACCCCGACGGGGCACCGCTACGGCAGTCCCGTGCCGCCGGTCCTCGAGCGCCTGCCGAAGCCTTCCCTGCCGGACCCTTCCACCGCGGAGGCCAGGTTGCTGTCGATGCTCCCGTGCCGCGACAGGACGGCCCGGCGACGACGCCGTGTCGATGTGCTCAGACCCGACGCAACCATCGAGCTGCTCGACACCGGGTGACCGGCGTCAGGCGGGCCGGGTGCCCTCGGGCCAAGTGGGCCCCGTCGACACCGCGCTGTGCTGAGGCCGGGCACCGACCGGTGGGTAAGGTGGGGGCCATGACCGTGCCTCTCGGATGCCCGCGCCGGACCACCGCGCGGCGAGCTACCTCGGGGTCGGCCCGCGCCTGACGCGCCGGTCGCCCCCTTCGCTCCTGCCCCGAGAACCCCACTGCACCACTGATTGGACGCGAACACCCATGGAAACTGCCGAGATCCGGCGACGTTGGCTCACCTTCTTCGAGGGCAAGGGACACGCGGTCGTCCCCTCCGCCCCGCTGATCCACGAGGACCCCAACCTCCTCTTCGTCAACGCCGGCATGGTCCCCTTCAAGCCCTACTTCCTCGGCCAGGAGACGCCCGCCTGGACCCGCGCCACGAGCGTGCAGAAGTGCGTGCGCACCGGTGACATCGACGAGGTCGGCAAGACCTCGCGGCACGGCACCTTCTTCCAGATGAACGGCAACTTCTCCTTCGGCGACTACTTCAAGCGTGACGCCATCGCCTTCGCGTGGGAGCTGCTCACCACCCCCCAGCCAGAGGGCGGCTACGGGCTGGACCCCGAGCGCCTGTGGGCGACGGTCTACACCGACGACGACGAGGCCGAGCAGCTGTGGCTCGAGTTGACCTCGATCCCCAAGGAGCGGATCGTGCGTCGCGCCGAGGCCGACAACTACTGGTCGATGGGCGTGCCCGGCCCCGGTGGCCCGTGCAGCGAGATCTTCTACGACCGCGGCGAGGAGTACGGCCGCGAGGGCGGGCCGGAGGTCGACGAGGACCGCTACATGGAGATCTGGAACCTCGTCTTCATGCAGTACGAGCTCTCGGCCGTCCGCTCCAAGGCGGACTTCGACGTCGCCGGCCCGCTGCCGGCGCAGAACGTCGACACCGGCATGGGCCTGGAGCGGATCGCGAGCATCCTCCAGGGCGTCGACAACATGTACGAGATCGACGAGGTCTACCCGGTGCTGGAGAAGGCCGCCGAGATGACCGGCCGCACCTACGGCACCCAGTCCGGTCAGACCGCTGGCGACTCGCACCCCGACGACGTCCACCTGCGCGTCGTCGCCGACCACGTGCGCTCCTCGCTCATGCTCATCGGTGACGGCGTCACCCCGGGCAACGAGGGTCGCGGCTACGTCCTGCGCCGCATGCTGCGCCGTGCGGTGCGCGCGATGCGCCTGCTCGGATACGAGGACCCGGCCCTGCCGCACCTGCTTCCCGTGTCGATGGAGCGGATGAGCGCGTCCTACCCCGAGCTGCGCACCGGCTTCGACCGGATCGCGCAGATCGCGTACGCCGAGGAGCAGGCCTTCCGCCGTACCCTCGCGCAGGGCACGACGATCCTCGACACCGCGGTGGGCCGGACCAAGGAGAGTGGCGGCGACACCCTCGCCGGGGAGCAGGCTTTCGCCCTGCACGACACCTACGGTTTCCCCATCGACCTCACGTTCGAGATGGCGGCCGAGCAGGGCCTCAAGGTCGACCGCGACGGCTTCGTCCGCCTCATGGACGAGCAGCGCCAGCGTGCCAAGGCCGACGCCAAGGCGAAGAAGGGCGGACACGCCAACACCGAGGTGTGGAAGGACCTGCGTGCGCTCGGCGCGACCGACTGGCGCGCCTACGAGGAGCTGACGACCAGCGGATCGGTCGTCGGTCTCGTCCGGGACGGCTCCCGGGTCGAGGAGCTCGAGCCGGGCCAGACCGGTCAGGTCGTGCTCGACCGCACGAGCTTCTACGCCGAGTCCGGCGGCCAGATCGCTGACTCCGGCATCATCGTCGTCGACGGGGCGCGGCTGCTCGTGCGCGACGTCCAGCGCCCGGTCAAGGGCCTGGTCGTCCACACGGTCGAGGTCGCCGACGGCTCCGTGCGCGTGGGCCAGGAGTCCTCCGCGCAGGTCGACCCGCAGTGGCGCATCGACGCCTGCCAGGCGCACTCGGGCACCCACGTCGTCCACGCGGCGCTGCGCCAGGTGCTCGGCCCGTCGGCCCTGCAGTCCGGCTCCTACAACAAGCCCGGCTACCTGCGCCTGGACTTCGCGTGGAACCAGTCGCTGTCCGCCGACGCCCGTGCCGAGATCGAGCACGTCGCCAACCTCGCGGTCCGCGACGACCTGCCCGTCTCCGCGGACTGGATGACGCTGCCCGAGGCGCGCGAGCGCGGTGCGCTGGCGCTCTTCGGCGAGACCTACGACGAGCAGGTGCGCGTCATCGAGATCGGCGGCGAGTGGTCGCGCGAGCTCTGCGGTGGCACCCACGTGCGCCACTCGAGCCAGATCGGCGCGCTCACCCTCACCGGTGAGTCCTCCGTCGGCTCCGGCGTGCGCCGCCTCGAGGCCTTCGTCGGCATGAACGCCCTGCAGCACCTGGCGACCGAGCGCGCGCTCGTCGCCGAGCTGTCGAGCATCGTCAAGGCTCCGGCCGCCGACCTGCCCGAGCGCGTCGGTGAGCTCGTCGCCCGCCTGCGTGAGGTCGAGAAGGAGCTGGACAAGGTGCGCCGCGAGCAGGTCGCGGCCTCCGCGGGCTCCCTCACCGACGCCGCGAGCGACGTCGCCGGCGTGACCTACGTCGGCGTGCACGTCGCCGGTGGCGCGCCCGACGACCTGCGGCAGATGGTCACCGACACCCGGGCCCAGCTCGGCGAGGAGCGGCCGACCGTCGTCGCACTCACCGGCGACGGCCCCGGCAAGCCGGTCATCGTCATCGCGACCAACGAGGCCGCCCGGGCGAAGGGGGTCAAGGCCGGCGCTCTCGTGCGGGTCGCGGCCCAGGTCCTCGGCGGCGGTGGCGGTGGCAAGGACGACCTCGCGCAGGGAGGCGGCCAGGACGCCACGAAGGTCGAGGACGCACTCGCAGCCGTCGAGCGGGAGATCGGTGGCTGACCCCGGCATGCGCCGCGGGGCCCGGGTCGGCGTCGACGTCGGCGACGCCCGGGTCGGCGTCGCCTCGAGCGACCCTGAGGGGTTGCTCGCGACGCCCGTCGAGACGGTGCCACGTGATCTCGAGCACGATGCCGACATCGACCGGGTCGTCGAGATCGTGACCGACCTCGCCGCGATCGAGGTGGTCGTCGGGCTGCCTCGCTCCCTCGACGGGAGCGAGGGGCCGGCGGCCGCCAAGGCCCGGGAATGGGCCACCCGCCTGCGTTCGGCGCTCCAGGACGCGCCGATCGACAACACGCCGGTCCGCCTCGTGGACGAGCGGCTCACGACGGTGGATGCTCATCGGGGCCTGCGGGACAGCGGTGTGGCCGGTCGGCGCCATCGGGGCGTGGTTGACCAAGCGGCAGCAGTCCTGATCCTGCAGACTGCGCTGGACACGGAGCGCGCAACCGGTGGACCCCCCGGGGAACGGGTCGGTCGGCCGCGCCGACGCACACCGCGGAAGGGCACGACAGCATGAGTGAGCTGGACGAGGACATCTTCGACCAGGGCCGGTCTCACCGGGGCCACACCCGACGACAGCGCCGGGCACGGGACACCCGTACCGACCGACGGCGAGGTGCGGGGTGCGTGGCGATGGTGCTCGCCGCCGCGGTCGTCGTGGCCGCGATGTTCTTCGCCTTCGGGTCGCTACGATCGCTGATCCCCGGCGCGGGGGAGAGCACCGACTACGAGGGCACGGGGCACGGCAGCGTCGAGGTCGAGATCACCTCCGGCATGGCGGGGTCCCAGATCGGCGAGACGCTCGTCGAGGCCGGCGTCGTCAAGTCGACGAGCAGCTTCACCTCCGTCGCCCAGTCGCAGCCCGACAAGGCCTCGGCGATCCAGCCGGGCACGTACTCCATGCGCAAGGAGATGTCCGCGTCGAGTGCCTTCGACCGGCTCCTCGACCCCAAGGCGCGGGTCGCCCGGGGGATCACCCTGAGCGAGGGGCTGTGGCGCTCGGAGATCTACACGAAGCTCTCCGAGGGCACCGGTGTCCCCGTCGCGGACTACGAGAAGGCCGAGAAGTCGAGCGACCTCAAGCTGCCCGACGAGGCCGAGGGTGACCTCGAGGGCTGGCTCTTCCCCTCGACCTACGAGTTCGAGAAGGGCACGAGCGCCGTCCAGCAACTCAACCAGATGATCACGATGACGACCGACCAGCTTACCGAGGCCGGCGTCGCCCGCAAGGACTGGGAGCGCACCCTGACCGTCGCCTCCATCGTCGAGGGCGAGTCCGGTGCTGCTGACCGCGGCAAGGTCGCCCGGGTCATCGAAAACCGCCTCGAGGACGTGGACGGCCCGACCGTCGGCATGCTCAACATGGACAGCACCGTCCACTACGTCTTCCAAGAGCGCGGCAAGGCCGGGACGACCGACGAGATGCGCGCGAGTGACAGCCCGTACAACACGTACAAGCACACCGGGCTGCCGCCGGGGCCGATCAACAACCCGGGCGCGGAGGCCATCAAGGCAGCCGGTGACCCGGACGAGGGCGACTGGCTCTTCTTCGTCACCGTCAACCCCGACACGGGCGAGACGAAGTTCGCCGAGACCCAGCGCGAGCACGACAACAACGTCAAGGAGTTCCAGCAGTGGTGCTCGGACAACCAGGACCGGTGCTGACGCCGCTGCACGCGGGTGTCCTCGGCAGCCCGATCGACCACTCGCTGTCCCCGACCCTCCACCGGGCCGGGTACGAGGCGACCGGGCTCGCCGACTGGCGGTACACGGCCCACGAGGTCGACGAAGGGGGGCTGGCCCCCTTCGTCACCGCCCTCGACGTCATGTGGCGCGGGCTCAGCCTGACGATGCCGCTCAAGGTTGCCGCCTTCGACGTGGCCGAGTCGGTGACCGACACGGCCCGCCGGGCCGGTGCCATCAACACGTTGGTGCGCACCGACTCGGGGTGGGCTGGCGACAACACCGACGTGCACGGCGTCACGGCGGCGCTGGCCGAGGCCGGGGTGGCCGACCTCGAGTCCGCGACCGTCATCGGGTCGGGGGCGACCGCGCGGTCGGCCGTGCTCGGACTCGTGGCGCTGGGGGCCCGTCAGGTGACCGTCGCGGCGCGGACCCCGGAGCGGGCCGCCGCACTCGCCGACGTCGCCGACATCGAGCTGCGGGTCGTGCCGCTGCAGGAGTGGGCGAGCACGGGGGACCGGGCGGTCGTCTCGACCGTGCCGGCGGGTGCGGCCAATGCTGGCGCCGGCGAGCACGCCGGGCGTGACCTCACCGGGACGGTCCTGCTCGACGTCGTCTACGCCGACTGGCCGACCCCCCTCGGCCGCGCCGCGGCCACGCACGGGGCGCACGTGGTCTCGGGCCTGGAGATGCTCGTCCACCAGGCGGCGCGCCAGTTCGAGCTCTTCACCGGTGAGCCGGCACCGGTGGCGCAGATGCAGGCCGCGGGTCGGGCGGCGCTGGGGGAGAGCGGTCACACCCCGGACGCGTGACGGCCTGGCTCGGGCAGGATGGGAAGATGCCAGACATGTTGCGTTGGTTGACTGCTGGTGAGTCGCACGGCCAGGCCCTCGTGGCGACCCTCGAAGGGCTGCCCGCCGGGGTCGAGGTGACGACCTCGGACGTCGCGGGTGCGCTTGCCCGTCGCCGTCTCGGCTACGGGCGCGGTGCCCGGATGAAGTTCGAGCAGGACCAGGTGACCTTCCTCGGCGGAGTGCGCCACGGCAGCACCCTCGGCTCCCCGCTCGCCGTGATGATCGGCAACACCGAGTGGCCCAAGTGGGAGACGGTCATGAGCGCCGACCCCGTCGATGCCGCCGCCTTCGCCGCCTCCGACGACGTCAACGCGGAGAAGGAGATCGCCCGCAACCGGCCGCTGACCCGCCCCCGCCCCGGCCACGCCGACCTCGTCGGCATGCAGAAGTACGGCTTCGACGAGGCCCGTCCGGTGCTCGAGCGCGCCTCGGCCCGTGAGACCGCCGCCCGCGTGGCCCTCGGCGAGGTGGCTGAGCGATTCCTCGAGCAGGCCTACGGGATCCGGCTCGTCGCGCACACCGTCGCGATCGGCGAAGGGGAGGCCCCCGCCGACGGTCCGCTGCCGACGCCCGACGACACCGCCACCCTCGACGCCAACCCCGTACGGGCGATGACCCGCGAGGGCACCGATGCGATGGTCGCCGAGATCGAGGCGGCCAAGAAGGATGGCGACACGCTCGGCGGTGTCGTCGAGGTCCTCGCCTACGGCCTGCCGCCGGGCCTGGGCAGCCACGTCCACTGGGACCGCCGCCTCGATGCGCGCCTGGCCGGTGTCCTCATGGGCATCCAGGCGATCAAGGGCGTCGAGGTCGGCGACGGCTTCACGACGGCCCGCCGTCGCGGCTCCGCCGCGCACGACGAGATGGAGCGTGACGGCGACGGCGTGATCCACCGCCGCACCGGTCGGGCCGGCGGTACCGAAGGGGGGATGAGCACCGGCGACGTACTCCGCGTCCGCGCGGCGATGAAGCCGATCAGCACCGTCCCGCGTGCCCTGGAGACCGTCGACGTCACCGGCAGCGACCCGGCGACCGCGATCCACCAGCGCTCCGACGTGTGCGCCGTGCCGGCTGCGGGCGTCGTCGCCCAGGCGATGGTCGCGCTCGTGCTCGCCGAGGCCTGCGTCGAGAAGTTCGGCGGCGACTCGGTCGCCGAGACCGCGCGCAACCACCGGGCCTACCTCGACTCGATCCCGGAGCTCATGCGGACGTGGCAGGGGTGAGCGGGGTTCCCTTCGTCGTCGTCATCGGACCGCCCGGGGTCGGCAAGTCGACCGTGGCTGCCGAGGTCGCCGCCCGGCTGGGGCGACGGCTCGTCGACACCGACGCGCTCGTCGAGGAGCGTGAGGGGCGGACCATCTCCGACCTCTTCGTCGAGGAGGGGGAGGACTACTTCCGCGCCGCAGAGCGCCGCGCGGTGCTCGACGCCCTGCGCGAGGACGGTGTCGTGCTCGCGCTCGGCGGCGGAGCGCCGATGATCCCCGACGTGACCGCTGCGCTCGAGGGGCACCGCGTGCTCTTCCTCGACGTCGGCATAGCCGATGCCGCCAAGCGCATCGGCTTCGACAAGAGCCGACCGCTGCTGTCGGTCAACCCCCGCCAGAGCTGGATCACGACGATGGAGGCGCGCCGCCCGACCTACGAGTCGCTGGCCGACCACCGCGTCGACACCGCCGGACGCGACGTCGAGGCCGTCGTCGCCGAGGCACTGACCCTGCTCGAGGAGAGCGCATGAGTGACGTGACGACGATCAGCGTCGGTGAGGACTACGACGTCCTCGTCGGCCACGGGGTCTCCAGCCGGGTGGCCGAGCAGCTCCCAGAGGGTGTCGCCCGCGTGCTCGTGGTGCACGGCGCACCGCTGGCTGCGCTGGCCGAGCCGGTGATCAGCTCCCTGCGGGCGTCGGGACTCGAGGTCCACGTCGCCGCCGTGCCGGACGCCGAGGCGGCCAAGACCGTCGAGGTCGCAGCCGGACTGTGGTCGACCATGGGCGTCGCGGGCTTCACGCGCAGCGACGCCGTCGTCGCCGTCGGCGGCGGCAGCGTCACCGACCTCGGTGGGTGGGCGGCCGCGGCCTGGCTGCGTGGCGTGGCGGTCGTCCACGTGCCGACGACGGTCCTGGGCATGGTCGACGCCGCCGTCGGTGGCAAGACCGGCATCAACACCGCCGAGGGCAAGAACCTCGTCGGGGCCTTCCACACGCCCCACGCGGTGCTCTGCGACCTCGACCACCTGGCCACGCTGCCCCCGGCGGACCTGTCCGCGGGGCTGGCCGAGGTCGTCAAGGGTGGCTTCATCGCCGACCCGCGGATCCTCGAGATCGTCGAGGCCGACGAGTCCGGGGTGCAGGAGCCGGGCTCGGCCGCACTGCGTGAGGCTATCGAGCGCAAGATCGCCGTCAAGGCGCAGGTCGTCGCCGCGGACCTCAAGGAGTCGCACCTGCGCGAGATCCTCAACTACGGGCACACGCTCGGCCACGCCATCGAGCACCACGAGGGCTACCGGATGCGGCACGGCGAGGCCGTGGCGATCGGCATGGTCTTCGCCGCCGAGGTGGCCCACCGCACCGGACGCATCGACGCCGCGCTGCTCGAGCGCCACCGCTACGTGCTCGGGCTGCTCGGGCTGCCGACGACGTACTCCGGCGCGAGCTTCGACGAGCTGCTCGTCGCCCTGCGCCGCGACAAGAAGACCCGCGGCAGCACCCTGCGCTTCGTCGTGCTCGGCGGGCTCGCCGAGCCGACCCGGCTCGAGGGGCCCGACGAGGGCCTGCTGCGGGAGGCGTACGCAGCCCTGGCCTGACCCCCTTCGGCTGACATTTCCCTAGGGAGATGCCGAGGGGAGTACGCATTTCCCTAGGGAAATGCGGTCGGGAGTGCGCATTTCCCTAGGGAGATGCGAAGGGGGAGATCAGGGGCGGGTGTCGAGCTCGGCGTCGTGGACGGTGATCGCGACCTGGACACGGTTGTCCGCCCCGAGCTTGTCGAGGATCCGACCGACGTGCGCCTTGACGGTCGCGACGCTCAGGTAGAGCTCGCGCGAGATATCGGCATTGGACATCCCCGCCCCCACGGCCTGCGCGACCTCGAGCTCCCGATCGGTGAGCGCAGCGAGTCGGTCGCGAGCGGCCTGACGGGCGGAGTCGTCGCCGGCCCGACGGGCGTCACGCACGGAGGCCAGCACCCCGGCGGTGACGCTCGGCGAGAGGATCGACTGGCCGGCGGCCACGAGACGCACCGCCTCGACGATGCGGTCCGGAGGCGTGTCCTTGAGGAGGAAGCCGTCGGCCCCGTGCTGCAGGGCACGCATGACGTCGTCGTCAGCGTCGAAGGTCGTGAGGACCACGACCTTGCTCGGCGACCCGCTGCGGACCAGCGCGTCGGTCGCGGCCAGACCGTCCAGGCGGGGCATCCGGATGTCCATGAGGACGACGTCGGGGGAGTGCTCCGCGATGACCGACAGGGCCTGTCGACCGTCCTCGGCCTGCCCGACGACCGTGATCTCCGGGGCCGCCCCGAGGATCATCGACAACGCCGTGCGGACCATCGCGTCGTCGTCGACGAGGACGACGGAGATCGGGGCGCTCATGCCGGCCACGGTAGCGACACGGCGAGGCGGTGGGTCCCGTCGCCCTGCCAGCCGTGCGTCAGACGTCCCCCGGCGAGCTCGACACGCTCGGTGAGGCCGAGCAGGCCGAGGCCGGAGGTCGGCGCGGACGAGCGGTGCCCCACGGCCCGCGGGTTGTCGACGGTGACGGCGAGCTGCTCGCCGGGCCGCCCGGAGAGCTTCACCGTCACCGCGGCCCCCGGCGCGTGCTTGCGGGCATTGGTCAGACCCTCCTGCACGACGCGGTAGACGGTCCGCCCCAGGGTCTCGGGCACGGCGGCCAGGTCGAGGCCGCCGTCGTCGAGGACGACCCGCGCACCGGCGGACCGGGCGTCGTCGAGCAGCTCCGGCAGGTCGAGCAGGGTGTGCTGCGGACGAAGGGAGCCGCCCGTCTCCTCGTCGCGCAGGACCCCGAGCACCTCGCGCAGGTCGGTGAGTGCGGCCCGGGCATTGGTGTCGATGGCAGTGACGGCCTCGCGCCGCTGCGCCTCGGGCAGGTCCTCGCGGTAGGTGAGCAGGCCCGAGTGCATGGTGATGAGCGAGATGCGGTGCGCGAGCACGTCGTGCATCTCGCGGGCGATCCGGGCGCGCTCCGCGGTCTGCGCCTGGGCGACCCGTGCGCTCTGCTCCGACTCGGCGGCGCGGGCGCGGTCCACCCAGGAGCGCACCAGGGCCCGACGGGAGCCGATCGAGTAGCCGACGGCGACGACCACGGCGATGACGAGCGCGTTGACCAGGGCCTCGCCCCACAGCGGCAGCGCCTCGGGGTCCGGGTAGACGACCCGGGTGCTGACGACCCCGGCGAGCACGGTCAGGGCGACGAGCGGGCCGATCTCGCGCCAGCGCTGGCGGGTCGCCAGGGAGACCATCGCGATCGTCTGGGCGCCGGCCGCGACCGTGGAGCCCGCCGACATGATCGTCGTCAGGGCCGTGGTGAGCACCGGCCACCGACGTCGGAGCGGCAGCAGGGCGGTCGCGACAAGACCGATGGCCGGGTCGACGAGGACCAACCACGCGGTGCGCAGCCCCTCGGGCAGGTCCTCGTCCGCGTCAGGGAACATCACGGCCACCGTGAAGATCCAGAAGGTGACGCCGAGCAGCAGCGCCGCCCCCATCCGCCACGTGGTGTCCCACCACGTGAGCCGGTCGGGGAGGCGTTCGTCGCGGGGTCGTCCACCAGTCACCGGGCCACGGTAGGCGCACGGGTGACCCGGCGGCATCCGTCCTCGGGCTGACGTCGTCGCCGCCACCCCCGACCAAAGGAGGAGGCACGGTCGAGACCCGCGGCCGATGCCCCCTTCGCGCCCCCGCAGCATCGTGGGAGTCATGATCACCGTGACCCACCTGACCAAGCGCTACGGCGACTTCACCGCCGTCGACGACATCTCCTTCACGGCCCGCCCGGGCAGCGTCACCGGCTTCCTCGGCCCCAACGGTGCGGGCAAGTCGACGGCGATGCGGATGATGACCGGTCTGACGCCTCCGACCTCCGGCGAGGCCCACGTCCTCGGCCGTCGATACGTCGACCTGCCCAACCCGGGTCGACACGTCGGCGTCATGCTCGACGCCTCCGCCCAGCACCCCGGTCGGACGGGGCGCGAGGTGCTGACCCTGGCCGCCCGGACGATCGGGGTGGGCCCATCGGCCGTCGACGGGGGCCTCGCGGCCGTCGGCCTCACCGACAAGGAGGCCAGCCGGCGGGTGCGCGACTACTCGCTCGGCATGCGGCAGCGGCTCGGACTGGCGGCTGCGCTCATCGGAGACCCCGAGGTGCTCGTCCTCGACGAGCCGGCCAACGGCCTCGACCCGCAAGGCATCCACTGGATGCGGGGCCTGCTGCGCGGCTTCGCCGACCGCGGCGGTACGGTCCTGCTCTCCTCCCACCTGCTCTCCGAGGTGCAGATCGTCGCCGACGAGCTCGTCATCATCGGCAACGGCCGCATCGTCGCCGAGGGCACGGTCGAGCAGCTGCTGCAGCAGCAGGGCACCCGCGTGCGGTCGGTCGACGACGAGGCCCTGCTGGCCGCCCTGAGCCGGGCGGGCATCGACGTCACCATCACCCCGGCCGGCCTGCTCGCCCAGGCGAGCAGCGAGGCCGTCGGCCGCATCGCGCTCGAGGCCCGGATCGTCCTCACCGACCTCGCCTCCGGCTCCGCCGGCGGCCTCGAGGAGCTCTTCCTCACCCTGACCGCATCCGAGTCCCGAGAGGGGATTGCCGCATGAGCACCGCCACCGCACCCACCGAGTCCACGCAGGCCCCGACCCCAGCGCCCGTCGACGTCACCGGTGACCGGGTGCCCTTCACCCGGCTCGTCGGCATCGAGCTGCGCAAGATGGTCGACACCCGGGCAGGGATGTGGATGCTCGTCGTCATGGCGACCATCGGCTTCCTCATCGCCGGCGGTCTGGTCATCTGGGGCCAGGGCGGCGAGGATCACGCCTTCTCGACCTTCCTCGGCTTCATCTTCATGCCCATGGTCATGCTCCTGCCGATCATGGGCATCATGTCGGCGACCCAGGAGTGGAGCCAGCGGACGGGCCTGGCGACCTTCACCCTCGTGCCCCGGCGCGGCCGGGTCGTGGGCGCCAAGGTCACCGCCGCCGTCGCCCTCTGCCTCGTGCTGCTCCTCGCCGGCGCGCTCGCTGCATCTCTGGCCACGCTCGTCGCCGGCGGGGAGTTCACCCTCACCGGCCTCTCCCTGGCGGGCCTCGTGCTCGCGGCCGTGATCTACACCCTGCAGGGCGTCGCCTTCGGCGCGGCCCTGCTCAGCACGCCGATGGCGATCGTCGCCAGCCTGGCGCTGCCGACGGTCTGGACGATCCTCACGGCGATGATCCAGCGGATGCAGGACGTCGCCGCTTGGCTCGACCTCCAGCTCGTCACTGCCCCCCTGACCGATGGGACCATGACCGGGGAGAACTGGGGCCAGCTCGCCACCGCGACCGCCGTCTGGGTCGGTCTCCCGATGGCGATCGGGACCTACCGGATCCTCACGCGTGAGGTGAAGTGACGGGGAGGTCCTCGTCGTCCTCCGTGGGCGCGGTCTGCGACATGATCTCGATGATCGCGGCCGCGTCCTCGTCGGAGAGCGCGCCCCACCCGGGCTCGTACTCGTAGATCTCGCCGAGGGGAGTGGCCTTGCGGTTGCCGAGCAGGAGCTCGACGTCGTCGACGGTCAGCAGGCCGGGGTGCCAGACCCCGCAGGCCTCCGAGACCTTGAGCAGGTCACGGCGCAGGGTGCGGATGTAGTTGTCGACCCGGGAGGCCTTGAGCGTCGGGTCCAGGCCGCGCGAGAGCCAGGGGTTCTGCGTCGCCACGCCCGTGGGGCAGTGGTCGGTGTGGCACTTCTGCGCCTGGATGCAGCCCACCGCGAGCATCGCCTCCCGGGCGACGTGCACCATGTCGCACCCCAGGGCGAAGGCGACGAGCGCGTTTTCGGGCAGGCCGAGCTTGCCCGAGCCGACCCACGTCACGCGGTCGGTCAGCCCGGCCCGGGCGAAGACCGCGTAGACGCGGGTGAAGGCCAGTCGGAAGGGCATCGCGACGGCATCGCTGAAGACGAGGGGAGCCGCGCCGGTCCCCCCTTCGCCGCCGTCGATGACGATGAAGTCCACCCCGCGCTCGCCGTCGGCCATGGCGGCGGCGAGGTCCTCCCAGAAGTCCATGTCGCCGACGGCCGACTTGATGCCGACCGGCAGCCCGGTGGCATCGGCCACCATCTCGACGAAGTCGAGCATGGAGTCGACGTCGTGGAACTCGGTGTGACGTGACGGGCTGGCGCAGTCCACGCCCTGGGGGATGCCGCGGGTCGCGGCGATCTCGTCGGAGATCTTCGCCGCCGGGAGCATGCCACCGAGCCCCGGCTTGGCGCCCTGGCTCAGCTTGATCTCGATCGCGCGCACGGGTGCCGACGCCACGACCTCCTTGAGGATCTCGAGGTCGAAGTTGCCGTCCTCGTCACGGCAGCCGAAGTACGCGGTGCCGATCTGGAAGATCAGGTCGCCACCCTGCCGGTGGTGGGGGGAGAGCGAGCCCTCGCCCGTGCAGTGCATCGCGCCGGCCAGGCGGGCGCCCTCGTTGAGCGCGTGGATCGCGTTGGCGGACAACGAGCCGAAGCTCATCCCCGAGATGTTGACGACCGACTGCGGGCGGAAGGCGTGCCGACGGCCGCGGGGCCCGCCGAGCACCTTGGCACTCGGCAGCGGGGTCTCCTCGCCGTGGTGGGTGCTCGTCGGTGCGGCGACGTCGGAAAAGGTGCGGTGCTTGAGGATCGGGTAGCCCTCGACCCGCTCGACGTCGTTGTCGGTGCCGAAGCCGACGTAGTTGTTCTCCATCTTCGACGACGCGTACACCCAGGCCCGCTGGTCGCGGCTGAAGGGCCGCTCCTCGTCGTTGCTCGTGACGATGTACTGGCGCAGCTCCGGCCCGATCCGCTCGAGCAGGTAGCGGGCATTGGCCACGACGGGGAAGTTGCGCTTGAGGGAGTGCTGCTTCTGCAGGAGGTCCCGGGCGGCGAGACCAGCGGTCCCGGCAGCGACGGCGGCGAGCAGGGCGGTGGACTTCATGTCCGCCATCCTGCCTCCTCCGGCACCGGTCTGCGAGGATGCGCGGCATGGCGATCGAGGGACGGCGACGACGTGGGATCGTGGGGCTCGCCGCGCTGCTCGTCGTGGCAGTGGTGGCCACGGCGCTGCTCTGGCGGTCCCGGGGCGACGGCGACGAGCTGGTGACCGGGCCGTCGGGGGAGGCCTTCTACGAGACGACCGCCGAGCAGCTGGCCGCCGGCCGGCACGGCACGCTCATCTGGTCACGTCGCGTGGTCGACGGGCCGACGATCGGCGGGACGACCCACCTGGTCATGTACCGCTCCACCAGCGCGAAGGGAGAGCCCGTCGCCGTGTCCGGCGTGGTCTCCGTCCCCGAGGGTGAGCCCCCGGCGGGCGGGTGGCCGGTCATCAGCTGGGGTCACGGGACGACCGGCACCGCAGACCGGTGCGCGCCCTCCCGGTCCCTCGTCGACGAGCAGACCGGCGTCTACGCGGCCTCGATGGACCAGGCGACGGCCGACCTCGTCGACGACGGCTTCGCCGTGGTGCGCACCGACTACGAAGGGCTGGGTACGCCCGGTCCGCACCCCTACCTCATGGGACAGTCCGCCGGGGCGGCGATGAGCGACATCGTGCTCGCGGCGCACGAGCTCACGCCCGACCTGTCCTCCCGCTGGGTCGCGATGGGGCACTCGCAGGGCGCGCAGGCGGCGATCTTCACCGCGCGCTTCACCGATGCCTACACGCCCGGTCTCGACCTCGTCGGCATCGTCGCCATCGCCCCGCCGAGCCAGCTCGGCGTCGTCGTCGAGATGGCCGACGGCGGGGCACCGGCAGGGACGTCGGCCGATGAGGTCGCAGCAGCCGAAGGGCAGGACGCGGGCTTCCTCGGACCGCTCCTCGTGGCCGCAGCACGCACCGCCGACGTCCCGATCGAGCAGGTCGTGAGCCCGCAGGGGCGGCGGCTGCTGCCCCAGCTGGAGCAGCGGTGCATCGCCGAGCTCTTCCGCGACGACTCCTTCGGCGGCATACAGCTGAGCGACTTCCTCCGGGAGGACGCCGACCTCTCCCGGATCCGGCGGACCGTCGGGACCAACGACGCGGCCGAGGTGCGGCCGCAGGTGCCGGTCCTCCTCGTCCACGGCGACCGGGACACGACCGTCCCGGTGCTCCTGAGCGACCGGCTCGCCGAGCAGTACGAGGAGCAGGGGGCCGACCTCGAGTACGAGCGGGTCACCGGGGCCGACCACATCTCGGTCCTCACCGAGGGGGAGGCGCGGGTGCGCGCGTGGGTGGATCGGGCCTTCGCCGGTTAGGATGCTGGGCGGCCCGCGCGCCCTCGGCGCAGCAGTGGCAGACACACCTGACGACGACGCGAAGGCGAGCACACCCGTGGCAACGACGAATGACCTCAAGAACGGCATGGTCCTCAACATCGACGGCCAGCTCTGGAGCGTCGTGGAGTTCCAGCACGTCAAGCCCGGCAAGGGCCCGGCCTTCGTGCGGACCAAGCTCAAGAACGTCACGAGCGGCAAGACCGTCGACAAGACCTTCAACGCCGGCACCAAGGTCGAGGTGTCCAACGTCGACAAGCGCACGATGCAGTACCTGTACAACGACGGCACCGACTTCGTCTTCATGGACCCCGAGACCTACGACCAGATCCCGGTCACCCCGGAGGTGGTCGGCGACGCCGCGAAGTACATGCTCGAGAACCAGGAGGCGGTCATCGCCCGCAACGAGGGCAATGTCCTCTACGTCGAGCTCCCGGCATCCGTGGTCCTCGAGATCACCTACACCGAGCCCGGCCTGCAGGGGGACCGTTCGACCGGTGGCACCAAGCCGGCCACCCTCGAGACCGGTGCCGAGATCTCCGTCCCGCTCTTCCTCGAGCAGGGCACGAAGGTCAAGGTCGACACCCGTGACGGCTCCTACCTCGGTCGAGTGAGCTGAGTGGGGGCACGCACCAAGGCCCGCCGCCGCGCCGTCGACCTGCTCTTCGAGGCCGAGTCCCGTGGTCTCAACGCGGGTGACCTCGCGAGCGAGCGGGCCGAGCGACCGGTCACCCCGGCACCGCTCAACGAGTACACGATCACCGCGGTCCGCGGCGTCGTGGCCCACTGGACCGACATCAACGACGCGTTGACGACGTACAGCCAGGGCTGGAGCCTGGACCGCATGCCCGACGTCGACCGGGCGATCCTGCGCCTCGGTGCGTGGGAGATCCTCTACAGCGAGGACGTCCCCGACGAGGTCGCGGTCAGCGAGGCCGTCGTCCTGGCGACCGAGCTCAGCACGGACGAGTCGCCGAAGTTCGTCAACGGACTGCTCGCGCGCCTCGTCGAGGTCAAGCCCACCCTCGTCTGAGGAGTCACATGAGCACCGAGCACGAGACCGAGTCGACGACCGGCGCCACCCCGGACGGACCGCTCGACCGCGGTGTCGTCATCGGCGAGGGGCTCACGACCCTCGCCCGCTGGTCCTGGCGCCTGCTCCTCGTCGCTGGTGCGAGCGTCGTCCTGTGGTGGCTGCTGGCCAAGCTGTGGGTGGGGGTCTTCCCGATCCTCCTCGCGCTCATCGTCGCCACGGTCCTGTGGCCCCCGACCCGCTGGCTGCGCTCGAAGGGCGTGCCCGACGCCTTGGCTGCGGCCCTGGTGATCGTCGGCTCGCTCGCCCTCGTCTTCGGGGTGCTCGGCGCGATCGCCCCCTCGCTCGTCAGCCAGTCGGGTGACCTCGCGCAGCAGGCCAGCGAGGGTCTGACCGAGCTGCAGGAGCGGGCGGCCGAGCCGCCCTTCAACATCGACAACGCGACGATCGACGACGCGGTCGGCAAGGCGACGACCTGGCTGCAGGAGCAGAGCGGGCAGATCGCCACCGGCGCTCTCGCCGGTGCCTCGGCCGTCGGCTCGGGCCTGGTGACGCTCGTGCTCGTGCTCATCCTCGTCTTCTTCTTCATCAAGGACGGGCCGCAGTTCCTCCCCTTCGTCCGGCGGGTCGCCGGGGAGCGGGCCGGCGGCCACCTCACCGAGGTGGCCACGCGCTCGTGGAACGCGCTCGGCGGGTTCATCCGGACCCAGGCCCTCGTCTCCGCGGTGGACGCCGTGATCATCGGCATCGGTCTGGCCTTCCTCGGGGTGCCGCTCGCCTTCGCGCTGGCGATCCTCACCTTCTTCGGCGGGTTCATCCCGATCGTCGGTGCCTTCGCCGTGGGCTTCCTGTCCGTGCTCGTCGCACTCGTGGCCCAGGGGCCGATGACGGCCCTCTTCGTCCTCATCCTCATCGTCGCGGTGCAGCAGCTCGAGGGCAACTTCCTCCAGCCCTTCCTCCAGGGCCGCTCGATGCAGCTGCACGCGGGCGTCATCCTGCTCGCCGTCGCGGTGGGCAGCACGCTCTTCGGCATCGTCGGTGCCTTCCTCGCGGTGCCGGTGGCCGCGGTCGCCGCGGTCGTCCTGCGCTACGTCAGCGAGCAGATCAACCTCCGAGCGGGCATCGTCTCCGCCGACGAGGTCGAGAGCGAGTCGGCCGACGGTGAGCGGGTCGCCACGGAGGCGGAGGACGAGGCGCCGGCGACGTCGTGACCGCCGTGCCCGTCCGACCGGCCGTCAGCGTCATCCCGCTGCGTGATGGGCCGGCCGGTCCTGAGGTCTTCGTCCAGCACCGCCAGCCGACGATGGACTTCGCCGCCGGCGCCGTCGTCTTCCCCGGCGGGCGGTGCGATCCCGGCGACGTGGCGAAGGGAGCGGCCCTCGCCGTGTCGGACGCGATCCTCGTCGACCACGTCCACCGGTGGCGGCACCTGCCCGTCGCGCAGGACCGGCAGGCCGATGCCCGCACGCTCCTGGCCACCGGGCTGCGTGAGCTGGCCGAGGAGACCGGGCTGGTCGCCGACCCGGAGCTGCTGCTGCCGTGGGACCGCTGGGTCACCCCGGAGGGCTCGCCCAAGAGGTTCGACGTCTCCTTCTTCGTCCTCCCCGTGCCGCGTGAGCACGCGCGACAGCCCGCGCACCTGACGACCGAGGCCGTCGGCTCCGAGTGGACCGCGGTCCACTCCCTGCTCGACGCCGGAGAGTCCGGCGACCTCTGGCTGATGACGCCCACGCGGGTCATCCTGCGCGAGCTGCTCGACCTCGGGACGGTCGCCGAGGTGGTCCGACGGCGCCCGGTCATCACCGGTGTCCGCGACGACCGCCCGTCCGCGCGGCCGCGAGCATCCGACCCGGTGTGACCCACTGGCACGAACTGGACGACGGGCCGGCCCACACGTGGTGCGTGGACCGGCCCGTCGCGTCGAGAGCGATGTCTCAGAAGGCGGGGAGCACCTCGCCGTTGGGCCAGGTCTCCTCGATGTACTTCTTGACCTCCGGGGAGTGGAGCAGCTCGTCGAGCTTCTCCAGCCCGGCGTTGTCCTTGTTGGACGCCTGCACGGCGAGGAAGTTGGCGTAGGGGCTGTCCTTGCCGTCCTCGACCGCGAGCGCGTCCTTGGTCGACAGGTCGGCCTCGATCGCGTAGTTGCCGTTGATGACGGCGGCGTCGAGGTCCTGGAGGGAGCGCGCCAGCTGGGCCGCGTCGGTCTCCTTGAACTTCAGCTTCTTGGGGTTGTCGTCGACGTCGAAGATCGTCGCGTTGGTGGCGTCCTTGCCCTCCTTGAGCGTGATGACGTCGTTGTCGGCGAGCAGCTGCAGCGCCCGGCCCTGGTTGGACGGGTCGTTGTTGATCCCAATGGTGCCGCCCTGGGGCAGGTCCTTGAGGTCCTTGACCTTGTCGGAGTACAGCGCGAAGGGCTCGATGTGGATGCCCTCGTAGTGCGCGAAGTCGTAGCCGCGGTCCTCCACCTGCTCCTCGTAGTAGGGGAGGTGCTGGTAGTAGTTCGCGTCGAGGGTGCCCTCGGAGAGCTGGACGTTGGGCTGGACGTAGTCGTCGAAGGTCTTGATCTCGAGGTCGAGCTTGGCGTCTGGCGCCAGCTCCTTGTCGACGTACTCGAGGATCTTGGCGTGCGGGGTCGGCGAGGCGCCGACGGTGATCTTGGTGACGCCGGAGTCGTCGGGGGCGGGGCCCTCCGCGTCGCCCTTCGTCAGACCGCAGGCCGTGAGGCCCAGGGCGGAGACGGTGATGAGGGCGACGGCGCGGGCCGTGGTGCGGGCGGTGGACATGAGTTCCTCTCGGTGGTGGCCGGTGGGCCGGGGTCTGCAGGGGAGGGCGAAGGGGGTGGAGTCAGCGTCGGTCGAGGCGGCGGGCGACGAGGTCGCCGACGACCTGGACGACGGTGACGATGACGACGAGCAGCGCCACGCAGACGATCATCACGTCGGACTCGAAGCGGTTGTAGCCGTAGCTCATGGCGACGGCACCGAGGCCGCCGCCGCCGACGGCACCGGCCATCGCGGTGTAGCCGATGAGCGCGATGACGGTGGTCGTCAGGCCGGCGACGAGTCCGGAGCGGGCCTCGGGCAGCAGCACCTTGCGGGTGATCTCGGAGCGGGTGGCGCCCATCATCGTCACGGCCTCGACCTTGCCGCCGGGGACCTCGCGCAGCGAGGTCTCGACGAGCCGGGCATAGAAGGGGATCGCGCCGACGGTGAGCGGGACGACGGCCGCCTGCCAGCCGATCGATGTCCCGACGACGAGCCGGGTGAAGGGAATGATGGCGATCATCAGGATGAGGAAGGGCAGCGAGCGCCCGAGGTTGACGACAGCACCGACGACGCGGTGGACCACGGCGTTGGGCGCGGTGCCGCCGGGGGAACTCGTGAAGAGCAGCACCCCGAGCGGGATCCCGATGAGCGCGGTGAGCGCGCTCGCGACGCCGGTCATCGCCAGGGTCTCCCAGATGGCGGTGGGCACGGCCTGCCGGATGATCTCGTTGTCGAGGTAGCGTCCCTCGCCGACGAGGCTGGTGAGGGCGCTCATGCGGCCACCTCCGGCGAGAGGTGGGCGGCCTCGAGGAGGCGCACGGCCTCGTCGGTACGGGCCGGGTCGACCTCGAGCTGGATCCGGCCGACGCGCCGCCCGCCGATCGTCTCGAGGGTGGCGGCCGCGACCTCGGCGGAGACGCCCCCGTCACGCAGCAGGGCGAGGACCCCGTCGACGCTCGTCGTGCCGGAGCGGACGTCGCCGAGGGCGACCTCGACGTAGCCGCCGTCGTGGTCGAGGGGCAGCGGGGGCAGGGGGATGAGGTCGCGGTGCAGCTGCCCACGGGCGTCGGTGACGACGGTGCCGATGGGGCCGGTCTCGACGACGCGGCCGTCGGCGAGCAGGCTCACGGTGTCGCAGACCTCACGGACCACCGACGGCTCGTGGGTGATGATGACGACGGTGATCCCGAGGCGGTCGCGCAGATCACGCAGGAGGCCGAGGATCTGGCGAGTCGTGCCGGCATCCAGGGCGGAGGTCGGCTCGTCGCACAGGAGGATGTCGGGGCGGGTCGCCAGGGCGCGAGCGATGCCGACCCGCTGCTGCTGTCCGCCGGAGAGCTGCGCCGGGTGGTTGTCGGCACGGTCGGTGAGGCCGACGAGCTCGAGCAGCTCGGCGACCCTGGCCTGCCGGTCGGCCTCGGACCAGCCGGCGATCTCGAGCGGCAGGGCGATGTTGGCTGCGGCCGACCGCGAGTCGAGCAGATTGGCGTGCTGGAAGACCATGCCGAAGCGACGCCGCACGGCGCGCAGCTCGTCCCCGACGAGCGCAGGGATGTCGGTGCCGTCGAGGTCGACGACGCCGGCGGTCGGGTGCTCGAGGCCGGTGAGGCACCGGATGAGCGTCGACTTGCCGGCGCCGGAGCGGCCGACGATGCCGTGGATCGAGCCGCGCGCGATCGACAGGGTGATGTCGTCAAGCGCGACCACCGGTCCGCGGGGAGTGCTGAACTCCTTGCGCAGGCCCGTGAGCTGGAGCAGGGGTGTCTCGGTCACGAGGAACATAATAGGAAGTTATGTTTCACATAACCAAAACCGAGATGTCGCCTTCCGGCGAGCGTCGAGGTGAGACGGGTTCGGGAGGGCGCGGCCCAGACGGTAGGCTCGGCCCCGATCGACATCCTTTAACCGCTGTCCAGTGAGGCAGAGAAGGAGGTCTTGAGACACTCATGTGTCCGGACACGCCCCCAGAGGCCAGCCCCCCCGCCCGCGAGGTGATGAGCGCCGCCGACGTCGCGCGCGGCCTGCGCCGCATCGCCCACGAGATCGTCGAGCGCAACAAGGGGGCCCGGGACGTCGTCCTGCTCGGCATCCCCAGTCGCGGCGTCGAGCTCGCCCAGCGCCTCGCCGCCCAGATCAGTGAGATCGAAGGGGGAGCCGTCCCCGTCGGGTCCCTCGACGTGACGATGTACCGCGACGACCTGCGGGGTCGCCCCACCCGGGCCCCGCAGCAGACGCAGTTCCCCGCCTCCGGCGTCGACGACAAGATCGTCGTGCTCGTCGACGACGTCCTGTACTCGGGCCGCACCGTCCGGGCCGCCCTCGACGCCCTCTCCGACTACGGCCGGCCGCGCTCCGTGCGCCTGGCGGTCCTCGTCGACCGTGGGCACCGCGAACTCCCGATCCGCGCCGACCACGTCGGCAAGAATCTGCCGACGTCGCAGACCGAGCGGGTCACCGTGCGCCTGTCCGGCCACGACGATGTCGCGGACTCCGTCACGATCTCCGGGGGTGAGCAGCGATGACCCGCCACCTGCTCTCCGTCGCCGACCTCGACGACACCGCCCTGCGCACCGTGCTCGACACGGCCGCCGAGATGCACGACGTGCAGCGCCGCGAGGTCAAGAAGATCCCGACCCTGCGGGGCCGGACGGTCATCAACCTCTTCTTCGAGGACTCCACCCGCACCCGCAGCTCCTTCGAGATCGCGGGCAAGTGGATGAGCGCCGACACGATCAACATCACCGGCAAGGGGTCGTCGACGTCGAAGGGCGAGTCCCTCCGAGACACCGTGCGCACCATCGCGGCCATGGGGGTCGACGCCATCGTCATGCGCCACCAGGCCTCTGGTGCGGCCCACCAGGTCGCCGGCTGGTTCGACGAGTCGGGCGTGCGCACGAGCGTGGTCAACGCCGGTGACGGCACGCACGAGCACCCGACGCAGGCCCTGCTCGACGCCTACACCCTCGAGCGCCGCCTCGGTTCGCTCGAGGGCAAGCGGGTCGCGATCGTCGGGGACGTGACCCACAGCCGGGTCTTCCGCTCCAACGTCCTCTCGCTGCCGCGCCTGGGCGCCGAGGTCACCGTCGTCGCGCCGCCGACGCTCATGCCGAGCGGCGCGAGCGCCTGGGCGAGCGCCGACGGCTTCACCCTGGGCGACGACCTCGACGAGGTCATCGACTCGGGTGTCGACGCGCTGATGATGCTGCGCGTGCAGCGCGAGCGCATGGCGGGTGGCTACTTCCCCACGGCTCGTGAGTACACCGTCGGCTACGGCCTGACCCGCGACCGCCTCGCCGCGCTCACCGCGGCCAACCCCGAGGCCGTCATCTGCCACCCCGGGCCGATGAACCGCGGCCTGGAGATCGCCGCCGACGCCGCCGACGCGGCGAGCAGCCTCGTCCTCGACCAGGTGAGCGCCGGTGTCGCCGTGCGGATGAGCGTCCTCTACCACCTGCTGGCCTCCGGCCTGCCCGACGAAGGGGGGCAGGCATGAGCGACCTGCTGATCACCGGCGCATCCCTGCTCGGTGGCGAGTCCACCGACGTCCTCGTCCGGGACGGCGTCATCGCCGCCGTCGGGGCAGAGGCCACCGCGGGGGAGAGCACCCAGCGCATCGACGCCGACGGGCTGGCCCTCCTGCCGGGGCTCGTCGACCTGCACACGCACCTGCGCGAGCCCGGTCGCGAGGACGCGGAGACGGTGCGGACCGGGTCCGCGGCCGCCGCGGCCGGCGGCTTCACCGCCGTCCTCGCCATGGCCAACACCAGCCCGGTCACCGACACCGCCGAGGCCGCCGAGCGCGTGCTCGACCTCGGGGTCGCCGCCGGGCACTGCGACGTCCAGCCGATCGGGTCCGTGACCAAGGGTCTCGACGGGGCCGAGCTCGCCGAGCTGGGGCTCATGCACCGCTCGCGTGCCCGGGTCCGCGTCTTCTCCGACGACGGCCGCTGCGTCCACGACGCCCGCGTCATGCGGCGCGCGCTCGAGTACGTGCGGGCCTTCGACGGCGTCGTGTCCCAGCACGCGCAGGACCCCGCCCTGGCCGGGCCGGCCGCCTGCTGCCACGAGGGCGAGCTGAGTGGCCGCCTCGGCCTCACCGGGTGGCCGGCCGTCGCCGAGTCGAGCATCATTGCCCGCGACGCGGAGCTGGCGCTGCACACCGGCTCGCGCGTCCACGTCGCCCACGTCTCGACCGCCGAGGGCGTCGAGGCCGTGCGCTGGGCCAAGCGACGCGGCGCGCGCATCACCGCCGAGGTCACGCCGCACCACCTCGTCCTGACGACGGACCTGCTCCGCGGGTACGACCCGGTCTACAAGGTCAACCCGCCGCTGCGCCCCGCCGAGGACGTCGAGGCGCTGCGCGAGGCCTTGGCCGACGGCACGATCGACGCGGTCGCGACCGACCACGCACCGCACGCCCGGCACGACAAGGAGCACGCCTTCCCCGACGCGGCCTTCGGCATGCTCGGGCTCGAGACCGCCTTCGCCGTCGTCCACGACGTCATGGTGACGAGCGGCCGGATCGACCTGGCGACGCTCGCCGAGCGGATGTCCCACGCGCCGGCCCGCATCGCCGGGCTCGCCGACCACGGTCGCGCGATCGAGGTGGGCGCCCCGGCCAACCTCGTCCTCGTCGACACCAGCGAGCGGGTCACCGTCGACCCGGCCACCTCGCACTCCCTGTCCCGCAACACCCCCTTCGCCGGGCACACCCTCACCGGGCGTGTCCGCACGACGATCCTGCGCGGCCGCGTCACGGCCGCCGACGGAGAGGTCAACCTGTGAGCACCAGCAGCACCAGTCCAGCGGTCCTCGTCCTCGAGGACGGTCGCACCTTCACCGGTACCGCCTACGGCGCGACCGGCGAGACGGTCGGCGAGGCCGTCTTCTCCACCGGCATGACCGGCTACCAGGAGACCCTCACCGACCCGAGCTACCGCGGGCAGGTCGTCGCCATGACGGCCCCGCACATCGGCAACACCGGGTGGAACGACGAGGACGACGAGTCCACACGCATCCACGTCGCCGGCTTCGTCCTGCGCGACCCCGCGCTGCGCCCGAGCAACTGGCGCTCGCAGCGCTCGCTCGAGGAGGAACTCGTCGCCCAGGGCATCGTCAGCATCGCCGGCATCGACACCCGGGCGCTGACGCGCCACCTGCGCGAGCGCGGCGCCATGCGCGTCGGCATCTTCTCCGGCGACGCCCTCGGTGACGAGGCCAGCCGACTCGAGCGGGTGCGCTCCGCCCCCGAGATGGCCGGCTCCGCCCTCGCCGCCTCGGTGAGCACGAGCGAGCCCTACGTCGTGCCGGCGCAGGGGGAGCAGCGCTTCACCGTCGCCGCCATCGACCTCGGCATCAAGACGATGACCCCGACCCGCCTGGCCGAGCGCGGCATCGAGGTGCACGTCCTGCCGGCCACCGCCACGTGGGAGCAGGTGCAGGCCGTCTCGCCCGACGGGCTCTTCTTCTCCAACGGCCCCGGCGACCCCGCCACGGCCGGCGACCAGGTCGCCCTGCTGCAGGAGGCGCTGCGGGCCGGGCTGCCGTACTTCGGCATCTGCTTCGGCAACCAGCTCTTCGGCCGGGCCCTCGGCTTCGGCACGTACAAGCTCAAGTACGGCCACCGCGGCATCAACCAGCCGGTGCTCGACCGCTCGACCGGCAAGGTCGAGGTCACGGCGCACAACCACGGCTTCGCCGTGGACGCCCCCCTCGACGAGGCGACGCAGACCCCCTTCGGCACGGCCTCCGTCAGCCACGTCTGCCTCAACGACGACGTCGTCGAGGGTCTGGAGCTGCGCGACGGCGACGGTGACGACGCCCGCCTGCTCGGCTTCTCCGTCCAGTACCACCCCGAGGCCGCGGCCGGACCGCACGACGCCGCCTACCTCTTCGACCGTTTCACCGACCTGCTGGCCACCGCCGGCACCAAGGAGGCCCGGGCCTGATGCCCAAGCGCGACGACATCAAGAGCGTTCTCGTCATCGGCTCCGGCCCGATCGTCATCGGTCAGGCCTGCGAGTTCGACTACTCCGGCACCCAGGCCTGCCGCGTCCTGCGCGAGGAGGGCGTGCGCGTCATCCTCGTCAACTCCAACCCGGCGACGATCATGACCGACCCGGAGTTCGCCGACGCGACGTACATCGAGCCGATCACCCCCGAGGTGGTCGAAAAGATCATCGAGCGCGAGCGCCCCGACGCCGTGCTCGCCACCCTCGGTGGCCAGACCGCACTCAACACCGCGATCTCGCTCCACGAGGCCGGCGTGCTCGACAGGTACGGCTGCCCCCTCATCGGCGCGAGCGTCGAGGCCATCGAGCTCGGCGAGGACCGCGAGCGCTTCAAGGGCGTCGTCGAGCGCTGCGGCGCCGAGTCCGCCCGGTCGGTCATCTGCCACACGATGGACGAGTGCCTCGCCGCGGCAGAGGACCTCAGCTACCCGGTGGTCGTGCGCCCCTCCTTCACCATGGGTGGGCTCGGCTCGGGCTTCGCCTACGACGAGACCGACCTGCGGCGCATCGCCGGCGCGGGGCTCCAGTACAGCCCGACGACCGAGGTGCTCCTCGAGGAGTCGATCCTCGGCTGGAAGGAGTACGAGCTCGAGGTCATGCGCGACAACGCCGACAATGTCGTCGTCGTCTGCTCGATCGAAAACTTCGACCCCGTCGGCGTGCACACCGGTGACTCGATCACCGTCGCCCCCGCGCTGACCCTCACCGACCGCGAGTACCAGCGGATGCGTGACGTCGGCATCGCCGTCATCCGCGAGGTCGGCGTCGAGACCGGCGGCTGCAACATCCAGTTCGCCATCAACCCGGACGACGGTCGGATGATCGTCATCGAGATGAACCCGCGCGTCTCGCGCTCGTCGGCCCTGGCCTCCAAGGCCACTGGCTTCCCGATCGCCAAGATCGCCGCCAAGATGGCCATCGGCTACACCCTCGACGAGGTCCCCAACGACATCACCGAGGAGACTCCGGCGGCCTTCGAGCCCACGCTCGACTACGTCGTCGTCAAGGTGCCGCGCTTCGCCTTCGAGAAGTTCCCGGCCGCCGACCCGACCCTCACGACGACGATGAAGTCCGTCGGCGAGGCGATGGCCATCGGCCGCAACTTCACCGAGGCGCTGCAGAAGGCGCTGCGCTCCGCCGAGCGCAGTGGCGCCGCCTTCCACTGGGACGGCGACCAGCCCACCCTCGAGGAGGGGCGCGCCCTGCTCGACGCCGCCCGCACGCCCACGGACGGTCGCATCGTCCAGGTGCAGCAGGCGATGCGCGCGGGGCTGTCGGTCGAGGAGGTCTTCGAGGCGACGAAGATCGACCCTTGGTACCTCGACCAGATGGAGCTGATCAACGACGTGGCCCAGCAGGTCCACGATGCGGAGGAGCTGGGCCCGCAGGTGCTGCGCCTGGCCAAGCGGCACGGCTTCTCGGACGCCCAGATCGCCCGGCTGCGGCGCATGGACGAGGCCGTCGTGCGCGGGGTGCGGCACGCCCTCGGGGTGCGCCCGGTCTACAAGACGGTCGACACCTGCGCGGCCGAGTTCGCCGCCCGCACGCCCTACCACTACAGCTCCTACGACGAGGAGACCGAGGTCGAGCCGCGTGAGCGGGAGGCCGTCATCATCCTCGGCTCCGGGCCCAACCGCATCGGCCAGGGCGTCGAGTTCGACTACTCGTGCGTGCACGCGAGCTTCGCCCTGCGCGACGCCGGCTACGACACCGTCATGGTCAACTGCAACCCCGAGACGGTCTCGACCGACTACGACACGAGCAGCCGGCTCTACTTCGAGCCGCTGACCCTCGAGGACGCCCTCGAGGTCATCCACGCCGAGACCCAGGCGGGCCCGGTTGCCGGCGTCATCGTGCAGCTCGGCGGGCAGACGCCGCTCGGCCTCGCCGACCAGCTCAAGGCAGCCGGAGTGCCGATCGTCGGCACCTCGCCCGAGGCCATCGACCTCGCCGAGGACCGCGGCCACTTCGGTCGGGTCCTCCACGAGGCGGGGCTCAACGCGCCCAAGCACGGCACCGCCTTCAGCGCGGACGAGGCCGTCGAGATCGCCCGCGAGATCGGCTACCCGGTCCTCGTCCGCCCGTCGTACGTCCTCGGCGGCCGCGGCATGGAGATCGTCTACGACGACGCGACGCTCTCGGAGTACGTGACCCGGGCGGCGATCGCGAGCCCGGAGCACCCGATCCTCGTCGACCGCTTCCTCGACGACGCCATCGAGATCGACGTCGACGCGCTCTACGACGGCACCGAGATGTACCTCGGCGGGATCATGGAGCACATCGAGGAGGCCGGCATCCACTCCGGCGACTCCAGCTGCACCCTGCCCCCGGCCACGCTCGGCACCTCGGAGCTGCAGCGCGTGCGCGAGGCGACACTCGCCCTCGCGCAGGGCATCGGCGTGCGGGGCCTGATGAACGTCCAGTTCGCCCTCGCCCAGGACGTCCTCTACGTCCTCGAGGCCAACCCGCGCGCCTCGCGGACCGTCCCCTTCGTCGCCAAGGCCACGGGCGTCCCGCTCGCCAAGGCCGCGGCGCGCGTCATGCTCGGTGCGACCATCGCCGAGCTCAAGGACGAGGGCATGCTGCCGCGGGAGGCCGACGGCGGCTCGATGCCGGCCCACGCGCCGATGTCGGTCAAGGAGGCGGTCCTGCCCTTCAAGCGCTTCCGCACGACGGAGGGCGACGTCGTCGACTCCCTGCTCGGCCCGGAGATGCGCTCCACCGGTGAGGTCATGGGCATCGACGCCGACTTCGGCGCCGCCTTCGCCAAGAGTCAGCTCGGCTCCCTCTCCAGCGGTCTGCCGACGAGCGGCAACGTCTTCGTGTCGGTCGCCAACCGGGACAAGCGGGCGATGATCTTCCCGATCAAGCGCCTCGCCGACCTCGGCTTCACGATCCTCGCGACCCAGGGCACCGCCGACGTGCTGCGGCGCAATGCCGTCGAGTGCGAGGTCGTCACCAAGCACTCCGAGAAGGCCGAAGGGGAGCGCAGCGTCGTCGACATGATCCTCGCCGGGGAGGTCGACGTCGTCTTCAACACCCCGTCCGGTCAGCACGCTCGTGCCGATGGCTATGCCATCCGCGCGGCGACGACGGCCATGGACAAGCCCATCGTCACGACCGTGCAGCAGCTCGGTGCCGCGGTGCAGGCGATCGAGGCGCGCCTCCATGGCGAGCTGCGCGTCAAGCCGCTCCAGGAGCACGCCCGCGACCTCGACCTCTACGGGGTCGGCCGGTGACAGCGCGGGCCGTCGCCGCCCGTGAGGGGGCCGGCGTCGTCCAGATCGACGCCGAGGTCCTCGGCAACTCCGCTGCGGGAGCCTACCGGCACCTGACCCTCGTCACCCCGGGCCTGCCCGAGATCGCCCGGCCGGGGCAGTTCGTCGCCCTCTCCGTCGGTGACGGCACGAGCTCGATGCTCCTGCGCCGCAGCTTCTCGATCCACCGGGTGAGCCCCGCCGGCACCTACGGGGCGACGACGGAGATCGTCGTGGCGGCTCACGGGCCCGGCACGCAGGCCATCACCGCGCTGCAGCCGGGGGAGACGGTGAGCGTCGTCGGCCCGCTCGGGCGCGGCTTCCCGCTCCCTTCGCAGCCGGTGCCGTGCATCCTCGTCGGTGGTGGCTACGGCTCCGCGCCGCTCTTCTGGCTCGCCGAGCAGCTGCGCGAGCGCGGCTGCTCCGTCGAGATCGTCCTCGGCGCGGCGTCGGCCGATCGGCTCTACGGGGTCGTCGAGGCCCGGAGGGTTGCCGACGGGGTGACCATCACGACCGATGACGGCTCCGCCGGGACCCGGGGCTGGGTCTCCGACGTGCTGCCCGACCTCATCGCCCGCACCGGCGCCGGCGTGCTCTACGGCTGCGGCCCGATGGGCATGCTGCGCTCGATGAGCGCCATCGCGGCCGACCACGGCATCGTCGCCCAGGTCGCGGTCGAGGAGGCCATGGCCTGCGGTGTCGGCATCTGCATGACCTGCGTCATGCCCGTGGCCGACGCCCACGGCACGACGAAGATGGTCCGCAGCTGCCTCGAGGGCCCCGTCTTCCGCGGTGACCGGGTGCGCTGGGAGGCCTTCGAGGACGGCCTGTGCCGGGTACCGGCCGACGCCGTCGGAGCGCCGCAGGAGGCCCGCCGATGACCGACATGTCCGTCGACCTCGCCGGGGTGCGGCTGCCCAACCCGATGATGACCGCGAGCGGGTGCGCCGCCAACGGTCGCGAGATGCACCGCTTCATCGACGTCGCCCAGCTCGGGGCCTTCGTCACCAAGTCGGTCAAGGCCCAGCCGGTCTCGGGGCGCGGTACGCCGCGCATGGCCGAGACGCCGTCGGGGATGCTCAACTCCATCGGCCTGCAGGGCCCCGGCGTGCAGGCCTTCGTCGAGGAGGACCTCGCCTGGCTCGACTCGATCGGTGCCCGGGTCGTCGTCTCGATCGCCGGCAACACCGCCTCGGAGTTCGCCAGCGTCGCGCGCACCGTCGTCCGCAGTCGGTATGCCCGCGCGGTGGCGGCCATCGAGGTCAACATCTCCTGCCCCAACGTCGCCAACCGCGGGCTGGTCTTCGCCTGCGACCCGGCGAGCTCGCACAAGGTGATGACCCTCGTGCGCGAGGAGGTCCCGAGGGGCCTGCCGATGCTCGCCAAGCTCAGCCCCGACGTCACCGACATCGTCGAGATCGCCGACACCGTCCTCAAGGCCGGCGCCCACGGGCTGACGATGATCAACACGACGCTGGGCGTGGCCATCGACATCGACCGCCTGCGACCGCACCTCATCGCCGCGACGGGTGGGCTCTCCGGCCCGGCCGTGCGGCCCATGGCGGTGCGCGCGGTCTGGCAGGTGGCCGGTGCCATGCGTGCCGGCCGGATCAGGACCGCGCCGATCGTCGGGGTCGGGGGAGTGCGGCACGGCCGCGACGCCCTCGAGCTCGTCGCGGCGGGAGCCACGGCGATCCAGGTCGGCACCGCCGCCTTCAACGACCCGACGGCGCCCGAGCGCGTCGGGCGCGAGCTCGAGCAGCTCATCGCCGAGCGCGGCTTCGACCGCCTGTCCGACGTCGTCGGCATCGC
Organism: Janibacter hoylei PVAS-1; assembly: GCF_004025845.1. Lineage (NCBI taxonomy): Bacteria > Bacillati > Actinomycetota > Actinomycetes > Micrococcales > Intrasporangiaceae > Janibacter > Janibacter hoylei. Next base: position 53,754 of record NZ_PIPF01000014.1, read on the forward strand.
CCACGAGAGGTTCACCCCATGACCGAGCAGGCCTTCGGCACCCGCCTGCAGGCAGCGATGGTGCACCACGGCCCCCTCTGCGCAGGGATCGACCCGCACCGGACCCTCGTCGAGTCGTGGGGTCTGACCTACGACCTCGCCGGGGTCGAGCGCTTCACGATGACCTGCGTCGAGGCCTTCGGGGGGGCGGTGGCCGCGGTCAAGCCGCAGTCCGCCTTCTTCGAGGTCTTCGGTGCCCAGGGCGTGGCCCTCCTCGAGCGCGCCCTCGCCGACCTGCGGCAGGCCGGCACCCTCACGGTCCTCGACGTCAAGCGCGGTGACATCGGCACGACCGTCGACGCCTACGGCGAGGCCTTCGTCGGCAAGGACGCCCCGGCCCCGACCGACGCGATCACGCTCAGCCCCTACCTCGGGTACGGGTCGCTGCGACCCGCGCTCGACCTCGCCGCGCAGACCGGTCGTGGCGTCTTCGTCCTCGCCCTCACCTCCAACCCCGAGGGGGCGCAGGTCCAGCACGCGCGGCTCGCCGACGGCCGCTCCGTCGCCGGCGCGATCGCCGACGACGCGGCTGCCGACAACGCGGACGCCCGCTCGCGCGGCGAGCTCGGCAGCGTCGGTCTGGTCGTCGGCGCGACCGTGGGGTCCGCGGTGCGCGACCTCGGCGTCGACCTGCCCGCGATGGCCGGGCCGGTCCTCGCCCCGGGGCTCGGTGCCCAGGGGGCCACGGCCGACGACGTGCGTGCGGTCTTCGCCGGCGCCCTGCCGCAGGTGCTCGCGAGCAGCAGCCGCGACGTCCTGCGCGCTGGACCCGACGTCGCGTTGCTGCGTGCCCGTGCCCGTGAGGTCGCCGAGCAGGTGGCCGCGATCACCACGGCGTGAGAGGCTGACCGGTACCCGTCCGGACCACCTGCGGAGGACCCCCGTGCCCGTGCCGCCGCTCACCCCACGGCAGCGTGCCGAGGCCCTCGCCCGCGCCGCGGCCGCGCGCCGTTCGCGGGCCGATCTGCAGCAGCGACTCAAGCACGGCAGCGTCGGCCTCGACGAGGTGCTGCGCGCCGGCGGCGACGACCCCGCGGTGGCGCGGATGCGTGTCGTGACTCTCGTCGAGTCGCTCCCGGGGGTGGGGCCCGCGACCGCTGCCCTGGTCATGGAAGAGTTGGGCATCGCGTCCTCCCGCCGCGTCCGCGGCCTCGGACCACGTCAGCGCACCGCACTCCTCGAGAGGTTCACCCGGGTATGAGCTCCCCCCGACTGACCGTCCTCGCCGGCCCCACCGCCGTCGGCAAGGGCACCGTGGCGGCCTGGATCCGCGAGCACCACCCCGAGGTCTGGCTCTCGGTGTCGGCGACGACCCGGCCGGCACGACCCGGCGAGGTCGACGGCGTCCACTACCACTTCATGTCGGGCGACGACTTCGCCGACATGGTCACCCGCGGCGAGATGCTCGAGTGGGCCGTCGTCCACGGCCGGGCCTCGTACGGCACCCCGAGGGGGCCGGTCCAGGCGGCACTGGACGACGGGCGGCTGCCGCTGCTCGAGATCGACCTGCAGGGTGCGCGCCAGGTGCGGGCGTCGATGCCGGAGGCCCGGTTCGTCTTCCTGGCCCCGCCGTCCTGGGACGAGCTTGTGGGTCGTCTGGAGGGGCGGGGGACCGAGACGGCCGAGGAGCGGGCCGTCCGGCTGGAGACCGCAAAGGTCGAGCTGGCGGCGCAGAACGAGTTCGACCACATCATCGTCAACGACGACATTCGTCGTGCGGCGGAGGAACTCGTATCATTGATGAGATCCGACTGACCCCGACGACAAGGACCACCTCGACGTGTCCGGCACCACGGCAAACCCCATCGGCATCACCAACCCGCCGATCGACGACCTCCTGACCAAGGCGGACAGCAAGTACGCCCTGGTCATCTACGGCGCCAAGCGTGCCCGTCAGATCAACGCGTACTACTCGCAGCTCCAGGAGGGTCTGCTCGAGTACATCGGCCCGCTGGTCGACGCGCAGGTCCACGACAAGCCGCTGTCGATCGCGCTGCGCGAGATCAACGAGGGCCTGCTCACCAAGGAGGCCAGCGCCGAGGGCGAGACCCCGGCGCCCGTCTCCGACGCGCCCGTCGCCGACGAGGCCTGACGGACTCCCTCCGTGCGCATCGTCCTCGGTGTCGGTGGCGGCATCGCCGCCTACAAGGCTGCCCTGCTGCTCCGCCTCTTCACCGAGGACGGCCACGAGGTCACGGTCGTCCCGACCGATGCGGCGCTGCGCTTCGTCGGGGCGCCGACGTGGGAGGCCCTGTCGGGTCGCCCCGTCCAGACCGATGTCTGGAGCAACATCACCGACGTCCCGCACGTGCGGATCGGTCAGGAGGCCGATCTCGTCGTCGTCGCGCCGACGACGGCGGACCTGCTCGCCAAGGCGGCCCACGGGCTGGCCGGTGACCTGCTGACCAATGTCCTGCTCACGGCCCGTTGCCCCGTCGTGCTGGCTCCCGCCATGCACACCGAGATGTGGGAGCACGCCGCGACGCGGGCCAATGTCGCGATCCTGCGCGAGCGCGGGGTCACCGTCGTCGAGCCGGCCTCCGGGCGGCTCACCGGGTCCGACACCGGCCCCGGGCGGCTGCCCGAGCCGGAGGCGATCCACGACGCCGCACTGGCAGCCCTCGAGGGCGATCGCCGCACCGGTGACGTCCCCGTCGCGGGGCAGGGCGATCTCGCCGGCCGTCGGGTGCTCATCAGCACCGGCGGGACCCGCGAGCCGCTCGACCCCGTGCGCTACCTCGGCAACCGGTCCTCCGGCAAGCAGGGCCTGGCCCTCGCGCAGGCCGCGGCCGACCGGGGGGCTCACGTCACGCTCGTCGCGGCCAACCTCGTGCTCCCCGTGCCCGCGGGCATCGAGGTCGTGCCCGTCGAGACCGCGCTCCACCTCCAGGGCGAGATGACCCGCCGGGCCCCCGACCACGACGTCGTCGTCATGGTGGCCGCCGTCGCCGACTTCCGCCCCGCCGAGTACGCCGCGAGCAAGATCAAGAAGACGCACGACCCGGCCGACCCCGACGCGGCACCGACGATCCAGCTCGTCCGCAACCCGGACGTCCTCGCCGGGCTCGTCGAGGCGCGCGGCTGCGCGACCTCGCCCGTCATCGTCGGCTTCGCCGCCGAGACCGGCGACGCCACCGGGTCGGTGCTCGAGCTGGGCCGCGCCAAGCTCGCCCGCAAGGGGTGCGACCTGCTCGTCGTCAACGAGGTGGGGGTCGACAAGACCTTCGGTGCCGACGACACGACGGTCCATGTGCTCCGCCGGGGCAGCGACGACGTCGTCGACATCGGTCCGGCGAGCAAGACCGAGGTGTCGCACGGCATCTGGGACGTCATCGTGGGATCCGTCGTCGCCGACTGAGCCCGGGTGCTTAGACTGGCCGGGCCCTACCGGACGGTCATGTGGCCGTCCCTCGACGAACTTGGGAGTTCTGCGTGTCCGGACGTCTCTTCACCTCCGAGTCGGTGACCGAGGGTCACCCCGACAAGATCTGCGACCAGATCTCCGACTCGATCCTCGACGCGATGCTCGAGCAGGATCCGCGCAGCCGGGTCGCCGTCGAGACCATGGTGACCACCGGTCTCGTGCACATCGCCGGTGAGGTCTCGACCGAGTCCTACGTCGAGATCCCGCAGCTCGTGCGCAAGGTCATCGCCGAGGGCGTCGGCTACGACTCCTCCGACAAGGGCTTCGACGGCCGCTCCTGCGGCGTCTCCATCTCCATCGGCGCGCAGAGCCCCGACATCGCCCAGGGCGTCGACACGGCGTACGAAAACCGCACGGGCGGCGTCGACCCCAAGGACAAGCAGGGCGCCGGCGACCAGGGCCTGATGTTCGGCTACGCCTGCCAGGACACCCCCGAACTCATGCCGCTGCCGATCTTCCTCGCGCACCGGCTCTCGCAGCGGCTCACCGAGGTGCGCAAGTCGGGCGAGCTCGACTACCTGCGCCCCGACGGCAAGACCCAGGTGACCATCGACTACGACGGCGACCGGGCCGTGCGCCTCGACACCGTCGTCCTGTCGACCCAGCACTCCGCCGAGATCGACCACGAGACGCAGCTGCCGGCCGACATCAAGGCGCACGTCTTCGAGCCGGTCATGGCCGCGCTCAAGGACTCCGGCGTCGAGCTCGACACGAGCAGCTACCGGACGCTGATCAACCCCACGGGCAAGTTCGTCATCGGCGGCCCCATGGGCGACGCCGGTCTGACCGGTCGCAAGATCATCGTCGACACCTACGGCGGCATGGCCCGCCACGGTGGCGGCGCCTTCTCCGGCAAGGACCCGTCGAAGGTCGACCGCTCGGCCGCCTACGCCATGCGCTGGGTCGCCAAGAACGTCGTCGCCGCCGGCCTCGCCGGTCGCTGCGAGGTCCAGGTCGCCTACGCGATCGGTGCGGCCCAGCCGGTCGGCCTCTACATCGAGACCTTCGGCACGGAGACGGTGCCGGTCGACAAGATCCAGGCCGCGGTCAACTCCGTCTTCGACCTGCGTCCGCTCGCGATCGTCGAGGAGCTCGACCTGCTTCGCCCGATCTACGCGCCGACCGCCGCCTACGGCCACTTCGGTCGCACCGAGGCCGCCGGCTACGACAACCCCTTCCCGTGGGAGCAGACGACCAAGGTCGAGGCCCTGCAGGCCGCTGCTCGAGCCTGATCCACGGCCACCGGCCGGGCGGGGTGTCGCTGACACCCCGCCCGGTTAGGTTTGTCCGCGTGCGCGTCGCCCAGGTCCTCGTCGACTCGGGGCTGGTCCATCTCGACCGGCCCTTCGAGTACCTCGTGCCCGAGGACCTCGACGAGACCGCCCAGCCCGGCGTGCGGGTCAAGGTCCGCTTCGCCGGTCGCGATCTGGCCGGCTACGTCGTCGAGCGCAGCGACGTCGCCGAGCACACGGGGCGACTCGCCCCGATCCGCACCGTCGTCTCGCCGGAGCAGGTCCTCACCCCCGAGGTCCTCGAGCTGGCCCGGCGGGTCTCCCGCCACCAGGCCGGCACGGTGATGGACGTGCTGCGGCTGGCCATCCCGCCGCGGCACGCCCGAGCCGAAAAGGCGCTGCCCCTCGAGCCGCTGGCGGACCCGCGCGACGAAGGGGGCATCCCCCCTTCGCCCGCAGAGGTGCCCGGGGTGTGGGCCGGCTACCGCGCCGGTGCGGCGTGGTGGTCACGCGTCGCGACGGGGGAGTCACCGCGGGCGGCCTGGCTCGCCGCGCCCTCGCGGCCCACGGAGACCGACTGGCCCCGGGCCCTCGCCGAGGCCGCCCGTGCCGCCCTCCTGTCCGACCGGGGCGCGGTCCTGGTCGTTCCCGACCAGCGGGACGTCGCGCGCGTCGACGCGGCCCTGACGGAGGTGCTCGGACGCGACCAGCACGTCCGGCTGACCGCCGACCAGGGGCCGCAGGCGCGCTACACCTCGTGGCTCAAGGTGCTGCGCGGGCACGTCCGGGTCGTCGTCGGCACCCGTGCCGCTGCCTACGCCCCCGTGCGCGACCTCGGGCTCGTCGCGTGGTGGGACGACGGTGACGACCTCCACGAGGAGCCCCGGGCCCCGTACGCCCACGTCCGCGACGTCCTGCTCACCCGGGCCGACGTCGAGGGCTGCGCCGTGCTCGGTGGTGGCCTCGCCATGTCCACCGACGTGGCGGCGCTCGTCGACGCCGGGCGGGTGCACCTCGTCGGTGGGTCGACCCCGCGACGCGAGGCGCCACGCGTCGTCGTCGCGGGAGAGGGCCTCGACGAGGAACGCGACGGGCCGGGAGCCCGGGCCCACATCCCATCGTCGGCCCACCGCGCCGCCTCGGCCGGGCTGCAGCACGGGCCGGTGCTCCTGCAGGTGCCGCGCCGCGGCTACCTGCCCGCGATGTCGTGCGCGACCTGCCGGGCACCCGCACGGTGCCCCGAGTGCCGTGGACCGCTCGCCCTGCCCGCCCCCGACCAGGCGCCCCGGTGCGGGTGGTGCGGCAAGAGTGCACGCGGATTCGAGTGCCCGCACTGCGACGGCGACCGGCTGCGCGCCGGGATCATCGGTGCCCGGCGGACGGCGGAGGAGATCGGACGGTCCTTCCCCGGTACCCGGGTCATCACCTCGGGCGCGGGGGAGGTGCAGGAGGGGGTCGGCGCCGAGCCCGCCATCGTCGTCGCCACGCCGGGCGCGGAGCCCGTCGCCGACGGGGGCTACACCGCGGTGCTGCTGCTCGACGCCTGGGCGAGCCTCGACCGACCCGACCTGCGGGCGGGGGAGGAGGCGGTGCGCCGCTGGATCACGGCCGCGGCACTGGCCCGCCCGTGGACCGACGGCGGGGTCGTCGTGCTCTGCGGGGCGCCGACGCACGCGACGATCCCAGCCGTCGAGGCCCTCGTGCGCTGGGACCCCGAGTGGTTTGCGGCCCGCGAGATCGCCGAGCGGGTGGAGCTGTCGCTGCCGCCGACGACGTGGACCGCCGAGGTGGTGACCGACCGCCGCCGCATCGAGCCGATCGAGCACGCGGTGCGTGCCGCAGCGCCTGCCGCCCAGCTGCTCGGCCCGCTGCCGGTCACCGGCTCCGAGGACCGGCGCCGGCTCGTTATCACCGCGCCCTTCGCCGACGGGCCGCTCGTCGCTGCGGCCCTCAAGGACGTGCGCGCGGGGGAGAGCGCCCGCAAGGCGGACGAGCTGACGTCGGTCAAGGTCGGGCACCTCACCACAGGGTGAGCCGGGCGACGTGGACGGGCGCGACCGGGCATCTAGACTGCCCCGGGTGCGACTGATCTTTGCCGGGACCCCCGAGGTCGCCGTCCCCTCTCTCCGTGCCCTGCTCGACTCCGACCACGAGGTCGTCGCCGTCGTCACCCGGCCCGATGCCCGGGTCGGACGGGGCCGGCGCCTCGAGCCCTCCCCGGTCCGAGTCGTCGCCGAGGAGGCCGGCCTCGAGGTGCTCACGCCGACCAGGCCGACCGACGAGGACTTCGTCGCCCGGCTCACCGAGCTCGCGCCCGACTGCTGCCCGGTCGTCGCCTACGGTGCGCTGCTGCCCGCCGAGGTCCTCGACATCCCGAGGCACGGCTGGGTCAACCTCCACTTCTCGCTGCTGCCCGCATGGCGTGGCGCGGCCCCCGCGCAGCGCGCCCTCATCGCCGGCGACGAGATCACCGGGGCCAGCACCTTCCTCATCGAGGCCGGCCTCGACACCGGCCCGGTCTTCGGCACGATGACCGAGCGGATCCGCCCCGACGACACCTCCGGGACCCTCCTCGACCGGCTCGCCGACGCCGGCGCAGCCCTGCTCGTCGCGACGATGGACGGCATCGCCTCCGGCGACCTCGAGCCGCAGACGCAGTCGGGCGACGGCATCAGCCACGCGGCGAAGCTCACCGTGGACGACGCCCGGATCGACTTCACCCACCCGGCTCTGGCCGTCGACCGGCTCGTGCGCGGCTGCACGCCGGCACCGGGGGCCTGGACGACCTTCCGCGGGGAGCGGCTCAAGGTCGGACCCGTGACGGTCACCGACGAGAGCCTGCCCGCCGGCACCATCGAGGCACGCAAGCGCGAGGTCCTCGTGGGGACCGCCGACCGGGCGGTCCGGCTCGGCGAGGTGACACCCCTGGGCAAGAAGCCCATGCCGGCGGCCGACTGGGCCCGCGGGGTACGGATCGACGACGGCGAGCGCCTCGGGGAGGAGTCGGCATGAGCGAGCGACGAGACGGCGGGCGCGAGCAGCGCGGCCAAGGTGGCCACCGCGGGCCCCGCCAGAAGTCCCGGACCGCACCCTCGGCACGCTCCCGTCAGGGCGACCTGCCGCGCAGCACCGCCCTGGGTGTCCTGCGGGCCGTCTCCCACGACGGTGCCTACGCCAACCTCGAGCTGCCCCGGGCGCTGCGGCGAGCGCGCCTGAGTGGTCGCGACGCCGGCTTCGCCACCGAGCTCACGTACGGCACCCTGCGGATGCAGGGGCTCTACGACGCGATCATCGCCGAGGCGGCGCAGCGCCCGGTCGACAAGCTCGACGGGGGAGTCCTCGACGTGCTGCGCATGGGCGCCCACCAGGTGCTCGGCATGCGGGTGCCCGAGCACGCCGCTGCCGACCAGTCGGTGGCGCTGGCCCGATCGGTCGCCGGTCAGGGGGCCGCCGGTCTCGTCAACGCCGTCATGCGGCGCATCGGCGAGCGCAGCCGCGACGAGTGGCTCGAGGTCGTCGTCCCGGCCGAGCCGGTCGCCGAGCGGTTGGCCATCGCCCAGTCGCACCCCGTGTGGGTCGTCAAGGCGCTGCGGCAGGCCCTCATCGGTCACGGGGTGACGACGCCCGACGGCGCGGACGCCGAGGTCGAGGAGCTGCTCGCCGCGCACAACGTGCCGGCCGACGTGTCGCTCGTCGCCCGCCCCGGACTCGCCGAGGTCGACGAGCTGCTCGCCGCAGGTGCGCAGCCCGCGCGGTGGTCCCCCTTCGCCGCAGAGCTGGAGTCCGGCGCGCCCGGTGATCTCGACGCCGTCCGCGAGGGCCGCGCGGCCGTCCAGGACGAAGGGAGCCAGCTGCTCGCCCTGGCCCTGGCTGCCGCGCCGGTCACCCCGCGCGACGACGGCGCACCGGAGCGGTGGCTCGACCTGTGCGCCGGCCCCGGCGGCAAGGCCGGCCTGCTCGCCGCCCTCGCGCTGCGTCAGGGAGCCGACCTCGTCGCCAACGAGGTGAGCGAGCACCGCACCGAGCTGGTGCGGCAGAGCCTGCGCCCGGCGCTCGCCGCTGCCGGTGGGGCCGGCCGCGAGATCGTCGTGCGGACCGGTGACGGGCGTGAGGTCGGCACCGACGAGCCCGAGACCTACGACCGGGTGCTCGTCGACGCCCCGTGCACCGGCCTGGGGGCGCTGCGCCGCCGGCCCGAGGCCAGGTGGCGCCGTCAGCCCGGTGACCTCGCCGGGCTGGGTCCGCTCCAGAGGGACCTCCTGCGTGCCGGCATCGAGGCGACCCGTCCCGGCGGCGTCATCGCCTACGCGACGTGCAGCCCGCACCTGTCGGAGACGACCTTCGTCGTCCGCGACGTGCTCAAGAAGCGCGACGACGTCGAGGTGCTCGACGCCCGGGAGCTGCTCGCCGGCACGGCGCGTGCCGAGCTGACCGGCCTCGGCGACGGCCCGCACGCGCAGCTGTGGCCGCACGTGCACGGCACCGACGGCATGTTCCTCGCGATGCTGCGCAAGCGGGCCTGACGTGCGCGTCCTCGTCACCGGTCTCCACGTCACCGACGTCCGGCGGGCCCACGCCTTCTACACGCAGGTGCTCGGGCTGCGCGAGGTCCTCGTCGTGCCCGCGCACGACCTGTGCATCCTCGGCCCGAGCAGCGGGTGGGAGATGGGTGCGCAGATCAACCTCGAGCCGATCGAGGACGACGCGACCCGGGCCTGGTCCGAGCACCAGCTGCGCGCCGGGCTCGCCGCGCTCATGCTCGCCGTCGACGACGTCGAGCGCGAGTACCACCGGCTGCGTGACCGTGGCGACGTCGTCGTCCGCGAAGAGCTGACCCAGGACGTCATCGGACTGCACTTCCAGATCGAGGACGGCGTCGGCAACATCCTGTCCATCCACCAGGCCTGACCCACCACCACGAGGACCCCCGTGCAGATCTCCCCGAGCATCCTGTCCGCAGACTTCGCCAACCTCGAGTCCGAGCTGGGCGCGATCGGCAACGCCGACTGGGCGCACGTCGACGTCATGGACGCCCACTTCGTCCCCAACCTCACCCTCGGCCTGCCGATCGTCGAGTCGCTGCTCAAGGTGAGCCCGATCCCGATCGACTGCCACCTGATGATCGAGGACCCCGACCGGTGGGCCCCGCCGTACGCCGAGGCCGGTGCCCAGAGCGTCACCTTCCACATCGAGGCCGCCGCGGACCCGGTGACGCTCGCCCGCGACATCCGAGCCCAGGGGGCGCGTGCGTCGATGGCGATCAAGCCGGGGACCCCCTTCGCGCCCTACGAGGAACTGCTGCCCGAGCTCGACATGGTGCTCGTCATGACCGTCGAGCCGGGTTTCGGCGGGCAGTCCTTCATGGCCGACCAGATGCCCAAGGTCGCGCAGGTGCGTGAGGCCGTGCGCAGGCACGGCGGCGACATCTGGGTGCAGGTCGACGGGGGCGTCTCGGCGAAGACCATCGAGCAGTGCGCCGAGGCGGGTGCCGACGTCTTCGTCGCGGGGTCGGCCGTCTACGGCGCCGAGTCGGCCGCCGCCGCCGTCGACGAGCTGCGCGAGCTCGCCCGGGGGCACCAGCACTGACCTGGTGTCCGGCCCGCAACCGTCACTCGGGTGGTGGAGCGGACGGCGGTGGACGGGCAGGGCTCTGCGCAGTTGGGAGCGTCGGTGCCACCTGGTCCCCCTCCTCCGGGCAACCAGGCGGCACCACTGCCGTCGGGTGACATCAACGCCACCACCTCCCGTCGAGACGCTGTGGCCGCGGGCGAGTCAGCGCCTCCGAAGCCCTGCGGCGCGAGATTGCCAGCGGCCGCGCTCGGCGAAGAGCTCGTCGCTATACGGCGTGGATCTCGACGCAGATGCCCGTGGCCACGTCGAGCGCGACGTCGTGAGCCTGCGGGTACCCGCGCTCCGGGACGAAGGAGGACCCCTCCTCGTCGTACTCCAGCCGGTCGGCGACCTCGTTGTCGAGCAGCGCACAGCAGCTGCACCGCGTCCGCGACCGCCCGCATGAGGTGCGGCCGGCGGATCCGTGGCCCGACTCACGCGGCCACCGAATTGCCGAGCGGTGGGCTCCCTTCGCACAATGGTCGTGCACGTGCCACGTGACGCGGTGAAAATCCGCACCGGCGGTGAGAGCCCGCGACCCGACTGCTCCGGCAGGCGGTGAACTCCGGTCAAGAACCCCGGGGCCGACGGTGACAGTCCGGACGAGAGCGGCGCGTGCGGATCGGATCACCCATGTCCATCATCGAATGGATCTACGCGGCCGGCGTCGACATCGCCGACTACCGGCTCTCCCTCATGGAGGTCATCGGCATCGGCTTCGGCCTGGCCTCCGCCGTCGGGGGGATGCTCCGCAAGGTGTGGGCCTGGCCCATCGGGATCGTCGGCAACGTCATCCTCTTCTTCGTCTACATCGGCATCACGATGGGAGTCGACGACAAGGCGCCCCTCTTCGGGCAGTCGGCCCGGCAGATCTTCTTCATCATCACCTCGCTCTACGGGTGGTGGCGCTGGCGGCAGGTCAAGCGCGAGCAGCACACGGGTGACGCCCACGCGATCACCCCCCGCTGGGCCACCTGGGGCGAGCGCGCGGGGCTCGTGGTCACCATGGTGCTCGGCGTGGCCGTCGCCCAGCAGGTCTTCACGATGCTCGGTGCCGGTTGGCCCGCCCCGCGCTGGTACCACGTCGCGGACGCCTGGATCTTCATGGGCTCCCTGCTCGCGACCTACGCCATGGCGCGCGGCTGGAACGAGTTCTGGCTCATCTGGATCGGGGTCGACCTCGTCGGCGTGCCCCTGCTGTGGCACAGCGGCTACCTGCCGACGGCGGTGCTCTACGCCGCCTTCGTCCTCTACGGCTTCGTCGTGTGGCTGCGCGCCTCGCGCAGCGAGCGTCCGGACGCTGAACCCGCGACCTAGCTGCGGCCTGCGGCGAACTAGGCTGGTCTCCCGTGAAGACCTTCGAGACCCTCTTCGACGAACTCTCCCGCAAGGCCGCCGAGCGGCCCGCGGGCTCGGGCACCGTGGCGCAGCTCGATGCCGGGACCCATGCGATCGGCAAGAAGATCGTCGAGGAGGCCGCCGAGGTGTGGATGGCCGCCGAGTACGAGAGCAAGGAGGAGCTGGCCGAGGAGATCAGTCAGCTGCTCTACCACCTGCAGGTGCTCATGATCGACGGCGGGCTCACCGTCGACGACGTCTACACCCACCTCTGAGAGGACCGCTGTGCGCATCGCCGTGCCCAACAAGGGCTCCCTGTCCGAACCTGCCGTCGAGATGCTCCGCGAGGCGGGCTACCGGGTCCGCCGCGACATCAAGGAGCTCATCGTCGCCGACCCGGACAACGACGTCGAGTTCTTCTACCTGCGCCCCCGCGACGTCGCGCTCTACGTCGGCAAGGGCCAGGTCGACGCCGGCATCACCGGCCGCGACCTGCTGCTCGACTCCGGCTCGACCGCGACCGAGGTCATGGGTCTGGGCTTCGGTGGCTCGACCTTCCGTTTCGCCGGGCGCCCCGGCGAGGCGAGCGGAGCCGCCGACCTCGGCGGCCGTCGGGTCGCCACGTCCTATGCCGGCCTCGTGCGTGACCACCTCGCGGCGCAGGGGATCACCGCGGACGTCGTGCGCCTGGACGGCGCCGTCGAGACCGCGATCACCCTCGGGGTCGCCGATGCCATCGCCGACGTCGTCGAGACCGGGACGACCCTGCGGCAGCAGGGCCTGGAGGTCTTCGGCGAACCGATCCTGCGCAGCGAGGCCGTGCTCATCCGCCGCAGCGACGCCAGCGAGTCGGGCATCGACGTCCTCCACCGCCGCCTGACCGGAGTCGTCACCGCCCGTGAGTACGTGCTCCTCGACTACGACTGCCCGGCCGAGCTCGTCGAGCAGGCGGTCCAGCTGACCCCCGGTCTCGAGTCGCCGACGGTCAGCACCCTGCACGACGAGCGGTGGTGCGCCGTGCGCTCGATGGTCCCGCGCGGGCGGACCAACCGGATCATGGACGAGCTCTACGACCTCGGCGCCCGCGCCATCCTCGTCACCGAGATCAGCGCGTGCCGGCTGTGACCGCGCCCGACCGCGCCACCGCCGCCGCCTTCAGGCCCAGCCGTGGGCGGGTCGTCTCGGCCGTCATCGGCGTCGTGACACTCGTCGGGGCCATCGCCCTGGCGGCGTCGCTGCCGGAGCGCTTCGGGATCATGGACCGGCTGACCTGCGCGGGCATCGGGGTCGCGGTGGCGGTCTTCATGAGTCGCTTCGCGACGATCCACGCCCGCCCGACCGCCGAGGGTCTGTACGTCCGCAACCTCGGCCCGGGGGAGCTCGTCCCCTGGGAGTCCATGACCGCGGTCCGCTTCTCGCAGGGGATGCCGTGGCCGCGCATCGACCTCGGTGACGATCTCGACGTCGCCGTCATGGCGATCCAACGCTCCGACGGGCCGCAGTCCGTCGACGAGGCCCAGCGGCTGGCCGACCTCATCGGTCGCTGACCTCGTCGGACGGGTCCGCTCCGCCCAGGACCAGGTGTGCCCGCGACGCGGTCCCGTCGGCCCCGAAGACGGCCTCCTCCTGGGCGGCCCACATGTCCCAGTGGTCCGCGAAGAGCGCACCATCCCGGGCGATGGCCCGCTCCCGACGCAGCCCGGCGGGCGCGTCGAGCCACACCCGCGTCCCGGCGAAGGGGGCAGCCGCCCCCACGCTCGCGCCGCAGCCCTCGACGACGAGTCGGTCGTCTACGGTCAGGGGCAGCACCGGTCCGGGCCGCTCGGCGAGCCAGTCCCATGTCGGGACGACGGGCCCGGCGCCGCGGGAGAGTGGCTCGAGGACGTGCTCGACGAGCAGGTCGGTGCCGGCCGCGAGCCCCGACCAGCCGGGGTAGATCGAGTCCATCGACACCAGCGGGGCGCCCCACGCGGTGGCGACCCGGCGCCCGAGCGAGGTTTTGCCCGAGCCGCTGCGGCCGTCGATGGCCACGACGTGCACCCGGCCGCACGACGGTGGTGCGGTGGCGGCATGGTCGAGGACCTGGCGAAGGGCGGACACCGCACGGAGCGTAGCGGCCGGCCGGGCCCACCACGTGGCCGGCGGCGGTCCTCCCTTCGCCCTGCTGGGTAGGCTGCCCCGCGTGTCTCTCGCCGTGCGTGTCATCCCGTGCCTCGACGTCGACGCCGGACGGGTCGTCAAGGGCGTCAACTTCGCCAACCTGCGTGATGCCGGCGACCCGGTCGAGCTCGCCCGCAGGTACGGGCAGCAGGGCGCCGACGAGCTGACCTTCCTCGACGTCACGGCGAGCAGCGCCGACCGGGCGACGACCTACGACGTCGTGACCCGCACCGCCGAGGAGGTCTTCATCCCCCTGACCGTCGGCGGCGGCGTGCGTGCGGTCGAGGACGTCGACCGGCTCCTGCGCTGCGGCGCGGACAAGGTGGGGGTCAACACGGCGGCGATCGCCCGTCCCGAGCTCATCAGCGAGGTGGCCGACCGCTTCGGCGCGCAGGTGCTCGTGCTGTCGGCGGACGTGCGGCGCCGCACGGGTGAGGACGGCTCACCGGTCGGGGGCTTCGAGGTGACCACGCACGGCGGGCGCCGGCGCACGGGGATCGACGCGATCGAGTGGTGCGCGCGGGCCGCCGAGCTCGGAGCCGGCGAGATCCTCCTCAACTCCATGGACGCCGACGGGACCAAGGCCGGCTTCGACCTCGAGCTCATCTCCGCCGTGCGGGCGGAGGTGGCGGTCCCGGTCATCGCGAGCGGGGGAGCGGGAGCGGCCGAGCACATGCCACCGGCCGTGGCGGCCGGAGCGGACGCGGTGCTCGCCGCGAGCATCTTCCACTTCGGTGAGGTGACGATCGGCGAGGTCAAGGACGCGCTGGACGCCGCCGGCCACCCGGTGCGGCGGGGTCGCGCGGACTGATCAGAGGCCGTAGCGGGTGGTCCGGACGATCTCGACGGCCTCCGGGGGACCGGTGAGCTCGACCTCGGCGACTGCCTGACGGCCGAAGCCGAAGAGCAGGATCTCGCCCGGGCGGCCGTGGATCTCGACGAGCGGCCCCGATCCGGAGCCCACCCGGGTGCGGCGCTTGGCCGTGACGAGCTCGATGTCGGCACCGCGGGTGCGGCGGAAGAGGACCTTGGCCATCAGGTTGAGCCGGTCACCGAGCGCGGAGATCATCTCGGGTGAGAGCGAGCGCCGGGGCGCGCCCAGACCGGCCCGCAGGACGTCCTCGTGGTGGACGAACATCTCGACGAGGTTGGCCTTCTCGTCGACGGCCGGCACGCTCGTCGGGTGCCAGCGCGGCGGTCCCTGCCGCAGCCGCTCGACGAGCGTGGGGTAGTCGTGGTCGGCGAGCAGCCGCGCCATGGCCTTCTCGGTCCGCCCGGCCAGGGGCGGGGCGAGGATCCCCGCCGCCTGGTCGGGGCGACCCTCGCGCACGATGAGGTGGGCCAGCAGCTCCGCCGTCGTCCACGTGCCGCAGAGAGTCGCGGCATCGGGGCCCACGCGCTCGAGGGTGTCGCACAGGGCTGCGCGCTCGGCGAGTGCGTGGCGGGTCATCGTGCCTCCGGGGTGGGTGTCGGCGTCAGGGGCAGGTTCGAGGGTAACCCCGGGCGGCCGCGTGCTGCGATGTCGACGCGGTGCACAATGACGAGCGTGTCCCTCCCTTCGACCACGCCCCTGCCCGAGCCCATCGCGACCCGGCTACGACGCGACCCCGCCGGCCTCGTCGCGGCGATCGTCCAGCAGCACGACACCGGCGAGGTGCTCATGCTCGGCTGGATGGACGACGAGGCCCTGCACCGGACGCTCACGAGCGGACGGGTGACCTTCTGGTCGAGGAGCCGGCAGGAGTACTGGCGCAAGGGCGACACCTCCGGGCACGTGCAGCACGTGCAGTCGGTGGCCCTGGACTGCGACGGTGACGCCCTCCTCGTGCAGGTCGACCAGGTGGGCGCCGCGTGCCACACCGGCGACCGGACCTGCTTTGACGCCGGTGACCTCGGCGCGGTCGTGGGGGAGCGGGCATGACGGCCCCCGGAGCCGAGGTCCCCGATCTGACGCCCGGCCGGACGTGGCCCGAGCTGGACACCTTCACCGTCCTGGCCCGCGACCGTCGGGTCGTGCCGGTCGTCCGGCGCCTCGTCGCCGACGGCGAGACACCGGTGGGCGTCTACCGCAAGCTCGCCGGCGACGCCCCCGGCACCTTCCTGCTCGAGTCCGCCGAGCACGGCGGGGTGTGGTCCCGGTGGTCGATCATCGGTGCCCAGAGCCGGGCCACGCTCACCGAGCGGGACGGCCAGGCGCACTGGATCGGCGAGCCGCCGACCGGCGTCCCCACGGACGGAGACCCCACGGCCGCCCTGCGGGCGACGCTCGAGGCCCTGTCGACCGACCCGATCGAGGGCCTGCCGCCCCTCACCGGCGGGATGGTCGGGGCGATCACCTACGACGCCGTCCGGCGCTGGGAAAAGGTGCCCGCCGAGCTGCCGGACGTCCTCGGCGTCCCCGAGCTCGGCATGGTGCTCGCGACCGACGTCGCCGTCCTCGACCACAGCGACGGCACGCTGCTGCTCGTGGCCAATGCCATCAACTACGACGCGACCGACGAGCGGGTCGAGGAGGCTTGGCGGGACGCCGTCGAGCGTCTCGACGCCATGACCGAGCGCTTGGCCGCCCCGGCGCCGAGCACTGTGGCCACCGTCGACCCGGAGGTGGCCGAGGCGGCCCGCGGTGACGTCACGAGCGATGTCACCGCCAAGCGCTTCGAGGAGATCGTCGAGCTGGCCAAGGAGGACATCCGCGCCGGTGAGGTCTTCCAGGTCGTGCTGTCGCAGCGGTTTTCGACGCCCTGCCCGGTCGACGCCCTCGAGGTCTATCGTGCGCTGCGGCGGAGCAACCCGAGCCCGTACATGTACTTCGTGCGCCTGCCGCACCCGGACGGGTCCGTCTACGAGGTCGTCGGCTCCTCGCCGGAGGCGCTCGTCAAGGTCACCGGTCGGCGCGCCATCACCCACCCCATCGCCGGGACGCGCCCTCGTGGCAAGACGCCCGAGCACGACCTCGCGCTGGAGGAGGACCTCCTCGCCGACCCCAAGGAG
The DNA here is from genome assembly GCF_004025845.1 of Janibacter hoylei PVAS-1. Lineage (NCBI taxonomy): Bacteria > Bacillati > Actinomycetota > Actinomycetes > Micrococcales > Intrasporangiaceae > Janibacter > Janibacter hoylei. The sequence continues at coordinate 70,548 of NZ_PIPF01000014.1, forward strand.
CGGTCCGAGCACGTCATGCTCGTCGACCTCGGGCGCAACGACCTGCAGCGGGTCTGCGACGCCGGCACCGTCGACTGCGTCGAGTTCATGAACCTGCGGCGCTACAGCCACGTGATCCACCTCGAGTCCACGGTCGTGGGCGAGATGGCGAAGGGGGTCAATGCCTTCGACGTCCTCGTCGCCACCTTCCCGGCCGGCACGCTCTCCGGCGCGCCGAAGCCCCGGGCGCTGGAGCTCGTCGAGCGCTACGAGCGCTCCCGCCGCGGTGTCTACGGTGGGGTCGTGGGCTACCTCGACTTCCACGGCGACATGGACATGGCGATCGCGATCCGCACCGCCCTCGTCAAGGACGGCGTCGCGCACGTGCAGGCCGGCGCAGGGATCGTCGCCGACTCCGTCCCGAGCCTCGAGCAGGAGGAGACGGTGCACAAGGCGGGCGCCGCCCTCGCGGCCGTCGCGGCCGCCCGTGCCCTGCGCCCGGCAGGGGGCCCGTCATGACCTTCCTCGGCCGCAAGCTCGTCGTCGTCCTGCTCTCGGTCGCGGCCGGCATCGTCCTGCTCGCCGCTGGGCGTGCCGACTGGGTGACCGGCACCGTCGACGGCGTCGCGGGCCCGGTGCGCACGGCCGCCGTCGGGACCGAGGCCGCGCCGGGCCTGGCCGGCATCGCGCTCGTCGCCATGGCCGCAGCCATCGCCGCGACGACGTCGGGCCGGGTCGCCCGGTGGATCTGCCTCGGGGTCCTCGGCCTCGTCGCCGCCGGCGTCGTGGCCCTGTCGGTGCGCTGCGTCGTCGCGGCTCCCGACGTCCTCGGCTCGGTGGCCGCGACCCACTCCGGGGGTACCGGCACCCTCGAGGCCACCGGGTCGGCCACGGCCTGGCCCTGGGTGGCGATGGTTGCCGCAGGCCTCCTGCTCGTCGCCCTCGTCGGAGGCATCTCGGGCGGTCGTCGGTGGGGCGGCCTCGGGAGCAAGTACGAGCGCCCCGGCGCCGAGACGGAGGCGCACTCCGTCAGCGGCGCTCGAGGTGAGCGGGTCGACTCCGACTGGGACCGGGTCACCCTCGGGGACGACCCGAGCGTCGACTAGCCTGTGGACATGCCCAGCGTCCTCGACCAGATCATCGACGGGGTCCGCGACGACCTCTCCGGACGCGAGGCGGTCACCTCGCTCGAGCGGCTGCAGCGCCAGTGCGACGGCATGCCGGCACCACGGGACGCCGAGGCCCTGCTGCGGCGCCCGGGCCTCTCGGTCATCGCCGAGGTCAAGCGGGCCAGCCCGAGCAAGGGCGCCCTGTCGGACATCCCCGACCCCGCGGCGCTAGCCTCCGCGTACGCCGAGGGCGGCGCCACCGCGATCTCGGTACTCACCGAGGAGCGGCGCTTCGGCGGCAGCCTCGCCGACCTCGACGCGGTCCGCGCCGCCGTCGACGTGCCCGTCCTGCGCAAGGACTTCATGGTGAGCGAGTACCAGATCTGGGAGGCCCGGGCCCACGGTGCCGACATCATCCTGCTCATCGTCGCAGCGCTCGACGACCGCCGACTGGCCGAGCTCATGGCCCTGGCCGGCACCCTCGGCATGACCTGCCTCGTCGAGGTCCACGACGAGGCCGAGGCGACGCGCGCCGTCGACCTGGGCGCCACGGTCATCGGCGTCAACAACCGCAACCTCAAGACGCTCGACGTCGACATCGACACCTTCGCCCGGCTCGCGCCGCTCATCCCCCCTTCGTGCGTCCGGGTGGCCGAGTCCGGCGTCCGCGGACCCGAGGAGGCTGCGCTCTTCGCGCGGGCCGGCGCCGACGCGATCCTCGTCGGCGAGGCCCTCGTGGTCGGGGGCGACCCCGTGGACGGTGTCCGGTCGATGATCGACGCGGCGGCCCGACGATGACGGAGGACGGGATGGACGACGTGCAGCACGAGCCGGCAGGGTCGACGCCGGGGAGGTTCGGTGCCTTCGGGGGCCGGTACGTGCCCGAGGCGCTGGTGCCCGCCCTCGAGGAGCTCGACGAGGCCCGCCGCAAGGCGGCCGTCGACCCCGACTTCATCGAGGAGCTCGCGGCGCTGCACCGCACGTACACCGGCCGGCCGAGCATCATCACCGAGGTGCCCCGCTTCGCCGAGCACGCCGGTGGAGCGCGCATCGTCCTCAAGCGCGAGGACCTCAACCACACCGGCAGCCACAAGATCAACAACGTCCTCGCCCAGGCCCTGCTCACCAAGCGAATGGGCAAGCGGCGGGTCATCGCTGAGACCGGCGCGGGCCAGCACGGCGTCGCGACCGCGACCGCGGCCGCCCTCATGGGGCTCGAGTGCACGATCTACATGGGCAAGGTCGACACCGAGCGCCAGGCGCTCAACGTCGCCCGGATGAAGATCCTCGGTGCCACCGTCGTCGCGGTCGAGCACGGCAGCGCGACTCTCAAGGACGCCATCAACGAGGCCATGCGCGACTGGGTGACCCACGTCGACCACACCCACTACGTCCTCGGCACCGTGACCGGCCCCCACCCCTTCCCGGAGATGGTCCGCGACTTCCACAGGATCATCGGCGAGGAGGCCCGCGAGCAGGTGCTCGAGCTCACCGGGCGCCTGCCCGACGCCGTCATCGCCTGCGTCGGCGGCGGGTCCAACGCCATGGGCATCTTCCACCGCTTCGTCACCGACGACGGGGTCCGGCTCATCGGCGTCGAGGCCGGCGGCGAGGGCATCGAGAGCGGCCGTCACGCGGCCCGCTTCGCGACCGCCGAGCCAGGGGTCCTCCACGGGGCGATGAGCTACCTCATGCAGGACGACGAGGGGCAGACGCTCGAGACCCACTCCGTCTCGGCGGGGCTGGACTACCCGAGCGTCGGACCCGAGCACTCGCACCTGCGTGATACCGGGCGGGCCGAGTACCGCTACGCCACGGACGAGCAGGTCATGCACGCCTTCCAGCTCCTCTGCCGCACCGAGGGCATCATCCCCGCGCTCGAGTCCGCGCATGCGCTCGCGACGACCCTCGAGGTCGGCCGGGAGCTCGGGCCGGACGCGTTGATCCTCGTCAACCTTTCCGGCCGGGGCGACAAGGACATGCACACCGCCGCCCAGTGGTTCGGCCTGGTCGACGAAGGGACCCAGTCATGAGCGGCGCGACGAGTGCACTGACCGACGTCTTCGCCCGTTGCCGGGCCGAGGGCCGGGCAGCGCTCATCGGCTACCTGCCCGTCGGCTACCCGGACGTCGAGGGCTCGCTGGCCGCCGTCACGGCCCTCGCCGAGGCCGGTGCCGACATCATCGAGGTCGGCATGCCCTACAGCGACCCGGTGATGGACGGCCCCGTGATCCAGCGGGCCGCGACCGAGGCCCTCGCGGGAGGGGTGCACGTCGACGACGTCTTCCGGGCGACGGCCGCCGCACGTGACGCGGGTGCGGTCCCGGTCGTCATGTCCTACTGGAACCTCGTGCTCCGTCGCGGTGTCGACCGCTACGCGGCCGACCTCGCCGCCGCCGGTGGCGCCGGCATGATCACCCCCGACCTCATCCCCGACGAAGCGGGGGAGTGGCGGGAGGCCAGCGAGCGCCACGGCCTCGACCGGATCTTCCTCGTCGCCCCCAGCTCGACGCCCGAGCGCATCGCGACCGTGACCGCGGCCTGCTCCGGCTTCGTCTACACCGCCTCGACCATGGGCGTCACCGGCACCCGCGGCAGCGTCGGCAGCAGCGCCCCCGAGCTCGTGGCCCGGGTTCGCCAGGCCACGGACCTGCCCCTGTGCGTGGGCCTGGGCGTGAGCAACGGTGCCCAGGCCGCCGAGGTGGCCTCCTTCGCCGACGGCGTCATCGTCGGGTCGGCCCTCGTCGCGACCCTCCTCGACCGCGAGCGCGAGGCCGGCCTCGACGCGCTGCGCACCCTCACGGCCGAGCTCGCCGAGGGCGTGCGGGGCCGGGCGTGACGGCCCGCCTGCGCGACCACCTCGGTCTGCTCCTCCGCCTCGTGCTCGGGGCGGTCCTGCTCCTCGCCGGCGGCCTCAAGGTCGGCAACCCGCTCGGCGCGGCCCGCGCCGTGCAGGCCTACGAGGTCCTCCCCTTCGAGCTGGCCCGTTGGGTCGGCTACGCCCTGCCCTGGGTCGAGGTCGTCGTCGGGCTGCTGCTCGTCCTGGGCCTCTTCACCCGCGTGAGTGCCGTCCTCGGCGCGGTGCTCATGCTCGCCTTCGTCATCGGGATCGGCCAGGCGTGGGCACGGGGCCTGACCATCGACTGCGGTTGCTTCGGCGGTGGCGGTCAGGTCGCGACCGACGAGACGCGGTACGGCCGCGAGATCGCCCGCGACCTCGCCCTCGCCCTGTGCGGCGTCTGGCTCGTCCTGCGACCGGCCTCGACCCTCAGCCTCGACCGGGCTCTCTTCGGGCCCACCAAGGAGCACGCATGAGCACCCAGGACCGCAAGGCCAAGGCCCAGGCGGCCGCCGGCACCACCGGTCGCGGGGCCAATGTCATCGTCGTGGCGGGGATCGTCATCGTCCTCGCGATGGCCCTCGTCGTCGGCGGCGTGATCTGGGCCAGCCGTGACGACGGTGCGTCGACCACCGGCACGAGCCAGCTGCCCGACGGCGTGACGAAGGGGGAGCCCATCGAGCCCTTCGCCGCCGCCAAGCCGCCGAAGGACGCCCCCGTCGTCGACCTCTACGAGGACTTCCGCTGCCCGGTGTGCGCGGTCTTCGAGCAGGCTGCGGGCGCGACGATCACCGACCTGGCCAAGGACGGCAAGATCCGGCTGCGCGTGCACCTCAAGACGGTCATCGACAGCAACACGGGTGGTGACTCGTCCGCGGTCGCCGGGTCGAGCGCGGTGTGCGCCGCCGACGAGGGCGCCTGGGAGCCCTACCACGAGGCGCTCTTCGCCCGGCAGCCGCAGCAGGAGACCGCCGAGGGCTTCCCGACCGACGCCTACACCGAGGCAGCCAAGGAGGCCGGGCTCGAGGGGGACGCCCTCGACGCGTGGCAGCAGTGCACCGACGACGGGACCTATGTCGACTACGTGCGCAGCGTCGACGAGGCCTCGTTCAAGGCCGGCTTCAAGGGCACCCCGGCGCTCACCGTCGACGGCACCCGTCTGCAGTGGGGCGGCCTGGTCGACGAGGCCACCGGGCGGATGGACACCGCGCGGCTCGAGGAGATCCTCACCAGCGGCGAGGTCCCGTCCGAGCTGGAGGAGACCCCGTGATCCCGGCGACACTCCCTTCGCCGACGGTCGGGGTCATCGAGCTCGGCCCGCTCACCCTGCACGCCTACGCCCTGTGCATCCTCGCCGGGATCGCCGCGGCGATCTGGATCGGTGACCGTCGCATGCGTGACCGCGGCGGCGAGCCCGGTCTCGTCCTCGACGTCGCCATGTGGGCCGTCCCCTTCGGCATCGTCGGTGGCCGCCTCTACCACGTCATCACCACGCCCCAGCCGTACTTCGGCGACGGGGGCCACCCCGTCGACGCGCTGAAGATCTGGCAGGGGGGTCTCGGGATCTGGGGCGCGATCGCCCTCGGTGCGCTCGGCGCCTGGCTCGGGCTGCGCAAGGAGGGCGTGGGGTTCCTCACCTTCGCCGACGCCGTCGCGCCGGGTGTCGTCGTCGCGCAGGCCATCGGCCGATGGGGCAACTGGTTCAACAACGAGATCCACGGCCAGGAGACCGACCTGCCGTGGGCGCTGGAGATCCACCGCTGGGACAGCTCGGCGGGTCGGGCCGTCGTCGATGCGGCGGGGGAGCCGGTCGTCCTCGGGACCTTCCACCCGACCTTCCTCTACGAGTCGCTCTTCCTCCTCGCCCTGGCGATCCTCCTGCTCGTCGTGGACCGTCGGCGGCGTCTCGCCCCCGGTCAGGTGCTCGGCCTCTACGTGGCCGGGTACCCCGTGGGCCGCATCATCATCGAGATGATGCGCACCGACGCGGCCAACACGATCCTCGGGCTGCGGGTCAACATCTGGACGAGCATCGTCGTCTTCGTCCTGGGTGTGGTCATCTACGTCGTCTGCGGTCGACGCGACGACCCTGGCAGCGAGACCAAGGTCTCAGATAGTGAGAAATCATCTCTCACTAGGTAAGACAATCCGCTGTTACACTTCAACTCACCGCGGCCGCCGACGTCCGCACGCCCCCTGATCCCAGACGTGCCCGACGCTGCGCCCGAGCGAGCGCCGGGGACGTCCCCGACCACCACCGAGGACGGTGACCGACGTGACCCCTGTGTCCTTCTCCCCTTACGAGCGCTGGTCGGCACTCCCTCCTGACGACGGTCTCTACCGCCGCGACCTGGAGAAGGACGCCTGCGGCGTCGCCATGGTCGCCACGATGCGTGGTCACGCCGGTCACGACATCATCGACCACGCCCTGCTCGCCCTGGCCAACCTCGACCACCGCGGCGCCACCGGTGCCGACCCGCTCGTCGGGGACGGCGCCGGCATCCTCAGCCAGGTCCCCGACCGGTTCCTCCGTGAGGTCGTCGACTTCGAGCTGCCAGAGGCCGGCCACTACGCCGTCGGCATCGCCTACGTCCCGACGGACGCGAGCGAGCGCGAGACGATGACCCAGCGCATCGACGAGATCGTCCGCGAGGAGGGCCTGACGGTCCTCGGCTGGCGCCATGTGCCCGTCCAGCGCGACATCGTCGGCCAGATGGCTCGCGACTGCATGCCCGACTTCTGGCAGCTCTTCGTCGCCGCACCCGGCGGCGAGGTCTCCGGCCTGACCCTCGAGCGACTGGCCTTCGTCGCCCGCAAGCGCGCCGAGCGCGAGACCGGCGTCTACTTCTCCTCGCTGTCGGCCCGCACGATCGCCTACAAGGGGATGCTGACCACTGCGCAGCTCGAGCCCTTCTACCCCGACCTGTCCGACGAGCGTTTCGAGAGCGAGCTCGCGCTCGTCCACCAGCGCTTCTCGACCAACACCTTCCCCAGCTGGCCGCTCAGCCACCCCTTCCGGTTCATCGCGCACAACGGCGAGATCAACACGGTCAAGGGCAACCGCAACTGGATGCGGGCGCGCGAGTCCCTGCTGAGCAGCGACATCATCCCCGGTGACCTGCAGCGGATCATGCCGATCTGCGCTCCGGAGGCGTCGGACTCGGCGTCCTTCGACGAGGTGCTCGAGCTGCTCCATCTCGGTGGCCGCTCGCTGCCGCACGCCGTGCTGATGATGATCCCCGAGGCGTGGGAGAACCACGCGACCATGCCGCAGGAGCTCAAGGACTTCTACGAGTTCCACTCGATGTTCATGGAGCCGTGGGACGGCCCCGCCTGCGTGACCTTCACCGACGGCACGCTCGTCGGTGCCGTCCTCGACCGCAACGGCCTGCGTCCCGGTCGTTACTGGGTCACCGACGACGGCCTGGTCGTCCTCGCCTCCGAGTCGGGAGTGCTCGACCTCGAGCCCGAGCACGTCGTGCAGAAGGGGCGCCTGACGCCGGGCCGCATGTTCCTCGTCGACACCGCCGCCGGGCGGATCATCGAGGACGAGGAGATCAAGGGCCAGCTCGCCGCCGAGCGCCCCTACGGGCAGTGGCTGGACGAGGGCCGGATCATGCTCGGCGACCTGCCGCCGCGCGAGCACATCATGCACACGCCGGCGTCCGTCGCCCGCCGCCAGCAGACCTTCGGCTACACGCAGGAGGAGCTGAAGATCCTGCTCATGCCCATGGCGGAGAAGGCCATGGAGGCGCTCGGCTCGATGGGCACCGACACCCCGGTGGCGGTCCTGTCGGAGAGGCCACGGCTGATCTTCGACTACTTCACCCAGATGTTCGCCCAGGTGACCAACCCGCCGCTCGACGCGATCCGCGAGGAGCTCGTCACGGCGCTCGGCACGGCGATCGGCCCGGAGGGCAATGTCCTGGACGCCGACCCCGACCACGCCCGCCAGCTCGTCCTGCCCTTCCCCGTCATCGACAACGACGAGCTGGCCAAGATCGTCCACATCGACGCCGACGGCGAGCTGCCCGGCAAGGTGACGCACGTCGTGCGCGGTCTCTACGACGTGACCGGGGGAGAGGAGGCGCTGCGCGCCACCCTGACCCGCATCTGCACCGAGGTCTCCGACGCGATCGCCGAGGGCGCCCGGTTCATCGTGCTGTCCGACCGCGACTCCGGTCGTGACCTCGCGCCGATCCCGTCGCTGCTGCTCACCTCGGCCGTGCACCACCACCTCATCCGGGAGCGCACGCGCACCCAGGTCGGTCTGATCGTCGAGACGGGTGACGTCCGCGAGGTGCACCACGTCGCGCTGCTCATCGGCTACGGCGCCGCCGCGGTCAACCCCTACCTGGCCATGGAGTCCGTCGAGGACATGGTCCGTCGCGGGGTCATCACCGCGGTCGACGAGGAGACCGCGGTCGGCAACCTCATCAAGGCGCTCGGCAAGGGCGTGCTGAAGGTGATGTCGAAGATGGGCATCTCCACCGTGGCCTCCTACCGCGGCGCACAGGTCTTCGAGGCGCTCGGCCTGAGCCAGGAGCTCGTCGACGAGTACTTCACCGGCACGGTGAGCCAGCTCGGCGGCATCGGCCTCGACGTCATCGCAGCCGAGACCGCGGCCCGGCACGCGCGGGCCTACCCGCCGGAGGGCATGCGCCCGCCGCACCGGGTCCTCGAGGTCGGTGGCGAGTACAAGTGGCGTCGTGAGGGCGAGCCGCACCTCTTCGACCCGGAGACCGTCTTCCGTCTCCAGCACTCGACGCGGGCGCGGCGCTACGACATCTTCAAGCAGTACACCGACCGGGTCAACGAGCAGTCCGAGCGGCTGATGACCCTGCGTGGCCTCTTCGCCCTCGACGAGGACCGGGCGTCGATCCCGATCGACGAGGTCGAGCCGGTGAGCGAGATCGTCAAGCGCTTCTCCACGGGTGCCATGAGCTATGGCTCGATCAGCAAGGAGGCGCACGAGACGCTCGCCATCGCGATGAACCGTCTCGGCGCCCGCTCCAACACGGGGGAGGGCGGCGAGGACCTCGACCGCCTGATGGACCCCGAGCGCCGCAGCTCGATCAAGCAGGTCGCCTCGGGACGCTTCGGCGTCACGTCGACCTACCTGACCAACAGCGACGACATCCAGATCAAGATGGCGCAGGGAGCCAAGCCCGGCGAAGGGGGGCAGCTCCCGGGCCACAAGGTCTACCCGTGGGTCGCGAGCACCCGTCACTCGACGCCCGGCGTCGGCCTGATCAGCCCGCCGCCGCACCACGACATCTACTCGATCGAGGACCTGGCGCAGCTGATCCACGACCTGAAGAACGCCAACCCCTCGGCGCGGGTGCACGTCAAGCTCGTGAGCGAGATCGGCGTCGGCACCGTGGCGGCCGGCGTCAGCAAGGCGCACGCCGATGTCGTGCTGATCTCCGGCCACGACGGCGGAACGGGTGCCTCCCCGCTCACCTCGCTCAAGCACGCGGGTGGCCCCTGGGAGCTCGGTCTGGCCTCTACCCAGCAGACTCTCGTGCTCAACGGTCTGCGAGACCGGATCGTCGTCCAGGTCGACGGCCAGATCAAGACCGGCCGCGATGTCATCATCGGTGCCCTGCTCGGCGCGGAGGAGTTCGGCTTCGCCACCGCCCCGCTCGTCGTCAGTGGCTGCATCCTCATGAGGGTGTGCCACCTCGACACCTGCCCGGTGGGCATCGCGACCCAGAACCCCGAGCTGCGTTCGCGCTACTCCGGCCAGCCGGAGTTCGTCGAGACCTTCTTCGAGTACATCGCCGAGGAGGTGCGCGAGCTGCTCGCCGAGCTCGGCTTCCGCACCCTCGACGAGGCGATCGGTCGCGTCGACCTGCTCGACACGCGCAAGGCGGTCGACCACTGGAAGGCCTCTGGCCTGGACCTCGGTCCGATCTTCGCCAAGGTCAGCTCCTTCGACGGTTCGGGTGTCCGGCACGCCAAGGCGCAGGAGCACGGACTCGAGGCCGCCCTGGACCACCGGTTCATCGCGGTGGCGCAGCCGGCACTCGAGGGTGGCGAGCACGTCGCGGCGGAGTTCGCGGTGCGCAACGTCAACCGCACGCTCGGGACGATGCTCGGCCACGAGGTGACCAAGCGGCACCCGGAGGGCCTGCCCAACGGCACGATCGAGCTGACCCTCACCGGCTCGGCCGGTCAGAGCCTCGGCGCCTTCCTGCCCGCAGGCATCACCGTGACGATGGTCGGCGATGCCAACGACTACGTCGGCAAGGGCCTGTCCGGTGGTCGCATCATCGTGCGGCCCCCGGAGGACGCGAAGTACGTCGCCGAGGACAACGTCATCGCCGGCAACGTCATCGGCTACGGCGCCACCTCGGGTGAGATCTTCCTGCGTGGTGTCGTCGGCGAGCGCTTCTGCGTCCGCAACTCCGGCGCCACCGCCGTCGTCGAGGGCGTCGGCGACCACGGCTGCGAGTACATGACCGGTGGCACGGTCCTCGTCCTCGGGCCGACCGGCCGCAACTTCGCGGCCGGCATGTCCGGGGGCAATGCCTTCGTGCTCGATCTCGACGAGTCGCTCGTCAACCCCGAGCTCGTCGACATCACCCCCCTTCGCCACGGGGACCGCGAGGTGGTGAGCCGACTGCTCGCCGAGCACCTCGAGCACACCGGCTCGGCCGTGGCCCAACGACTGCTCGACGAGGGGGAGGCCGGTCTCGACCGCTTCTCGCTCGTCCTGCCCCGCGACTACCAGCGTGTCCTGGACGTCCGCGCCGAGGCCGAGGCCGAGGGCCTCGACGTCGACGGTGCCGAGGTCTGGGACCGGATCATGGAGGCTTCCCGTGGCTGACCCGCATGGATTCCTGAACACCCGCGAGCGCGAGCTGCCCGTCCGCCGACCGGTAGACGTGCGCATCCGTGACTGGAAGGAGGTCTACGAGGAGCAGCAGGCCGGTCAGCTCCAGCGGCAGGCCGGACGCTGCATGGACTGCGGCATCCCCTTCTGCCACTCCGGCTGCCCGCTCGGCAACCTCATCCCCGAGTGGAACGACCTCGCGTGGCGCGGCGACTGGCACGACGCCATCGAGCGGCTGCACGCGACGAACAACTTCCCGGAGTTCACCGGTCGGCTCTGCCCGGCCCCCTGCGAGACCGCCTGCGTCCTCGGCATCAACCAGCCGGCCGTGACGATCAAGCAGATCGAGGTGACGACGATCGAGGAGGCCTTCGGTCGTGGTGACGTCCCGCCGCAGATCCCGGACCGGCTCACCGGCAAGACCGTCGCCGTCGTCGGATCCGGCCCGGCGGGCCTGGCCGCTGCGCAGCAGCTGACCCGCGCCGGGCACACCGTCGCCGTCTACGAGCGCGCCGACGCACCGGGCGGGCTCCTGCGCTACGGCATCCCGGAGTTCAAGATGGAGAAGCGGATCCTTGACCGCCGCATCCAGCAGATGAAGTCCGAGGGCACGCGCTTCCGCTCCGGTGTCGCCATCGGTGACGAGATCACCGGCCAGCAGCTGCGTGACCGCTACGACGCGGTCGTCCTCGCGATCGGCGCCACGGTCCCGCGCGCCCTGCCGGTCCCCGGTAGCGAACTCGACGGCGTCATGCAGGCCATGGACTTCCTGCCCCCCGCCAACCGCGTCGCGGTCGGCGAGGAGGTCGAGGGCCAGGTGACGGCCGAGGGCAAGGACGTCATCATCATCGGCGGCGGCGACACCGGCGCCGACTGCATCGGCACCTCGATCCGTCAGGGCGCCAGGTCCGTGACGAGCCTCGAGATCATGCCGCAGCCCGGCGAGGACCGTCCCGCCAACCAGCCCTGGCCGACCTACCCGATGCTCTTCCGCGTCGCCTCGGCGCACGAGGAGGGTGGCGACCGCGTGTACGCCGTCTCGACGACGGAGATCATCGGCGACGACGAGGGCAAGGTCTCCGGCCTGCGCCTGACCGAGGTCGAGCGCACGGACCAGGGCTTCGAGCCGGTCGAGGGCACCGAGCGGGTCCTGCCGGCCCAGCTCGTCCTGCTCGCCATGGGCTTCCTCGGCCCGGACCCCGAGGGTGTGGTGGCGCAGCTCGGGCTCGAGACCGACGAGCGCTCCAACATCGTGCGCGGCAAGGACTACCAGACCGGTGTCCCGGGCGTCTTCGTCGCCGGTGACGCCGGCCGCGGGCAGTCGCTCATCGTGTGGGCGATCGCCGAGGGCCGCGCCGCGGCCAACGGTGTGGACACCTATCTCATGGGCCGCTCGCAGCTGCCGCGCCCGATCAACCCCACGGACCGTCCGCTCGTCGTCTGAGCCGGCACGGCCCGACGAAGGGGGATGACCGTGTCGGCGGTCATCCCCCTTCGTCCGTGGTGGCGTCACGGTCATAGGGTGGTGACATGCGTCGCGCCAAGATCGTGTCCACCCTCGGTCCCTCGACATCCACCCCCGAGCGCATCCGTGAGCTGGTCTCGGCTGGCATGGACGTCGCCCGGCTCAACCTCTCGCACGGTGAGCACGCCGTCCACGAGGCCAACTACCGCAGCGTGCGCGAGGCGAGCGACGACGTCGGTCGCGCCGTCGGTGTGCTCGTCGACCTGCAGGGCCCCAAGATCCGCACCGGGCGCTTCGCCGACGGCCCGATCGTCCTCGCGGCCGGCGACCACTTCACCATCACCACGCGAGACGTGCCGGGCGACCAGCAGGTCGTCGGCACGACCTATCCCGGTCTGGCCGGGGACGTGCGCGCGGGTGACACGATCCTCGTCGACGACGGCAAGATCACCCTCGCCGTCCACGACGTCGACGAGACCGACGTGCGCTGCGTCGTCGTCTACGGGGGCCCGCTGTCGGACAACAAGGGGATCAATCTGCCCGGCGCCGCGGTGAGCGCTCCGGCCCTGTCGGACAAGGACGAGGACGACCTGCGCTGGGCCCTGGGGCTGCGCGCCGACTACATCGCGCTGAGCTTCGTCCGCTCGTCGGCGGACATCACCCGCGTCCACGAGATCATGGACGAGGTGGGCGTGCGGCTGCCCGTCATCGCGAAGATCGAGAAGCCGCAGGCGGTCGAGGCTCTCGAGGAGATCATCGACGCCTTCGACGGGATCATGGTCGCCCGCGGTGACCTCGGCGTCGAGCTGCCTCTGGAGCAGGTGCCCCTCGTGCAGAAGCGGGCCGTCGAGCTGTGCCGGCAGAAGGCCAAGCCGGTCATCGTCGCCACCCAGGTCCTCGAGTCGATGATCGACAACTCGCGCCCGACCCGGGCGGAGGCCTCCGATGCCGCCAACGCGGTCCTCGACGGCGCCGACGCCCTGATGCTCTCGGGGGAGACCGCCGTCGGGAAGTTCCCCATCGAGGTCGTCAAGACGATGTCCAAGATCATCGAGACGACGGAGGAGCAGGGCCTGAGCCGCATGCGGGACCTCATGGCGCCGCCGACCTCCCAGGGGGGCGTCATCGCCGCCGCAGCAGCCGAGACGGGGGAGGCCCTGGGGGTGAAGTACCTCATCGCCTTCACCCAGCTCGGCGGGTCGGCGCGACGCCTGGCACAGGTGCGCTCGGGTCTGCCCATGTTGGCCTTCTCCCCGGTGCAGGACACCCGCTCGCAGCTCTCGCTCGTGTGGGGCATGCAGACCTTCCTCACCCCTCCGGTCACGCACACCGACCAGTACGCGCTGATGGTCGACGAGCAGCTGCTCGACCTCGGCTGGGTCGAGGAGGGCGACCGGGTCGTCATCGTGGCCGGCTCGCCGCCCGGGGTGCCGGGCTCGACCAATGCGCTGCGGGTGCACCGCATCGGCGACGCCCGCAACAAGACGACGGTGGCCTACCGGGCCGGCGAGGACGGCGTGCCCGAAGGGAGCGCCGGCGCACTCCCCGGCGGGATGGGCTGAGTCGGGAGGGACCCCCTGCGGTCGGTATGCTTGCGGCGCACTCCGGCCGGGGTGGTGGAATGGCAGACACGGAGCACTCAAAATGCTTTGCCCGCAAGGGCGTGCGGGTTCAAGTCCCGCCCTCGGCACCAGTTCGAGACCAACCCACGGAGGATCAACCATGACGGTGGACACCGAGAGCCAGCAGGGCCTGCGGGTACTGCTCGCGGAGGACGAGGCGCTCATCCGGCTCGACCTGGCCGAGATGCTCACCGATGCCGGCTACGAGGTCGTCGGACAGGCGAGCAACGGCGAGGAGGCCGTCTCGCTCGCGGACTCGCTCCAGCCGGACCTGATCATCATGGACGTCAAGATGCCCGTCATGGACGGCTTGACGGCGGCCGAGACGATCGGTGAGAAGCGGATCTGCCCCGTCATCATGCTCACCGCCTTTTCGCAGAAGGAGCTCGTCGAGCGGGCCCGCGACGCGGGGGTCATGGCCTACATCGTCAAGCCCTTCACCGTCTCCGACGTCACCCCGGCGATCGAGGTCGCGACGTCGCGCTGGGCCGAGCTCAAGGCGCTCGAGTCGGAGGTCGCGGACCTCGGCGAGCGGCTGGAGACCCGCAAGGCCGTCGAGAAGGCCAAGGGCGTGCTGATGAAGAAGCTGAAGATCAGCGAGGCGGAGGCCTTCCGCTGGATCCAGAAGACGGCTATGGACCGTCGCCTCGGCATGCGCGAGGTCGCCGACGCCGTCGTCGCCGGGATGGACAAGGCCTAAGCCCCGGGCTCAGCTCAGGGCGACGACGAGCTGGGTGAGCAGCGGCGCCACGACGAGCGCCGGCAGCATGTCGCCGACGGGCACCTGACGGATCTGCAGCAGCCGCAGCGAGATCCCGACGAGGATCAGACCACCCGTGGCGGTGAGTGCTGCGATGGGGGCCTCCGGCAGGATCGCTCCGAGCGCCATGCCGACGAGGGTCAGCGAGCCCTGGACGACGGCGACGCTCACGGCAGAGAAGAGCACCCCGACGCCGAAGGTCGAGGCGAAGGCCAGCGCGGCGAAGCCGTCGAGCACGGACTTGAGCGCCAGCTTGTCGATGCCGCGCCCGAGCCCGTCGTCGAGTGACCCGAGGATGGTGAGCGGCCCCACGCAGAAGAGCAGGCTGGCCGTCAGCCAGCCTTCGACGAAGCGCTGCCGGCCGGCGGCGTCGGCGCGGCGGCGGCCGGCGAGGGACTGGACGCGGCCGGCGAGGGTCCCGAGCCGACGCTCGATCCCCAGGAGTGAGCCGGCCACGCTGCCGATGAGCAGTGAGCCGAGGACGATGAGCACCGGCGCGCCGGAGCCGAGGGCGTCGGCGAGGGCCGGGGAGGTCACGTCGATCGCCGACAGGCCGGCCATGAGCAGCGTGACGAGCCCCAGGCAGTCGGTGACGACGTCACGTGTGTGCTCCGGGAGGCGGCCGCCCACGGCCATGCCGAGGAGGGCCCCGGCCACGACGGTCAGGACGTTGAGCGCCGTCCCGGCCCCGATGAAGTCCATGGGTGCGGGCTCCCGTCAGTCGCCGCGGTCGCGGTAGATGCCCAGTTCGCCCTCGCGGTGCTGCATCGGGACCATCGCGACGCGCTGTGCCGAGGCGGAGATGTCCTTGATGAGCTCAGGCTGCGTGCTGTCGGTGACGTAGAGCCGGTCGGACCCCTCGGGCGCGCTCTCGATCCACAGGTGGTCCGCGTCCTCCGGGAAGGGCCACGACGTGAGGAAGTGCGGCTGCCAGCCCTGCCGGTGGACCTGCCAGGCGATCGCGGGTGACGCCCCGAGCGTGGGCGTGAAACCCAGCCCGTTGATCTGCACGTGCCGCCCCTGCCCGTCACCGAGGTCGTCCCCGGCCGCCTGCGCCACGGCGGTCATCGAGTCGATCTCCGCCCAGGCGGGCGGCAGGGCCAGGGCGGTTGCCGCGACGCCGCCGGCGACCAGCCCACCTCCGAGGGGGAGGGCGACCCGGGGGCGCAGGTGCGGTGTCGCGTTGTCGAGGTAGGCCAGGCCACGCCAGACGAGTGCGCACCACGTGAAGGCGGCCACGGGCAGCCAGGTGATGACCCAGTAGGGCGCGAGCGGCCACTCAGGCAGCCGGGACGCGGTGAGGAGCATCCCGATGTTGGCAGCGAGCGCCACGCGGGCGGGCCAGGCGCTGCTCGCGCGCCCCTTGGGCACGCGGTAGCCGGTGGCGATGACCGCGAGCAGCAGGACCAGGCCGATGCCGAGCACGGTGGCCGGCCCGGTGCCGTCGACGAGGAGGTCCTCCGTCGACCGCCGGAAGCCTCCGGGTGCCGGGGCGATGAGGTTGAGGTATGTCGCGCCCTCGGTGAAGCCGATCGGATCACCGGTGCCCGAGGTGGCCCAGCGCACGATCTGGGTGAGGTTGTTGGGGTGGTGCACGAAGAGCTCGGCGATGCTCGGCAGCCACACGACGACGCCCAGGCCGAGCGCCCACCGGTGGTTGCGGCCGTCGGTGGCCGCGCGGACGCGGCGGGTGTGGGTGAGTCGGGGCCACAGCAGCAGCGCCGCCGCGACGACGGCGAGCACGCCGGCGAGGGGCAGGAAGGCGAGGTTGGACTGGGCGATGAGCGAGACCGCCACGACGAAGGGAGGCAGGGCCCGCCGGTCGTCGCGAGCCAGTGCCCACAGGAGGACCAGGGCGAGGAAGGTCGGCAGGAGAGGGGCGAAGGGGTTGAAGGGCCGGAAGAGGGCGTCCGTGCCGATGGCCCACTGGGTGAGCAGGACCCCGCAGGTGAAGACGGCCACACCGAGCGCGCCGCCGAGTCGACGGGCCCAGGTGACGGTGAGGACCGATGCCGTGGCGGCGATGAGCCCACCACCCACGGCGATGCCGGCCGCGGAGCCGCCGGCGAGGGCCAGCGGGAGGGCCAGGAGGTAGAACTGCAGCGGTCCGAGGTGGTGCGTCGACAGGTTGACGTCGATCCCGTCACCGGACGTGCTGCGCATGCCGGTGACCGGCAGCTGCCCGTCGAGGATGCCGGCCGTGCGCAGCGCGATCGTCGCGTCGTCTCCGTTGGGCTGCCAGCCGTGGGTCAGCGCCTCGACGACGGCGAAGGTGGGCGCGAGCAGCACGGCGACGACGGCCAGGGCGACGAGGCGGTCGGTCGTCGTCCAGCGGCGGGGGTCGAGCCGGTGGGGGTCGATGCGGCGGACGCGTGCGCGCAGGGCGGGACCGCGCCGACCGGAGGAGCGGGGGGCCACTCAGGCGCCGGGCGGCAGGTCGCGCAGGATGCAGGTGATGCGCGAGGTGCAGGTGCGCCGGCCCTCGTCGTCGGTGATCGTCACCTCGTAGCAGGCGACGCTGCCACCGAGGGTGACCGGTATGGCGGTGCCGGTCACCCAGCCGGATCGGGCCGCCCGGTGGTGCGTGGCGTTGATGTCGAGGCCGACGGCGATCTTGCCGAGGGAGTGCGCGTGCACGGCGGAACCGATCGAGCCGAGGGTCTCGGCGAGGACGACGCTCGCGCCGCCGTGGAGGAGCCCGTAGGGCTGGGTGTTGCCCTCGACGGGCATCCGGGCCACGATCCGGTCCGTCGTCGCCTCGAGGATCTCGATCCCCATGCGCTCGGCCAGCGCTCCCCGGTGGGCGTTGAGCTCCTCGGCAGAGGGGGACTGTCGGTCGGTCATCAACTCTCCTGCAGATGTCGAAGGGGTGTCGGCCCAGCCTGCCACGGCGACGGGGTGTCGGGCCAAGCACCTAGTCTGGGCGCGTGAGTCGACTACTGCTGCTAGACGGACACTCCCTGGCCTACCGCGCCTTCTTCGCGCTCCCTGCCGAAAACTTCTCGACGAGCACGGGGCAGCACACCAACGGTGTGTACGGCTTCGTCGCGATGCTCATCAATGTGCTGCGGGACGAGGACCCCACCCACGTCGCGGTGGCCTTCGACGTCTCCCGGGCGACCTTCCGCAGCGAGGAGTACGCGGAGTACAAGGCCGGCCGCAGCGCGACCCCCGACGCCTTCTCCGGGCAGATCCCGCTGCTCAAGGAGGTGCTCGACGCGCTCAACATCACGTACGTCGAGCTCGAGGGCTTCGAGGCGGACGACATCATCGCGACGCTGGCCACCCAGGGGCGCGAGGCCGGCATGGACGTGCTCATCTGCTCCGGTGACCGCGACACGCTCCAGCTCGTCGACGAGCGCACGACGGTCCTCTACCCGCGCAAGGGTGTCTCCGACCTCGTGCGGATGACGCCCGAGGCGGTCACCGACAAGTACGGGGTCGGCCCCGATCGCTACAGCGATCTCGCCGCGCTCGTCGGCGAGACGAGCGACAACCTGCCCGGTGTCCCCGGCGTCGGCCCCAAGACGGCGGCAAAGTGGATCAACGCCCACGGCGACCTGCAGGGCATCGTCGCCTCGGTCGACCAGATCGGCGGCAAGGCCGGCCAGTCGCTGCGCGACCACCTCGACCAGGTCCTGCGCAACCGCCGGCTCAACGCCCTGCTGCGCGACGTCGACCTGCCGGTCGGCGTGGACGACGTCGTCCGACGCGGGTGGGACCGCGAGCAGGTCCACACGCTCTTCGACAGCCTCGAGTTCCGGGTGCTGCGCGACCGGCTCTTCACGACCTTCGACACCGCCGAGTCCGAGGTCAGTGGCGGCGTCGAGGTCGACGGGCGGGCGCTCGCTGCCGGCGAGGTGCGCACGTGGCTCGACGAGCACGCGGGTGAGCGGCTCGGGCTCGACGTCGTCGGTGACTGGGGGCGCGGCCGGGGTGACGTCCGCGGTCTGGCCCTGGCCACGGCCGAAGGGGAGGCCGCCTACGTCGACGTCGTCGAGATCAGCGGCCAGGACGAGGCTGCGCTGCGCGACTGGCTCGCCGACGCCGACCGGCCCAAGGTCCTGCACGACGCCAAGGGCCCGATGCTCGCACTGGCCACGGCCGGTCTGCCGCTGGCGGGCCTCGCGGTCGACACCGCGATCGCGGCCTACCTCGTCCGGCCGGACCAGCGCTCCTACGACCTCGCCGACCTCGCGGTGCGACACCTCGGTCGCGATCTCGGGGGAGACGACGCGGAGGTCGACCAGGGGATGCTCGACTTCGCGACCGACGACTCCTCGGCCGGTCGTGAGGCCATGGTGCGCGCGGCGGCCGCGGTCGAGCTCGCGCCGCTCCTCGAGGCCCAGGTGGAGGAGACCGGCGGCAGCCGGCTCATGCGCGAGGTGGAGCTGCCCGTCGTGGGGGTGCTCGCCGCCATGGAGACGGCGGGCATCGCGGTCGACTCCGAGGCGCTGACCGACCTCGAGGCGCAGTTCGCCGACAAGGTCGCGACGGCCCAGGCGGACGCGTGGGCGGCCATCGGGGACGAGCAGATCAACCTCGGCTCGCCCAAGCAGCTGCAGGCCGTCCTCTTCGACACCCTCGGCCTGCCCAAGACCCGCAAGACCAAGACGGGGTACACGACCGACGCGGACGCGCTGGCAGATCTCCACGCCAAGACCGAGCACCCCTTCCTCGAGGCGCTCCTGCGCCACCGCGATGCGACGCGGCTGCGGGTGACCGTCGAGGGGCTCATCAAGTCGGTCGCCGACGACGGGCGCATCCACACGACGTACCAGCAGACGATCGCCGCGACCGGCCGGCTGTCGTCGACCGACCCCAACCTGCAAAACATCCCGATCCGGACCGAGGAGGGCCGGCGCATCCGCGAGGTCTTCGTCGTCGGACCCGGCCACGAGTCGCTGATGTCGGCCGACTACAGCCAGATCGAGATGCGGGTCATGGCCCACCTGTCCGGCGACGAGGGGCTCATCGAGGCCTTCCGCACCGGTGAGGACCTCCACCGCTTCGTCGGCGCGCGGGTCTTCGGCGTGGAGCCCGATGGCGTGACGGCCGAGATGCGCAGCAAGGTCAAGGCCATGTCCTACGGCCTGGCCTACGGGCTGAGCGCCTTCGGCCTGTCCAAGCAGCTGGGCATCTCCACGGGCGAGGCGACCGACCTCATGGACGAGTACTTCGAGCGCTTCGGAGGCGTGCGCGACTACCTCGAGGAGGTCGTCGACCGGGCTCGGGCGACCGGCTACACCGAGACGATGCTCGGTCGTCGCCGCTACCTGCCCGACCTGACCAGCGACAACCGGCAGCGACGTCAGATGGCCGAGCGGATGGCGCTCAACGCACCGATCCAGGGCTCGGCGGCCGACATCATGAAGCTGGCGATGCTCCGGGTCGACCGGGCCCTCGGCGAGGGAGAGCTCAGCTCACGCGTGCTCCTGCAGGTGCACGACGAGCTCGTCATCGAGGTGGCCGCCGGCGAGGACGCGGCGGTCGAGGCACTCGTGCGCGAGGAGATGGGGCGCGCCGTCGACATGGACGTCCCGCTGGACGTGTCGGTCGGTCGGGGACGCAGCTGGCACGACGCCGCCCACTGACCTGACCCCGGTGCGGCCGTCGTGGTCGCCGTCCGCTCAGCCGAGGGCGATGAGCACGTCCTGGCAGATGGGGGCATCGGCTCCACCGAGCGGGCGGCCGAAGCGCACGATGCGGGCGCCCGGCACGATCGAGCGGACGAGCGCGAGGGCCTCGAGGTTGGCGCCCGAGGACTCGCGGCCGAGCCCGACCTCGAGGAGCAGGTACCGGCTGCGCGCGAGCGTCTCGCGGGCGCCGCGCAGGGCCTCGACCTCGAAGCCCTCCACGTCGATCTTGAGCAGGTCGATGCGGGGGAGGTCGGCGGTGATCTCGTCGAGCGTCAGGACGTCCACATCGACGGTCAGCTCCGGGTCGTAGTCCTCCACCTCACCGGGTCGCAGGGTCGCCATGACGCTGACGTGGTGGCGGTGCAGGGTCATCACCGCCCGCTCCTCCCCGACGGCCACCTGGTGGGAGCGCGCGACGGGGAAACCGGCAAGGTTGTGCCGGAGCTTGGCGTGCGTGTCCGGGTCCGGCTCGACGGAGACGATCTGCGCGTCGGGGACGAAGGCGCGGGTCGCCGCGGCGAACTGCCCGACGTTGGCTCCCACGTCGACGACGACGGGGGCAGGGGTCCCGTCGAGGACGGCCGGCACGACGACGACATCGTGGACGTCGAGCAGGCAGGTCTGGAAGGTGCCGAGGTCGAGAGGACTCGTCGCGCGGAAGTGCACGTCGCCGGCCCGGACCGTCGCGGTGCGCCCGGCCTGGAGTGCGGGCAGCGCTGCGGCCTTGCTCGCGAGGAAGGCCGCCCGCTCTCGCGCCCCCCACCGGTGGAGATGCAGGGTCTCGCGGTCGAGGGCGACGGAGCGGCCCACGTAGAAGCGGACCCACAGGGCCGCCTTGCCCCAGCGTGTCCGGGGGGTGGACGCGGTCATAGGGCGCTCCCTTCGTCATCAGGTGTGTCGTCGGTGGTGACATGGGTGCCGTCGGCGACGGCACGGCCCCGCAGGCTCCTCCGGTCAGCCACGACGACCCCGGCGCCGACGACGCTGTCGCGCACCAGCGCTCCGTCCCCGACCACGACGTCGTCGAGAAGGATGCTGTCGACGACCCTGGCCCCGGCTCCCACCCGCACGCCGGCTCCGGTCGACGACCGGACGACCTCGGCGCCGTCGGCGATCAGCGTCCCGGGTGAGACCGGGTCGATGCTCGTCCCGGAGGGCACCACGCCGGCCGCGGTCCCGTCGAGCAGGGCGAGGTGGGCGCCGAGCAGCGCCGTGGGGGAGCCGATGTCGGCGAACCACGCCTCGGCCCGGTGGGCGACGACCAGGGCACCGTCCCCGATGAGCGCGGGGAGCAGGTCGCGCTCCCACGACTGCACGCCCCCGGTGGCGAGTCCTTCGAGCACCCGCGGCCGCACGACGTAGGTCCCGGCGTTGACCAGGGTCCCGGGCGGTCCCGGGACCTTTTCGCGGAAGCCGACGACCCGCCGGCCGTCGTCAGCGACGTCGACCGTGCCGAAGGGAGCGGGGTCGTCGGCCGCGCGCACGTGGAGCACCACGTCGGTTCCGTCGTGCCCCGCAGCGCACTGGAGCGCCAGGTCGTGGCCGGTGAGGAGGTCGCCGTTGGCGACGACGACCTGCTCGTCCCGGTCGGGGGCGAGCGCCTCGAGGGCGGCGAGCAGGGCGCCGCCGGTGCCGAGGGGGGTGCCCTCGTCGTGCGTGTGCACGTCGAGCCCGTCCACCGGGTGGCTCACGACGTGGTCCCGGACGAGGTCGGCGTGGGTGGCCGTCGCGAGGACGACGTGCCGGACGCCCGCGTCGGCGAGCCGCCGGAGCTGGAGGTCGATGACGGGGACGCCTGCGACGGGCAGCAGGTGCTTGGGGCGGGTCAGGGTCAGCGGGTGCATGCGGGTGCCGAGGCCTCCGACGAGGAGGACGGCGGCCCGCGGCGGGGTCATTCGGGTAGCGGGTCGCCGTTGGCGGCGTCCCGCACCCGGGGGGCGAGCCAGGACCAGACCTGGGGCCCGGACTCGCGCGTGACGTGGAGGTAGTCCTCGTAGAGGGGGGTGCCGTTGATGCCGTCGTGGTAGCCGTCACCGCAGAGGAAGGAGTTCTGGTCGATCGTCTGGATGTCGTTGTCGTCGGCCCACGCCCGGGAGAGGTCGTTGACCCGCTCGACGGCGATGTCGTCGTTGAAGCGCGTGACCTCCGCGTCGACGCCGAAGTCCGGGACCCGGTGGCAGGCGAGGTTGACCATGACGACGCGGCGGTCGCCCGGGGCCTTGTCGATGGCCTGCAGGAGCCGGTCGTACCCGCGCTCGACGTAGTCCTCGTAGGCGCTGGAGCGGAAGTCGAGGCGGGAGCCGTCGATGTCCCGGTCCGCGACCAGGCTCTGGCTGACGAAGATCACGACGACGTCGGGGTCGTCGTCGGTGACGGCCTGGGTGAGCTGCTCGCGCCAGTCCGCGCAGTCGGGGTTGATCGGGTCGGGGGCGTCACCGCGGTAGCGGGCCTCGGGGAAGAGGTCGCAGCCGGGGTTGGTGTAGTCCCCGACGGTGAGGTCCGGGTAGGTCCCCTTGGGGTAGAACTTCGCGTAGCTCGCCGGGATGGAGTTGCCGATGAGCAGGGCTCGCTGGGTGGTGTCGCCCGCGATGTACGGGGGAGCGGTGTAGGCGATGTTGGACGTCACGTCGCCCGAGACGACCGCCTGGCTGGCGCCGACCGGCAGCGCCACGGCGCCTGCGACGACCGCCACCGCAGCTGTCGCGCCCGCTGCCGCACCGACGCGTGGGAAGCGCGGCACGAGGACCTTGAGGCCGTGCCGGCGGATCGGCTGCTCGACGAGCAGGTAGGACAGCGTGGCGACGACGAAGGAGAGCACGATCTGCACGTAGGCCCGCACGAGGGGGTCGACGTCGACGAGCAGCTGGTTGGAGTAGACGAGGATCGGCCAGTGCCACAGGTAGAGGCCGTAGCTGATGAGACCGACCCGGCGCAGGGGCTCCCAGGACAGCAGCTTCTGGACGGGGTTGGTCTCCCAGCTGGCCGCGGCGACGACGACGACGGCGACGAGCACGCACAGCACGAGCAGGCCGCCGCGGAAGAGCACGGCGGGTGCCTGGGTGCGGGCGACGAGGGCGACGACCACGAGCGCCAGCGCGGCGGGAGCGAGCAGGCGCGCGATGCGGTCGGTGCGGGCCGTCACGGCCGACGGGGCGCGTGCCGTGCCGCTGCGGAGCGCGAGCACGCCGGCGACCGCTCCGACGAGCAGCTCGAAGGCGCGGGTGTCGGTGCCGTAGTAGACGCGCGACGGCTCCAGCCCGGGGGTGTAGAGCAGGGCCATGAGGGCCGCGGACACCAGGGCGAGCCCGCCGAGCACCATCGCCACCCGGGTGCGCTTGCCGACGAGACGCAGCAGGAGCAGCAGCAGGAGCGGGTAGAGGATGTAGAACTGCTCCTCCACCGACAGCGACCAGGCATGGCGCAGGGGCGAGGGCGTCGCGAGGGTCGCGAAATAGGCCTCGTCGCTGGCGTACATGCGCCAGTTGGCCACGTAGAAGATCGTGCTGAGCACGTCGTCGGCGACGGCATCACGGCGCGCCGGCAGACCGATGAACCGGGCGGCCAGGAGGACGGCGGCGAGGACGACGAAGAGCGCGGGCAGCAGGCGACGAGCCCGGGCGAGCCAGAAGCCGAGCAGGTCGACCCGCCCGGTGCTCGTGCGCTCGCGCAGGAGCAGGCTCGTGATGAGGAAGCCCGAGATGACGAAGAAGATGTCGACGCCGAGCCACCCGCCCGGCAGCCACTTCTCGTTGACGTGACCCACGACGACGGCGACCACGGCGATGGCCCGCAGGCCGTCGATGGCGGGTCGGTAGGCCAGACGGAGATGTCCTTCCGCCTGCCGGGTCGTCGGCCGCAGGCGCGCGGGCGCACGAGAGGTCCGGCGCCGCAGCGCTCTGGGGTCAGGGAGTCTCATGGGTGGTGGTCTCGTTCTGCTGCACTCGACGAATCACAACACAACTCGTGAGTAGCATGGGCGCATGGTGACTGACACTACCCCCCAGGGACCCTCGCCGCTCCGGGTCGCTCGAGGTCTCGTCCTCCTGCTCGCGGCGCTGCTGCTCATCGCAGCCATCTACTACTACTTCGTCCCGGTGCAGGTGGCCTCGAAGGAGGGCGTCTTCGGGTGCGGGAGCGCCTCCAACCCGCCGAGCGCGGACAAGGACGGGTTCCAGTTCGGCGCCTGCCAGAAGACTGCGGTGATCAACCAGTTCCGCACCTACGCCCTCCTCGCCGGGGCCGCGGCGACCGCTCTCGCGGCCTTCCTTGTCTTCCGGTCGCCCCGGTCGGACTGGGAGGACGACGACATCAACCTCGGTCGCGACGGTGACTCCCGTCGGGGCGACCGAGGTGCACGTGACCTGCGCGCTGCCCGCTCCGAGCGGAGCGAGCGTTCCGAGCGCGCCGAGTCGCGCGAGCTGCGAGGCGCCCGGCGCGAGGACCGGCCCCGTGCGGCCGAGGTCGACGACGAGCCGCGGACGAGCGCCCGCGACGAGCCGCGGACGAGCGCGACGGACGACTGGGAGGAGCAGGTCAGCGAGGCTGCGCCCTCGCGGTCGACGCGGCGTGGGGACGACTTCCTCGACGACGAGATCCAGGACGAGGCGCCGCGACGCGCCCGCCGTCGCCGGGACGACGACTTCTGACCGACACCTTCGGGGTTCGCCGGCCTCTCAGGGGCGGTCCACCTCGGCGCCCGGCTCGCCTCCACGAAGGACGAGCCGGGCGCTGCCCATGAGGGCGACGAGTGCCGCGACGCCGGCGTACGTGCCGACGACCGGGGAGACCGTGGTGACGTCGCCGAGCAGCAGGGCGCCGGCGCCCACGAGGGTCCCTGCGAGAGCCACGACGGTCAACCCGCGGTGACCGCGGGCCATCTCGGCGAAGAGCAGGACCTGGCACAGGGCCCAGAGCGTCCCGAGGGCGGTGAAGGCGGGCAGCAACCCGGCCGCATCGAGGTACTCGGTGCCGCCGAGGACGCGGACGAGCTGCTCGGGCACGACCCCGACGACCAGGATCCCGACGGCGCCCAGCCCGAGGACCAGGCCGAGGGCGGCGAAGACCGGCCGGCGCCCGGCCCCGCGGCTGGCCACCGGCACGAGCGTGAGCGCCACGAACTGGGTGCCCCAGAAGACGACCTTGCCGAAGAGGCCGGCGAAGGCGTACGCCCCCGCATCGTGCGCGGTGAGCAGGTGCCGGGCCAGCAGCACGTCGGTGCTCGTCATGGCGAGGAGGACCGCAAGGGTGCCGTTCGAGGTGAGCAGCTCGCGCACGAGGCCCATCTCGAGACGACGCCATCGCTGCACGTGTCGACGGGCGAGCCACAGCGACATGAGGGCCGGTGCCCATGCCGCGAGGACGAGCCACCCGAAGACCCCGACGACGCCGGCGCCCGTGGCCGCGGCGGCGATGGCCGAGAGCACGCGCGCGCTCGAGATGGCCACGTAGACCGCTGCGAGGGCGGCGAACCGGCGGTGCCCGAGGAGCAGCCCCTGGGCGGCCCCCGTGAGGGTGTACGCCGGCATCATCAGCGCGACGAGCACCATCGCGGCGGGGGAGCCGAGGTGGAAGGCATGGGCGACGAAGGGAGCCAGAGCCACGGTGAGGAGGGCGAGGGTGCCGCCGACGACGAGCGAGAGCCCGATGCCGGAGCGGTGGGCGTGCCCACGAGCCTGGTGGGCGGCCACGACGACCTGGAAGGCGCTCGCCGGCAGGGAGAGGAAGATCGCCGTGTTGTTCACCGCCGAGAAGGCGCCGAAGTCGGCGGGCCCGAGGGATCGGGACACCAGGAGGACGAAGGCATAGCCGAGGACATTGCTCAGGCCCATGCAGACCCCGAGCAGCCAGCCGCTCGAGCCCACCGTCTTCGTCCTCGGCTCCGCCGAGGCGCTCACATCCGTCCCCTCTCCTCCGCGGACGCGGCAACCCTACCTGTGGGTACGGTCGGGGCCCTCTCGCGTTACGCTGCTCGCCACGGGACCACCGGGTCCCGCCGATGTCCCCTGCCGATGGAGAGTCCGTGCCCGCTCGATCGACCGCGCTCCGCGCGGCCCATCTGGCAGCCCTGGCGGTGTTGGCACTCGTCGTCTTCGGCAATGCCTATGGGCACTTTCACACCGACATCAAGCCCGAGGTCTACGTCTCGCCCGGGCGGATGCTCCAGCAGTACCTCTCCTCCTGGAGCACGACCCCCTACCTCGGCGCGGCCAACTTCAACGTCGGTCTCGTCCCCGTCCTCGTGTGGACGGCCCTGCTGCGGCTCGTCGGCTTCTCGCCCGAGCTGACCTTCAAGATCTTCCACTTCGTGCTCTGGGTCATCGGCGCCCGGGGTGCCGGGCGTCTGCTGCGCGAGCTCGTGCCCAAGGTCTCCCCGTGGTCGGTCTTCGTCACGAGCGTCGTCTTCCTCGCCAACCCCTACGCGGTGACCGGGGGGTCGACCCTGGCGATCGCGCTGCCGATGTGCCTCCTGCCGTGGATGCTCGTGGCGCTCATCAAGGCACTGCGCGACCCGACGTCATGGGTCTGGCCGGCGTGCGTCGGCCTGCTCTTCTTCGCGATGAGCGGCATGAACGTCGCTGTCGTCCCGATCTACCAGCTCCTCATGGCCATCCCGGTGGTCCTCGTCCTGCGGCGGGCGTGGTCACTGCGTTGGTCGGCGGTCGCCTCCGTCGTGGCGAAGTGCGGTGCCTTCGTCCTCGGTCTGTCGCTCTACTGGCTCGTCCCCTCCTTCGCCGCGCAGGGCACCGGGGCCCAGGTCGTGCGGGGCTCGGAGACCCTCGACGGCATCGCCCGCGTCAGCTCCTACCTCGAGGTCCTGCGCGGCCTGGGCATGTGGACCCTCTACGGGCGCTCGGACGCCGGGCCGTGGGTGCCCCAGTACGCGATCTACATCACCGCGGCCTTCGTCGTGGTGCTCACGGTCCTGTGGCCGGCGCTGGCCCTCTGGTCGCTGAGGTGGACTCCGCCGACCGTGACGCGCATCGCGGCCGTGAGCGTCGCGATCGCCGCGGTCATCATGGTCGGGCTCTTCCCCGGCGACCCGTCGGCGCCCGCTGGGGCCGTCATGGAGTGGGCCTTCGAGCACGTCCCGGGCGCAGTCGCCTTTCGGACGTCCAACAAGATCGGTGCCGTCCTCGCGCTCGCCTTCGCGCTGACGATCGGTCTGGGGGCCCACCACATCGCCTCCCGGGTCCGCGCGGTGCCTGGACTGCGGCAGCTGTCCGTCGGGGGAGCCTTCGTCCTCGTCATCGCCTGGGCGGCCCCTGCCTTCACCGGCAACCTCTACATCTCCGAGTTCGACGTCCCGGACTACTGGCACCAGGCGGCGGACCGGGTCAACGAGTCCTCGAGCGACCACCGGGTGCTCCTGCTGCCGGGGCAGGTGCGTCCCTACTACCGCTGGAGCCAGGAGCGGCCCGACGACGTGAGCAACTCGCTCATCACGCGCGACACCGTCATCCCCGAGACGACGTCGAGCACCTCGGCAGGGGGTGCCAACTTCCTCAACGCGCTCGACGACACGGTCCAGTCGGAGACCAGCGTCAACTCGGCGGTGTCGACCTACGCGCGCTACCTGGGTGTCGACCAGATCCTGCTGCGGCACGACATCGTGTGGGAGGACGCCGGCGGTGCCCGCCCCGGGTCGACGGCCCGGGTCCTCGCCGGTGACCCCGGCCTCTTCGGCCAGGCCAACTTCGGCGAGTCAGGGCGCAACATCCTGCCCCCGAGCATCGCGCCGGAGGACTACCGCGAGAGCCTGCTGCACCCCGTGCAGCTCTACGACGTCGACGAGCCGGTGTCGACGGTCCGGGTCTCGCCCACCAAGGGCTCGCTCCTCGTCGCCGGGGACGCATGGGCCCTCCCGCCGCTCACCGACGAGGGCCTGCTGCGCGACACCCCGCTCTTCCGCTACACGAGTGATGTCGACGACGACGACTTCGCCACCGCGGTGGAGGACGCGGGGCGGATCGTGCTCACCGACACCAACCGGCGCAGGGCATCCATCACCAACCGCCTGACGTCGGGCAACGGACCGCTCCTCACCGAGGACGAGACACCGGAGCTGACCCGGGCCCTCGGCACGCCGGACGACCAGACGGTCCTCCGACGCTCGGGGATCCTCGCGAAGGCCAGCGAGGAGGGTGCCACCTTCTTCGAGATGCCCAGTGCCGTCGCCGAAAACGCGGTGGACGGCAATCCGAGCACGTCGTGGATCTTCGGTGACTTCCGCCGGGCCCCCGGCATGTCCTTGGATCTGACGCTGCCGCAGTCCGAGCGTCTCGACACCGTGACCATCAGCCAGGCCGACCTCGGCCCGGTGGGCATCGACGAGGTGGAGCTCACGGCCGGCGGCCGGACCGTGACGGGTCGCTTCCCGGCGAAGGGGGACCTGCAGCTCGACCTCGACGGCGTTGACGCCCGAACCGCCCGGCTGGAGGTCAAGAGTCTCAAGGGCGATGGCTTCAACCTCGTCGGCATCTCGGAGATCGACCTCGGCACGGACGAGGTCGCCGAGCGCACGGCCCGGCTGCCGCGCAGCCTCGACCAGAAGTACAGCCGCCTCACGCCGCGGGAGCGCCAGTCCTTCGGCGAGGTGCCCCTCGACATCTACCTCAACCGGGTGATCAACACCCCCACCGGCCGCGACGACAGCGAGTCGGACCTGCGTCGGGACTTCACCGTCCCCGACGACCGGCTGATGCAGCTGTCGGCCAAGGTGCGCCTCGGCGACGACTGGGAGGAGGTCTACGACCGTCTGGGTGGCGTGAGCACGGGGCCCACCTTCCGCTCGGCCAGCGTCTTCTTCAACAACGCCGACCTGCGCGCCTCCCGTGCTGCCGACGACGACGCGGAGACGGCGTGGGTCCCCGGGGGCGGGATGGAGGGTGAGTGGTGGGAGGCCACCGCCCCCGACACGACGACCTTCGACGAGGTGCGCATCACGCAGGCGGACGGCTTCGGCGCGACGGCCGACGACACCCGCTTCGCGAGCGAGGTCGAGGTGACGGTGGACGGCAAGCCAGCCGGCACCGGCACGGTGCGCCGTGGCACCTCCACCGTCGCCCTCGACCGTCCGGTCCGTGGCAAGCGCATCCGCGTCGAGGTCACCGACACCCGTGGTGGTGACGAGGCGACCAACGCGCGCTTCACGACCATCGACGCCGGTCTCGGCCAGGCAGCGCGTACCGGCACAGCCCGCGGGTGCCTCACGGTGGCCACCCTCGACGGCAAGCCGGTGCGCATGCGGCCCGCGGATGCCTCCGCCGTCGCGGTCTCCGACTCGGTCGGTGCCGCATGGGTCGGCTGCGAGCGACTCGACCTTAGCTGGGGCGAGCACCGGCTGCGTCCCGTCGACGACGTGACCCTCGACAGCCTCACCATGCGCGACACGTCCGGGCTGAAGACCACGGCTGCCGCATCCGCGCCGACCTCCCAGATCGACCAGCACGCCGGTGGTGGAGCCACGGTGCGCACGGGTGCCGGCAAGGGGTCCTATGCGGTCGTCCTCGGCCAGGGGTACGACTCGCGGTGGACGGCGACGATGGACGGCACGGACCTCGGCACGCCGGTGCAGCTCGACGGCTACTCGGTCGGCTGGATCATCGACGACCCGTCGCAGGCGCACGAGATCGAGATCTCCTTCGCCCCGCAGCGCTCGGCGACCATCGCCCTGCTCGTGTCGACGACTGTGCTCGTCCTCGCCTTCTACCTCGTCGGTGCCCACCTGTGGTCCCTGCGGCAGCGACGTCGCGAGGAGGCGGCCGCGGCCCCGACCCCCGAGACGG
The DNA here is from genome assembly GCF_004025845.1 of Janibacter hoylei PVAS-1. Taxonomy (NCBI): domain Bacteria; kingdom Bacillati; phylum Actinomycetota; class Actinomycetes; order Micrococcales; family Intrasporangiaceae; genus Janibacter; species Janibacter hoylei. Next base: position 100,584 of record NZ_PIPF01000014.1, read on the forward strand.
GCGCGGGCACGGACTTCGCCGACGGTCACGACGACGGCCTCGAGGCGCGCCGCGCGACGACGACCACGGAGGTCGTCGCGCCCGAGGAGGACCCGGTCAACGACCCGCTGGCCCGGAGCGCGACCGGGGGCCGGCACGGCCGCCCCCGCCGCCGTGCCCTCGTCGAGACGCTCGTCGTCCTTGGCTCGGGCCTGCTCGTCGGCTGGCCGGGCCTGCTCGTCGCGGCGATCGCCGTGGCCCTCGTGCGGCTGCGCGGGGTGCGGGCCGAGCGCCTCATCGACGCCGGCGTGGTCCTCGTCATCGCCGCGGCCCTATGGTTCGTCGTCGGCCCCGGCAACACGGGCGGCGAGGTCAGCGCCGACGCCATCTCCGCGAGCATGTGGCCGCACCGACTTGCCGGGGGTGGGCTCGTCCTCGCCGTCCTCGGTGGCCTGCTCAGGTCCGAGCAGCAGCTGCAGTCCCTCACGACCAAGGAGCGTCATGGCCCAGCCTGAGCCCGACTCGGTGACCGTCGTCGTCCCGACCCGCAACAACATCCGCACGATCGAGGCCTGCCTGCGCTCGGTGACCGAGCAGACCCACCCGGTCGAGCTCATCGTCGTGGACAACCACAGCACCGACGGCACCCCGGACGTGGCCCGTCGGCTCGCCGACCGGGTGATCACCGCAGGTCCCGAGCGCTCGGCCCAGCGCAACACCGGCATCGACGCGGCGACGAGCACGTGGGTGCTGTGGCTCGACAGCGACATGATCCTGCCGCCCCGCGCCGTGGCCCTGGCGCTCGACACGGCCCGGGCCACCGGCGCCACGGGGATCGCCCTGCCGGAGCGCACGATCGGTGAGGGCTTCTGGACGGCCTGCCGGGCGCTCGAGCGCGAGTGCTACCTCGACGACCCGTGGCTGCACAACCCGCGTCTGGTCCGTCGCGACTACCTCCTCGGTGACGGGGCCTTCCACACCGACATGTCCGGCCCGGAGGACGCGGACCTGCGGATGAAGATGCGCGCCTCCGGCGCCGGCATCGAGCTGGCGCCGATCATCATCGACCACGACGAGGGCCGGCTCACCGTCCGTGACGTGCTGAGCAAGCGCTACTACTACGGCCGCAGCATCCCCGCCTTCGCCGCCGAGCACGACGGTGCCGTCGGGGCCCAGGGCAAGGCGGTCCTGCGCTCCTACGCGCGCAACCACCGCCGCCTGCTCAAGGACCCGGCCCACGCCGTCGGCATGGTGGCCCTGCGCGCCCTCGAGGCCGGCGGATATGCCCTGGGTGCTCGTCGCGGACGCAAGGACCGGGCGCAGTCGTGACCGACGACCTGCGCCGCATGCTGTGGGTCTCACTCCCGGACCAGCGGGCCCGGCGCGAGCTGTACTGGATGTCCCGGATGCCCGGGACCCGGGTGCGCGCCATGGCCCAGCAGGAGCCGGTGGGGGACCTCGACTGGATCCCGAGCACCTACGCGCGACCGATCAAGCGCTTCATCGAGGCCGGTGCCTTGGCGTGGGTCCGCGGCCTCGACGAGCAGGACCCGGCGGAGTACGACTGGGTGACCTCGCTCGAGCTGTGCTCCCTCGTCACGGGGCAGGCCTCGCGGTGGCGGCGGGCCGCCCGGGCCGGCGGTGCCCGTCGGCCGCTGCAGGCGGTCATCACCTGGGAAAACCTGCCGGACCAGCCCTTGTACAAGGTGCCGCCCTACCGGCAGGCCCTGAACTCCTGCCGTGACGCCGACCTGCTGCTGTGCATGGTCGACGCCGCGCGGGACCACCTGCTGGCCAATGGCTTCGACGACGAGCTGATCCGGGTCGTCAAGCCGGGCGTCGACACCGAGCTCTTCCACCCCGCCGCCGAGCCGGTCACCGACCCCGTCGTCGTCTTCGCCTCACCGCTGGCCGACAACAAGGGGATCGACCGGGTCCTCGAGGCGATGACCCTCGTGCGCCGCGAGATCCCCGAGGCCCGCCTGCGGGTGGCGGGGCGTGGCCCGCTCGAGCCCATGGTCCGCGCCGCCGCCCACGACCCGGCCCGGGGCGTCGAGCTCGTCGGCTCGCTCGACACGGCGGGCGTCGCCGACCTCATGCGCAGCGCAGCGGTCTTCACCACGGCTCCGCGGCCCACGTGGAAGTGGACCGAGCAGCTCGGCCTGGCCTACCTCGAGGCCCTCGCCTGCGGCCTGCCCGTCGTCACGACGCGCTGCGGGACCAACGACGAGGCCGTCCAGCCGCCCAACCGGCTCGTCGAGGACTCGGCCGAGGCCCTGGCCGACTCCCTCCTGCACTTCCTGCGGGACCCGGGGTTGCGGGCCGACGTCGGCCGGGCCAACCGGCAGCACGCCCTGACCCACCACGACCTGCCGACGCAGTGCGTCGCGATGGGGCAGGCCTTCGCCGAGGTCGAGTCCCTCCACCGGGCCTGACGTGACGGCGACGAAGGGGGCCCGCCGTACGGTCGTCGTCGGGTCGCTCGTGGGCACCCTCGTCGGCCTCGTCGTCCTCGGCCCGGCGCTCGCGCCCGGCTACACGCTCCACTACGACCTCGTCTTCGTGCCGGATCTGCCGCTGTCCGCCCGCACCCTCGGGACCGACGGCAGCGTGCCGCGTGCGGTCCCCAATGACCTCGTCGTCGCCCTCCTCGGCACGGTGCTGCCGGGGTGGCTCGTGCACAAGCTCGTCCTGCTCGGGTGCTTCGTCGTCGGCGGAGCCGGCGCGGGTGCCCTCGCGCGGACGCTGCCGGGCGCTGCCGCCGGTGCGGTGCTGCTCACCTGGAACCCGTGGGTGGGGGAGCGCCTGGGGATCGGGCACTGGGGTTACCTCATCGGCTACGCGGTGCTGCCGTGGGTCCTCGTCGCCGCCACGGGCCCTAGATCTCCGCGTCGTCGAGCACTGCTCGTCGCCGCGCTGACCGTGGCCGCGCTCGGTGGCTCGACACCCGGGGTCATCGCCACGCTGCTCGCCGCCGTCGCGGTGCTCGTCGCCGACGGCTCGCTCCGCGAGCGCGCGCACAGCCTGGCCCTCGTCGTCGGGGTCGCGCTGCTGGCCAACGCAGCCTGGTGGTGGCCCTTCCTGCGCACCGCGTCCAGAGCCGCCGATCCCGGCGGGGCGACCGCCTTCGCCGCAGCGGCGGACACCCCCTTCGGCATCCTGGGGTCGCTCGTGCTCGGCGGGGGCCTGTGGAACGACCGGACGTGGTTCGTCGAGCGCTCGGCATGGCCCGCGTCAGCAGCGGCGCTCGTGGCCGTTGTCGTGGTCCTCGGGCTCTCGTGGTCCCGGCGCGAGTGGTGGCGGGACCCTCGCACGCGGGCCGCGACCGTCGCCGGGGTGGTCGGCCTCGTGCTCGCCGCGCTCGCCGCGCTGCCCGGAGGGAGGTCCCTGCTCGAGGCGGTCGTCACCGGGGTGCCCGGTGGCGGCCTGCTGCGCGACGGGCAGAAGTTCGCCGCGCTGTGGGCTCTGCTCCTCGTCGTGGCCCTCACCCACCTCGTCGACCGGATGGCCAGCGTCTCGTTGCCCGTGCCCCTGCTCCTCGTCGCGATCGCGTGGCCGGTGGCCACGCTCCCTACGCTCGCCTGGGGGCACTCGGGGGCGTGGGGGAGCGTCGAGTACCCGGCCGAGCTGCGCGACGTGAGCACACGTCTGGCCGCGAGCGGCGAGCCGGTGGCGGTCTTCCCGTGGTCCACCTACCGGCGGTACGCGTGGAACGACGATCGCGTGGTCCTCGACCCGTGGAACCGGCTGCTGCCGCAGACCGTCGTCTCCGACGACCGGCTGCCGCTGCGCGACCGCACGGTGGCGGGGGAGGACCGGGCGAGCGACGAGGTCACCCGGGCACTTGCGCAGGACCCGGCCGACGTCGTGCCGGTGCTCCGGGCCCTCGGGGTGCGGTGGGTCGTCGTGCAGACCGATCAGCCCAGCCCTGCCGGGAGCGTGCCCGACCTCGACGGTGTCCCCGTGCAGCGGGTGGGTGATCTGCGGGTCGCCGACCTGGGGGCGCCCCAGCAGGTCGACGTCGAGCCGGATCGCCTGAGGGGCCTCGGTCTCGTCGGGACCGGTCTGGCCGTCGTGCTCGCTCTCGGCCTCGTCGTGCGCCACCGCCGCACGTGAGACGTGGACGACACCCCGCACGGACTCGCCTCAAGTGACCGGCCGGTATACAGTGGTGCGAAAGACATCTGCTCACGGAGGGCTACCCAGTGAACAACGGCTCGAAGAAGATCGCCTACAACGTCGGCGGGACCGTCCTCGGCGCGCTCCTTGCGGCTCTTGCCATCTTTGGCATCGTCCAGGTCCAGAGCAGCGCCTCGATGCCGCAGGAAAACCAGCAGGTCATCAACTACAACAGCTGAGCCAGCGCTCGCACGAAGGGGGGCCCGCACCGATCCGGTGCGGGCCCCCCTTCGTCGTGCCCGGGCAGGGCCTGTCAGGACGCGACGGCCTCCAGCTCGGGCGTGGCCTGCTCGTCGACCGGGCGCGAGGCGATGAGGGCGTCGAGGTCGATGACGTCGTCCCGGTAGCGGTCGGTCAGACCGAGCACGGAGCGCACGACGGACTCGAGCCGGTGGCCGGCGCGGACCCAGTCGAAGGAGCTCGCGTACAGGCGTGCCGTGCGACCCAGGGTGCGCCGCAGCCGGGCGTCGTCGACGAGGGTGATGACGTGCTCCTCGAAGTCCTCGACGGAGTCGGCGAGCAACCCGGTGCGACCGTGGACGATCGACTCGCTCGGGCCCCCGGCGAAGCTGTAGGCCACGGCCGGTGTCGCGTGCAGGCCGGCCTCGACGATCGTCAGGCCCCACCCCTCCTTGTGCGAGGGCATGACGACGACCCAAGCGCGGGCGAGGAGCTCGTGCTTGCGCGACTCCTCGACGAAGCCGTGCAGGTGGACGCGGTCGCTCACCCCGCGGGCGCGGGCGTGCTCGGCGATCTCGGCCTCCCAGTAGCCGCCGCCGACGACGTGCAGCTCGAGGTCGGGGTGCGTCTCGGCCCGGGAGGCGAGGATGTCGACGGCCTGCTCGACGTGCTTGTGCGGCACGAGCCGGCCGAGGAAGAGCATCGTCGGCACCTCGGTGCGCTCGAGGCGCGCGTAGGTGTCGAGGTCGCGTGGCCGGTCGTTGCCGGAGTAGACGAGGTCGACGCGCGCGGGGTCCACGCCGAGGGTGGCGAGCTCGTCGCGGGTCGACTTCGAGACCGTGACGTAGCGGCTGCGCCGGTAGACGAAGGGGGCCACCCGCGACTCGAGGAACCAGCCGAGGCGCGCGACCTTGGCACCGAAGACGGCGTCCCACTGGTCGCGGTGGACGTGGTGGACGATGTTGACGACCGGCACCCTGGTGACGAGGGGGGCCCAGAAGGGCACGCCGTTTTGCACGTCGAGGATGACGTCGTAGTCACGGCCGTGTCGCAGGACGTGCCACATGCCGTGGAGGTAGACGCTGAACTTCGAGCCGCGGCGCACGACGTCGACGTCGCCGTGCCGGGTGCGGGGGCTGGCCCCCGGGAAGGACGCTGTGAAGATGGTCACCTGGTGACCGAGGTCGGTGAGGACCTCGGACGTCCGCTCGGTGAAGGTCTCTGCCCCGCCGGCCTCCGGGTTCTCCCGGTCACGCCAAGACAGGTAGAGCACCCGAAGACGGTCCTTCGGGGTGGCCACGCTGCGCGTCATCGTCTCTCCTCGTCGGCCGCGTGGAACCCGCGGCACCGACGGATAGGCTAACGCTGTGAGTTACCCAACGGTAGGTGCCGGCCCCCGGAACGTGTGTGAGGTGTGCGGCAGCGACGTGCGCGGCCAGGCGATCCGCGGGGGGTGCGTGCTCGAGAAGTGCCAGACCTGCGGGCACCTCCTGCGCGACCTCGAGCGCTGCCCTGCGGACCACCGGGACCTTGCCTACGGCGGCGAGCCGACGCTCGACCGCATCAGGCTGGACCTCACCTACCGCGAGCTCGTGCGCGACGGCGTGCCCGACCGCGTCTTCGAGGTGGGCTTCGGCGCCGGCTCGATGCTGCGGCGCTTCCTCGACGACGGGGCCAGCGTGGCCGGCGTCGACCCCGATCAGCTCGGCATCGACGTCGACGAGCGGGTCCGGGCCGAGGGGGACCTGCGCACCGGCGGCATCGAGGACGTCTCCCGCCTGCCCGGCGACCAGGACCTCGTCTACGGCATCCACGTGCTCGAGCACGTCGTGGACCCGCACATCGCGCTGCGGGCCTCGTACGACCTGCTGCGGCCGGGCGGCCGGGCGAGCTTCATCACGCCTGCGGGCGACAGCTCCGGCGTGGAGCGGTACGGCGCGGCCTGGTGGATGCTCGAGGACCCGACCCACATCCGCTTCTTCACGGCCGCCTCCCTCGCCCGGGCGGCGCGGGAGGCGGGCTTCGTCGACGTCGAGGTCCGTCGCCTGCTCCTCGACAGCCTGAGCGTGGACGCCGCGAGCATCGCGCGGGCGCTGCGCCCGGGCTCGCGACCCCGAGGGGTGCTCGGTGCGCGGCCCGTCCTCGCCGGCGCCGTCGCGAGCCTCCCGCTCGTCGTGGCCCAGCGTCTGGTGAGCCCGCGCTCCCGCCCGACGCTGCAGCTGCTGGCCCGTCGTCCATGATGGGGGGCGTGCCGATGACCTCCGACCTGCCGACCCGCCGTGGCCTGCGCCGGTCGGCGCGGCTCTTCTCCGCCTTCCTCGTCGAGCAGAGCGATCCCGAGCGCTTCTACTCGGAGCTCGCGGAGGACTCGATCGCGCTGCTGCGCGAGCACACCGAGCTCCGGGGGCGCACGGTCCTGGACGTCGGTGCGGGCCCGAGCGAGTTCGCCCACGCCTTCCGTGCGGCGGGCGCGCGGTACGTGCCGGTCGACCACGATGCCAGCGTGCCGTCGGTGCGGGACGGGGGAGTGGTGGGCGACGCCCTTCGCCTGCCCCTGGCCGACGGCAGCGTCGACGTCGTCTTCTCGAGCAACATGTGGGAGCACGTGCCCGACCCGGAGGCGGTCGCCGACGAGCTGCTGCGGGTGACCCGGCCCGGCGGCCTGGTCTTCCTGTCGTACACCAACTGGCTCTCGCCCTGGGGCGGTCACGAGACCTCGCCGTGGCACTGGCTCGGCGGCGAGCGGGCGATCGCGCGCTACGAGCGCAAGCACGGGCACCCGCCCAAGAACCGCGTCGGTGAGACCCTCTACCGCGTCAGCGTGCGCCAGGGGCTGGAGTGGGCGAAGGGAGCGGACGCCGACGTCCTCGCGGCCCGCCCGCGGTACCTGCCGGACGCCGCGGCCCACATCCTGCGCGTGCCGGGCCTGCGCGAGGTCGTCACCTGGAACCTGCTGCTCATCCTGCGGCGCCGATGACGCAGGCGCCGGACCCGGTACGGGTCGATGCGGTCCGGGAGCGCGTGCAGCGGTGGACGGCGACCCTGCTCGTCGCGGTCCTGCCGTGGCTCATCGCCCCGGGCATGATCCAGCCGGACACCAAGAGCGACCTCATCATCTCGCCCGGGCGCTATCTCGGGCGGGCCCTGTGGGCGTGGAACGACCACACCGGGATCGGTGAGCTGCAGAACCAGGCCTACGGCTACCTCTGGCCGATGGGCTCGCTCTTCCTCGCCGGGGACGCCGTCGGCATGCCGGCGTGGGTGACGCAGCGGGTGTGGTGGATGCTCCTGCTCGTCGTCTCCTTCGTCGGCGCCGAGCGGGTGGCGCGGCGGCTGGCCGGGCTGACGACAGTTCCTGCGCTGCTCGTCGGCATGGTCTTCGCGCTGTCGCCGCGCGTGCTCACCGTCCTGTCGGAGATCTCGGTCGAGGTGTGGCCGCAGGCCCTCGCGCCGTGGCTGCTGCTCGCCGCAGCCCGCGCCGTGGCACCGGGTGCCGGGCCAGCGCACCGACGTCGTGCCGCGGTCGTCACCGGTCTGCTCGCGGCGAGCCTCGGTGGGGTCAACGCGACGGTCTCGCTCGTCGCCCTGGTGCCTGCCGCTGCCTGGCTCGTGCTCGCGCCGCGCGGTCGGGCCAAGGGACGAGCCCTCCTGTGGTGGTGCGCGGGGGCCGCACTCGGGTCGGCATGGTGGCTCGGGCCGCTCGTCGTCCTCGGCCGCTACGCCTACCCCTTCCTCGACCACATCGAGCTGGCCTCGACCACCACCGCGGTCGCCTCGGTGACCAACGTCCTGCGCGGGGCCAACCACTGGATCGCCTACATCCTCACCTCGGGAGACCACCCGACGTGGCAGAGCGGGTGGCTGCTGGCCCAGTCCGTCACCGGCATCCTCGCGACGACGACCATCGCGGGGCTCGGGCTCGCGGGGCTCGTGCGGCGTCGCGCTGCCGGCAGCGCGGAGGAGGACGGCGAGGGCCGACACCTGACCCGCTGGGGCATCACCCTCGTCCTCCTCGGGGTCGTCGCCATGGCGATCGGCCGCAGCGGGGCCTCGTCGGGCCCCTTCGCGCCGCTCGTGCAGGACCTGCTTGACGGGCCGCTGGCCCCCTTCCGCAACGTGCACAAGGCGGACCTGCTCGTCCGCCTGCCGGTCGCGCTCGGGGTGGGGCTGGTCGCGCACTGGGCGACGCGTGTGGAGCGCGGCGCCGGCCCCGTGGTCCGACAGGTCGTCGTGACGACGACGGTCCTGGCCCTCGTCGGGTCGCTGGCGCCGCTCTGGGCCTCCCGGGTCGGCGATGCCTGGGCGACCGACGGGGTGCCGCGTGCCTGGCGGGACGTGGCGACCGAGGTCGACGACCTCGCCTCCGCCGACGGCGGGACGACGCTCGTGCTGCCGGGTGCCCGCACCGCGGACTTCACCTGGGGGCGGGTCACCGATGAGCCGCTCTCCGCACTGGCCGAGTCGCCCGTGCTCTCCCGAGCGGCCGCCCCGCTGGGGCACCCCGCCGCCACCCGGGTGCTCGACCACCTCGACGAGATGACGGCGACGGGGCGCAGTCAACCCGAGCTCGCCGCCGGCCTGCGCCGCATGGGGGTGAGCCGGGTGGTCGTCCGCGGCGGCCTCGACCCAGATGTCGGCGCCGTGGACTCCGAGCAGGTGGCCGAGACCCTGGCAGCCAGCCCCGGCATCACGCTCGTCTCCTCGGTGGGTGACGGACCCGACCGGATCAGCGTCTGGCGGCTGGACGAGTCGGCGGTGCCGGCGACGACCGTTCCGACCTCCGGGGTCGTCCCGGTCGCCGCCTCACCGGAGGCGTGGTTCGCGCTCGTCGACTCCGGGCTCCTCGACCCCGACGCCGTCACCACGCTCGCCGACGGCGCGGACGCCGAGGTGCGCACCGACACCCTGCGTTGGCAGCCGCTCAACTCGGGCCGGCCCCCGGCCCGGGGTCACGGGCCCACCGTGGCGGGGGACGACCCGTCGCCCTCCGTCGTGGGCACCCGCGACCTGGAGCCCGGCGGTGCCACGACCGGCCGCACGGTGCGGTTCTGGAGCGGCGTCGACGGGATCTCGGTCGGGTCGAGCGCTGCCGACCCCTTCGCGTCCGCGTGGCGCAGTGCCGGCAGCGGGCCGGCGGCGATGGTCGACGGCGACCCGCGGACCGCCTGGGTCAGCGGCGACGGCGAGCTCTCGCAGACGATCACGCTCGACCTGCCAGCCGGGTCCCGACCCGATGCGGTCGTCGTCCACGAGGCATGGGGCGGTGACCTCGCGACACTCACGTCCGTCGAGGTCGACGGCAGTGACGGCATCAAGCCCGAGGGCACGATGACCTGGCGGGTCCCGCTCGACGGGCGGGAGCGACGCAGCATCACCATCGAGCTCACCGGGACGCATGACCCCGCGACCACGACGCAGTCCCCGGTGGGTGTGCGCGAGGTCGAGCTCGAAGGGGCCTCCCGGGCCGGCTCGGGTCTGGAGGTCCCGTCGGGGCCGGGGCCGGTCCTCCTGACGCGCGACCCCAGAGGAGGCAGCGACCTCGCCCTCGGTGAGGACCCGGCGGACCTCGTCCGGCGCGTCGGTCCGCTGCCCCGGACGACCGTCTCGGCATCGGTGCGGGTGCGTCCCGATGCCTCCGGTCAGGAGACCGCCGCCGCACCGTGGTCGCTCACGGGCAGCACCCCTCCCGACGAGAGCGAGTCCTCGGCGGGGCTCACCAGCTGGCCGGTCGCCGCGCTCGACGGTGACCCCGCCACACGCTGGCGCCCTTCGGCGGGAGCCGCTGCACCGGTGCTCGCCCTCGACCTGGGAGCCGCCGCCGAGATCTCGACGATCACGCTGGACCGCGAGGCCGGCCCCGTGACCGTGGCCACCGACGGCGGGCGGTACGTCCTGCCCACCGGCCGGACCCTGACGATCCCGACGCAGCGGACCCGGACGCTGTCGTTGACCTTCAGCCGACCTCCAGGTCGGGCGGACTGGACCGCGCCCGAGGTGTCGCTCGCGGGCGGGCCGGCCCTGTCGGAGCAGGTCACGCTCGCGTGCAACGAGGCCGGCCAGGTCGGGCGTGACGACGGCCGGATCGGGCTCTCCCTCACTGCGGCCCGGCGCTCGCTGGTGCGGGGCGAGCCGGTCCCTGCAACGCCGTGCGGCGAGCTGCCCGACGGTGACGGCTCGATCACCGCGGCGGCGGCCGGCGGTCTCGTGCCCGAGCGCGTCACCCTCACCCCGGTCGGGTGGACCCGGACCGAGGTAGCACCCTCTCGCACGGTCTCCGCGCAGCGCGCGCACACGGGGTCGTGGACGCTCGACGTCGGGGCGGGGGACGAGTCGGTGCTCGTGCTGCATCAGGGGGCCAACGACGGCTGGCGCGCCACCGACCCGGACGGTCGTGAGCTCGAGCCGGTGACGGTCGACGGCTGGCGGCAGGGCTTCGTCCTCCCCGAGGGGGCCGCGACCCGGGTCGAGGTCGACTTCGTGCCCAACGCGCAGCACCGGGCCGCGCTGGCGGTGGGCGCCGCACTCGTGGTTTTCCTGCTCCTCTGGGGGTTCGTCGAGCTGCTGCTGCGTCGTCGTGGCACCGACGAGGAGCCACCCGAGGTGTCGGGGGGCGCGCCGGAGCCCGTGGTGGCCCAGCCCGGGTCGGGCGAGACCGTGAGCGCGTCCGCCTCGCCGGTCTGGGTGGTCCGGGTGCTCGGGGTCGCCTGCGGTGCCGTCGTCGGGCTGCTCGTCGCGGGGTGGGCGGGCGCCCTGGCGGGAGCCGTCGGCGCGCTCGTGCCCGTGCGCGGCCGCGCCCTGGTCGTCTCGGTCGTGCTCGTCGGCGCCGGCGTGGCGCTCACCGTCCTCGGGGTCGCGGAGCGGCAGTCGGCCGGCGCGCACGCCTCCCAGCTCCTGGGCGCACTCACGCTCGGGGTGCTGGCTGCTGCTCTCGTGCGGCCGTGGTCCGGTGTGCCCGATCGAGGACCGGACGCTCCAGCAGCGTCCACGACAGGTGACCCAGACCCACGCTGACGACCGTGACGAGCAGCAGCACCGAGGCAAAGGGGGCGGAGAAGAGCCGCAGGTCGAGGGCCGCGAAGACGACCTGGAGCACAAGGACGTGCCACAGGAAGACGGCATAGGAGATGTCCCCGGCCCAGCGCAGCACCCCCGCGACGGGGGAGGCGGCGAGCGACTCCGTCAGACCGCGCGAGGTGCCCGCCAGGAGCAGGCACGCGGCGACGAGTCCGTAGAGGACCTCTGCGGCGACGGCCTCGGACCCGGTCGTGGCCTCCAGGCCACGTGGTCCTGCCACGGGGGTGGACGCCACCACCCAGAGCACGAGGGCGAGCAGGGCCAGCGTCCCCGGGCTCGTGCGCAGCACCTCCACGAGGGGCGACCGGGGGCGGCAGCCGGCCCGCTCGGACTCGACGAGGACGGCGACGGCGACACCGACGGCGAACCACGCGGCATGACCCGCAGCGCTCGTCGCGAGCAGACCGCCCCACCGTGCGTCCGGCACGAGCGCCGCGACCCCCTGCTGGCCGATCCCGACGAGCGCCACCACCGCGCACAGCCCGAGGAGTCGGCGCGCGCTCGGGGCCGCCTGCACCCCGCGGACCAGTGGTGCGGCCACGAGGGCCGCGAGGGGGAGCAGCAGGTAGAAGGTCACCTCGGACGTGAGGCTCCACGTCTGGGTGAAGGCCTGGAAGGTCTCACCGGTCAGGCCCTGGCCGATGACGAGGTGCGCGAGGACGGTGGGCACGTCGAGCGCACTCGCTGCGGCGCCGCCGAGCAGGGCAGCCACCGCGACGACGAAGGCCAGGGCCAGCAGGTACCCGGGCAGGATCCGCGCCGCCCGCCGCACGAGGTAGCGGGGGAGCGACCACTCGACGTGGCCGCCCAGTGCCCGCCGGACGAAGGGGGTCGACAGCAGGTACGCGGACAGGGCGAAGAAGATCGCGACGCCGAGCTCGCCCCGCACCGCCAGCCCACCGATGATGCCCTCGGCGCCGGCGCCGGTCCAGAAGGCGACGTGCGAGAGCAGCACCAGCCAGGCCGCGACGGCGCGCAGCGCGTCGAGCCCGAGGATCCGTCCCGGTCGGGCCTTCGCGCCATCCATCTCGTCACCTACCATGCAGTAATAATTGCTGAGATCCACTCGGGGAGAGGACTTCCATGACCGCGCGTCCCGTCTTGCGTGCTCGCGCGCCCCTGCGGGTGAGCTTCGCAGGTGGCGGCACCGACGTCGCCCCCTTCCCCCAGCGGGAGGGCGGGGCCGTGCTCAGTGCCACCATCGGCAGCTACGCCTACGCCACCCTCCGGCCGCGCACCGACGGGCACATCACCGTCGAGTCCCACGACTACGGGACCTCCATCGGGTACGACGTGGGGACCCCCTTCGTCCTCGACGGCACGCTCGACCTGCCCAAGGCCGCGATCGCGCGCATCATGACCCTCGAGGGCGCGATCCGCTCCGACGGCTTCGACCTCTTCCTGCACACCAACGCACCGCCTGGGTCCGGCCTCGGCAGCTCGAGCGCGGTCATGGTGGCCGTCATCGACCTCGTCGCCCGGCACTGCGGGCTCGACCTCGGTCCGCACGAGATCGCCGAGCTCGCCTACCGCCTGGAGCGGGAGGACCTGCAGATCCCCGGTGGTTACCAGGACCAGTACGCCGCGGCCTTCGGCGGCTTCAACTTCATGGAGTTCCGCCAGGACGGCGACGTCGTCGTCAACCCGCTGCGCGTGCGCCAGGACACCGTGCACGAGCTCGAGCACAACATGCTGCTCGCGTACACGGGGCGCACCCGGGTGAGCGACCACATCATCGAGGACCAGGTCTCCCGCTACGAGACGGGCAACGAGGACGCCGTAGCGGGCCTGCGCGCCCAGCGTGACCTCGCCGATGCCATGCGCGTCGCGCTGCTGCGCGGCCGGGTCGACGAGATCGGCCACCTGCTCGGGCAGGCCTGGCAGGAGAAGCAGCGGATGTCCTCGCGCATCACGACCCCTCTGATCTCCGAGGCCGTCGAGCGGGCCCTCGCCCGGGGCGCTTTGGGGGGCAAGGTGACCGGTGCCGGCGGCGGCGGTCACATGATCTTCATCTGCGAGTTCGAGAAGAGGCACCTCGTCGCAGACGAGCTCATCACCCTGGGGCTGTCGGTCTCGGAGTTCACCTTCACCAAGCACGGCGTGACGACCTGGAAGGGACAGCAATGACAGCGACCGAGGCAGCAGCCTCCCTGGTGACGCAGCAGCTCGACGAGGGCATCGCCGCCTGGGCGGAGCTGGCCCGCCAGGTCGCGGAGCCGACGGTGCGCGAGCAGGTCGAGGCCGCCGGCCGGGTCGTCGTGGCCGCTCTGCAGTCCGGGCGCACCCTGCTCGTCGCGGGCAACGGTGGCTCGGCCGCGATCGCCAGCCACGTGGCCGCGGAGTTCCTCGGCAAGTGCATCCACGACCGGCACCCGCTGCCGGCCATCAGCCTCGCCGAGTCGCACTCGTCGCTCACCGCGATCGGCAACGACTACGGCTTCGACCAGGTCTTCCTCCGGGGCGTGCGAGCCTTCGGCCGACCCGGAGACGTCTTCCTCGCCATGTCGACGTCGGGGACGAGCCCCAACGTCGTGGCCGCCCTCGCCGAGGCGCGCAGCCGCGGCCTCGCCACGATCCTCATGACCGGCTCGAAGGGAGCGGGGCAGGCCGATCTGGCCGACCACCTGCTCGTCGTGCCGTCGTCCCAGACGCCCCGCATCCAGGAGGTCCACATGCTGTGGGCGCACGCCTGGTGCGAGGCGGTCGACCTCGTCATGCAGGACGCGCCCTGACCGCTCGGCCCTGGTGGTTCGGGCCGCAGGCCCTCCGCCGACCGGGGGAGGGCACCCCCTTCGACCTCGTCCTGCTCGACCGCGACGGCACGCTCAACGTGCGCATCGAGGGGGGCTACGTGACGCGGCCCGACGAGCTGGAGCTGCTGCCGGGGGCGGCGGCCGGTGTCGGCCGGCTGGCGGCGCTCGGCTGCCCGGTCGTCGTCGTGACCAACCAGCGCGGGGTCGCGAGGGGCCTGCTGTCGCGGACGGACCTCGAGGCCGTCCACGCACGGCTGGCGCAGGACCTCGCCGCCGCCGACGGGCGCGTCGACGCTGTCGCGGTCTGCCCGCACGACGAGGGGGAGTGCTCGTGTCGCAAACCCTTCGACGGGCTCTTCCGCGAGGCGCTCGCGCGAGCGCCCTGGGCCGACCCGCGCCGGTGCCTGATGATCGGGGACATGCCGTCGGATCTCGAGCCCGCGCGCGGTCTCGGGATGCGGACCGAGAGGGTGGGTCCGGACCGGCCCTTCGGTGAGGTCGTCGCCCGCGTCCTCGGGGGTCCGGGGCCCCGACGCGACGCCTGACGACGTCCGACGTGGCGAAGGCCACGTCCCCTAGGCTGTGCCCGGACGGAGGCGGCGCTCACGAGGTGCTACTGTCCGGTAAGTTATTCAGGACCAAGGAGGGTTCTCTCGTGCGCAAGTACCTGCTGCCGGCGATCATCATGGCTGTCGGAGCGTTCATCCTCACCATGGGGCTGCTCTTTCGGTTCTATGCCTATCCCAAGCTGGCGGTCGTCCCCAACGACCAGAACACGACGCAGATCGTCCAGGACCCCGACGCCAAGTTCTTCGACGCGGACAACGTCAAGCCCGGCCAGGGCGAGCTGACGACGACGGCCCGCATCATCGGCGACCCGGACGCGGCCGAGCAGGCCTCCGAGGAGTCCGGCAGGGACGTCGCCGTCTGGAACAGCGGCCAGGTCAGCGACAACAACGGTGACAACATCCCGATGGACGGCAGCACCGAGGTGTATGTCTTCGACCGGCACACCGGCGAGGCCATCAACTGCTGCGGCGAGTCCAAGAACGGCGAAGAGGTCAAGCGCGACGGCCTCCTCGTGAAGTTCCCCTTCGACACCCAGCCGACCGACGAGTACAGCTGGTGGGACAGCACCGTCGGTAAGTCCTTCCCCGTCAAGTACGAGGGCGAGGAGGACCTGCAGGGCATGAAGACGTACAAGTTCACGCAGGAGGTCCCCGAGACCAAGTACGCCCAGCGTGAGCTGCCCGGCAACCTCTTCGGTGGAGCCGACGACTCCGGTGCCGTCAACGCCGACCGCTACTACTCCAACAAGCGCACCTTCTGGGTCGAACCGGTGACGGGCGTCGTCCTCGACCGCGTCGAGGAGCAGAAGCAGGAGTTCCGCTACAACGGCAAGACCCTCAACGCCCTGGAGACGACCTCGCGCTTCACGCCCGAGACCGTCGACAAGAACGTCGAGGAGTACAGCTCCAAGTCCACGCTGCTCAACATGGTCCACACGGCCCTCCCGATCGTCTTCACGATCCTCGGTCTGCTGCTCCTGCTGGGTGGTCTGCTCCTCTCGCTCGTCATCGGCCGTCGCGGTCGCGGTGAGCCGGCCCCGGCCTACGTCGACGACCGGGAGGACCCGGTCTTCGGCTCGGCCGCGCCGGACGCCGAGACCCGCCCGCGTCGCGACCTGCACGGTCACTGAGGAGCAGCACCACATGCGCGTCGTCGTCACGGGAGGGGCCGGCTTCCTCGGCTCCCACCTCTGCGAGAGGCTGATCCGGAGGGGCGACCAGGTCGTCGCCCTGGACAACTTCGTCACCGGTGATGCCGCCAACGTCGCGCACCTGCAGCACGAGCCGGGCTTCGAGCTCCACCAGGTCGACGTCACCCGTGACGTCTCCGTCGACGGTGACGTCGACCTGGTGCTCCACTTCGCCTCGCCGGCGAGTCCGGTCGACTACCTCAAACTGCCGATCGAGACCCTCGAGGTCGGCTCCATCGGGACGATGCACGCCTTGGCCCTGGCCCGGGCGAAGGGGGCCCGCTTCGTCCTCGCGTCCACCTCGGAGGTCTACGGCGACCCGGCGGTGCACCCGCAGCCCGAGACCTACTGGGGGCACGTCAACCCCGTGGGGCCGCGCGGCGTCTACGACGAGGCCAAGCGGTTCGCCGAGGCGATGACCCTGGCCCACCGCAACACCCACGGCATCAGCACGGGCATCGTGCGGATCTTCAACACCTTCGGTCCGCGGATGCGCCCCAACGACGGTCGGGCGATCCCCAACTTCGTCCGTCAGGCGCTGGCGGGCGAGCCGGTGACAGTGGCCGGCGACGGGTCGCAGACCCGCTCCATCTGCTACGTGGACGACCTCGTCACGGGCATCCTCGCCCTCGCGGACAGCGACCACGCGGGGCCGGTCAACATCGGCAACCCGCACGAGATCTCCATGAAAGATCTCGCCGAGTGGATCATCCGACTCACCGGGTCCTCCTCGACGATCGAGTACATCCCGCGCCCCGTCGACGACCCCACGGTCCGTCGACCCGACACGGCACTGGCCGAGGAGCTGCTCGGGTGGAACCCCGAGGTGCCGATCGAGGACGCGCTGCTGCGCACCATCGACTGGTTCCGGGACGAGACGCGGGCAGAGCACTTCGCCGAGCCGCCGCTCGGGGCCGAGGAGACCGCTCACATCCTCGCCGGGCACTGACCGCCCGTCACGCCGGTCGCGTGGCGACGAAGATCGCCGTCCCCGGCAGGTGCTCGCCGCGCAGCGGCGACCACCCACCCCACACCTCGCGGTTGTCGGCCGGCCACTCGGGCTCGTGGACGGCGCGCAGCACGAGCCCCGCATCGACGATCTCGGCGATCCGGTGCCCCATCGTGCGGTGGTGCTCGACATAGCTCGCCTCGCCCCACGTCGCCTCGACGTACGGCCGCTCGTCGAAGTACGAGCCGTTGGCGGTCAGCCCCTCCGGCCCGGGGACGTCGGGGAAGGCCCACCGGATCGGGTGCGAGGTGGAGAAGGCGAGCAGCCCGCCCGGTCGCAGGACCCGGGCGAGCTCGAGCATGAGCCCCGCCGAGTCCGCGACGAAGGGAGTCGCGCCGTAGGCGGAGAAGACGACGTCGAAGCAGGCGTCGGCGAAGGGGAGGCGCGTCGCGTCGGCCTGGGCGAGGGCGGGTGCCGGCCCGGGGGTGCGGGCATCGAGGAGCCGGGCCGTCGCGAGCATGCCGCCCGAGAGGTCGGTCGAGACGACGGTCGCGCCGCGGGCGGCGCACCAGCGGGCGCCCTGGGCGCCGCCGCCGCCGAACTCGAGCACCCGTCGACCCGCGAGCTCCGCGGGGTCGCCGAGCACGTGTAGGTCGTCCTCGGACCATCCCTCCGGACCCCACACGAGGTCGGCGTCGCCGAGGAAGGAGCCGTGCTCGGTGAGGTAGTCGGACGCCTCCCGGTCCCACCAGCCGCGGTTGGCCGAGACCGTCTCCGCCTGGCCGCTCTCGCGCCGGGTGATCGCCTCGGTGTACTCGACCTCGTGCTCGTCCATGGCTCCGGACGCTAGCCGACGAGGCCGGCTTTGCTCCCTTCGCCGGCGGGCCCTAGGATGGACACGCACTTCTGTGTGCCCACCCGGGCACCCGGGTGCTGCAGCACCCGTCCGAACGATCACCTGTCCACAATCGGAGTTCCTACTACATGACTGCCAGCACGGTCGACACGACCGCCCCTCAGATCGCCGTCAACGACATCGGCTCTGAGGAAGACCTCCTCGCCGCCATCGACGCGACGATCAAGGACTTCAACGATGGCGACATCGTCGAGGGCCACATCGTCAAGGTCGACCGCGACGAGGTCCTGCTCGACATCGGCTACAAGACCGAGGGCGTCATCCCCTCGCGCGAGCTGTCCATCAAGCACGACGTCGACCCGTCCGAGATCGTCGCCGTCGGCGACAGCGTCGAGGCCCTCGTCCTCCAGAAGGAGGACAAGGAAGGTCGCCTCATCCTGTCCAAGAAGCGTGCGCAGTACGAGCGCGCCTGGGGCACGATCGAGAAGATCAAGGAGGAGGACGGCGTCGTCACCGGCACCGTCATCGAGGTCGTCAAGGGTGGCCTCATCCTCGACATCGGCCTGCGTGGCTTCCTCCCCGCCTCCCTCGTCGAGATGCGCCGCGTCCGCGACCTCCAGCCGTACGTCGGCAAGGAGATCGAGGCGAAGATCATCGAGCTCGACAAGAACCGCAACAACGTGGTCCTGTCCCGCCGCGCCTGGCTCGAGCAGACCCAGTCCGAGGTCCGCACGACCTTCCTCAAGGAGCTCCAGAAGGGGCAGGTCCGCTCCGGCGTCGTCTCCTCGATCGTCAACTTCGGTGCCTTCGTGGACCTGGGTGGCGTCGACGGTCTCGTCCACGTCTCCGAGCTGTCCTGGAAGCACATCGACCACCCGTCGGAGGTCGTCGAGGTCGGCGACGAGGTCACCGTCGAGGTCCTGGACGTCGACATGGACCGCGAGCGTGTCTCCCTGTCGCTCAAGGCGACGCAGGAGGACCCGTGGCAGCACTTCGCCCGGACCCACGCGATCGGTCAGGTCGTCCCGGGCAAGGTCACCAAGCTCGTCCCCTTCGGTGCCTTCGTGCGCGTCGAGGACGGCATCGAGGGTCTCGTCCACATCTCCGAGCTGGCCGAGCGCCACGTGGAGCTGCCGGAGCAGGTCGTCAACGTCGGCCAGGAGATCTTCGTCAAGGTCATCGACATCGACCTCGAGCGTCGTCGCATCTCGCTGAGCCTCAAGCAGGCCAACGAGGACGGCGCCAACCTCACGGAGTTCGACCCGACGCTCTACGGCATGGCTGCCGAGTACGACGAGCAGGGCAACTACAAGTACCCCGAGGGCTTCGACCCGGAGACCAACGAGTGGCTCGAGGGCTACGAGTCGCAGCGTGAGGCGTGGGAGAAGCAGTACGCCGACGCGCACGCTCGCTGGGAGGCGCACCGCGCCCAGGTCGAGAAGGCTGCGGCCGACGACGCCGCCGCTGCGGAGAGCGGCGCCGAGCCGGTCGCCGCGACCTCGTACAGCTCCGACAGCGCTGCTGCGCCGAGCGCCGGCACCCCGGCACCGACCTCCGAGGGCACGCTCGCCTCGGACGAGGCGCTGGCCGCGCTCCGCGAGAAGCTCACGGGCAACTGACCCGAGGGTCTGACCGAAGGGGGGCGTCGCACCATCTGGTGCGGCGCCCCCCTTCGTGACGGTCGCTGCGCGACCTCCTGGGGCGACGCCTTCGTCGACGGCAACGATGCCTAGGATCGAGCCCATGTTGCGTATCGGGCTGACGGGTGGCATCGGGTCGGGGAAGTCGACGGTGTCGGCAAGACTCGCGGAGCTCGGCGCGGTGGTCGTCGATGCCGACAAGATCGCCCGCGAGGTCGTCGAGCCGGGGGAGCCGGCGCTGGCGGCCATCCGCGATCGATTCGGGGACACGGTCTTCGGCCCGGACGGCGCCCTCGACCGGCCGGCCCTGGGCCGGGTCGTCTTCGGCGACCCCGAGGCCCTCGCAGCACTCGAGAGCATCACCCACCCGGCGATCTGGGGGCGCACCGCCGACCGTTTCAGCGCCGCGGAGGCCGCCGGGACCTCGATCGGCGTCCACGACATGCCGCTGCTCGTCGAGAAGCAGATGGCGGGGGAGTACCACCTCGTCGTCGTCGTCGACACGCAGGAGCAGGTCCGGCTGCAGCGGCTCGTCGAGCTGCGGGGGATGCCCGAGGACGAGGCCCGCTCGCGCATCGCTGCCCAGGCCACGGACGAGCAGCGCCGTGCCGCCGCCGACGTGCTCCTCGACAACAACGGGACGCCTGAGCAGCTGGTCACCCAGGTCGACCGGCTGTGGAACGAGCGGTTCACTCCCTTCGCCGACAACCTCGCCGCCGGGCGGCGCCGTGAGCGGGAGCCCGTCATCACGCTCTCCGACCCTGACCCCACGTGGCCGGCCCAGGCGGCCAGGCACCTGGCGCGGATCGCCCACGCGCTCGGGGACCGGGCGGCGACCCTCGACCACATCGGCTCGACCGCCGTGCCGGGGCTCGTGGCCAAGGACGTGCTCGACCTGCAGGTGGGGGTCGCATCCCTCGCCGACGCCGACGAGGAGGGTTTTGTCCGGGCCATGACCGCCGCGGGCTATCCGCGTGTCGACGGGTACCTCGCCGACCACCCGCGCGTCGACGGGCGCAGCCCGCAGGAGTGGCCCAAGCGCTTCCACGGCAACAGCGACCCCTGTGTCGCGGTCCACGTGCACGTGCGTGAGGTGGGCTCACCCGGGTGGCGCTGGGCGCTGCTGTTTCGCGCCTGGTTGCGCGCCGAGGCCACGGCTCGTGAGGAGTACACCGCGCTCAAGCGGGAGGTCGCCGGGCGCGGCCTGGCCATGGAGGACTACGCGGAGGCCAAGGAGCCGTGGTTCGACGGGATCCACGCACGGCTCGAGGAGTGGGCCCGGCAGACGGGGTGGGAGCCCGAGGCCGGCGGCGCCTGATGCCCTCCTACCGGGTCGCCGTCGACGTCCACGGGGTCACACCGGGGGTGGCGCCAGAGGCGCTGCTGCCCCGGGCGGAGGCGCTGCTGGCCGGCGGGCATCGCGTCGAGGACCGCTCCGTCGAGCTCGTGCGAGGCCAGCCCCAGATCCACCTGCGCTTCCTGGTCGCCGGAAGCCACGACGCCCGGGAGGACGACGAGGCCGAGGACGCCGTGCGGGCGCTCGTCGCCGCGCTGGCGCCCGTGGCGCACCTCGGGACCTGGACCCTGCGCCGTGGCCCCGGTGGTCACTGGCGCACGATCCGCAGCGGTGATGCCAGGGACGGCGTGCCCGAGCACCCCGTCGACGGCTCTGTTGCAAAAATCGT
>NZ_PIPF01000015.1:0-9923 GCF_004025845.1 Janibacter hoylei PVAS-1
CCAACCCGGGGCGATCCAGTTGTCTATGTCCGGTCGTTGCGGCTAGCGTCGCAACGGTGACCATCCTGTCCGGCCTGGCCGACCACGCGCCTCTCGTGGAGCTCTCCAGATCGATGAGCATTGGCTTCCGCCTCCCCGACACCGTGCGGCGAACGAGGAGCGCGACTTCGCGTGGGTCGGTGCTGGATGCCGCCCTGATGGTGACGGCTGCGACCCTCTGGTGGTTGGCGTTGCCACCACGCGGGTGGTGGGAGCTTTTCCCGCTGGGGGTTACTGCATTCATGCTGGCCCTGGCTGGTCGTCCGCTGCGTGAACGTCTGTGGCTCGGCGCGCTGGCTGGAGTCGTCCATTACGGCATCGCCCTGCGCTGGCTCACCGACTTCACCGGCGGCGGGTACCTGGCCGTCGTCGTTCTTGAGACAGCACTGCTGGTGCTCGTCGCAGCGGTGTCGTTCGGGGGCCCGACACGGGCGGGCGCAGTCACCCGGCGTCCCGGGAGGCGGGGCTGGTGGCTGACCACCCCCGCCGCGCTCGTGCTGCTGGAGGCGGTGCAGAACCGCTTCCCCTTCGGCGGGTTCCCGCTCCCGTCTCTGGGCTTCAGCCAGGTCGACGGGCCGTTCCTGGGCGCGGCCCCTGTCGGTGGTTCCCTGTTGGTGACCGGACTCGCGGCGTTGACCGGAGCCGCGGTGGCTGCTCTCGTCCTCGAGTCGAAACGGACCCGCGCTGTCGCTGCGATCAGTGCCTTGGTGGCGCTCGTCGTGCCACCGGCGCTGCCGGACACCCCAGGGACCGCGGCAGCGGGCACGCTCGACGCGGTGCTCGTCCAAGGAGGCGGTGCACGGGGGGTGCACGTGATCCAGTCGGTGGATGCCACGGCCGAGCACCTGCGAGCCGCCCGAGGCATCACCGGATCACCGGACCTGGTGCTCATGCCGGAGAGTATCGCCCACGTCGACGGTCCGATAGGCCAGACATCCGTGGGTGCACGCTTCGCCGACCTGGCCCGACGGCTCGAGACCAACCTCGTCGTCGGGACCACCGAAGCCGAAGGGCGGGACCGCTTCCGCAACGCGTCCGTCCTGTGGGGCCCGGAGGGGAACCTGCTGGGTCGCTACGAGAAGCACCACCGCGTCCCCTTCGGCGAGTACCTGCCGATGCGGGATCTGGTCGAGCCACTCAGCGACCTGACCCGACTGGTGCCGCGCGATGCCATCGCCGGCCAGGGCCCCGCAGTGCTCCAACCGCGTGGGACACCACCGTTGGGCATCGTCATCTCCTACGAGACGTTCTTCCCCGACCGGGTCGCCGCGGCGGTGCATGCCGGCGGACAGCTGGTCCTCGCTCCCACGAGCGCCTCGTCCTTTACCGGCCGGACCGTCCCCGCCATCGAAGTCGCCGCGTCCCGCCTGCGCGCCCGGGAGTTCGGTCGCGCTGTCTTGCAGGCCGCACCCACGGGGTACTCGGCCATCATCCGACCCGACGGTGCGCTGACCGATCTCAGTGGTCTGGGGACGCGAGAGCTGATGAGGGCCAGCGTCCCGTTGCGGACCGGGTTGACTCCCTATGCGCGCATGGGCGACACCCCGATGCTCGTGCTCGCACTACTCGTTCTCATCGCACCGGTGGGCGTCCACGCCACCCGTCGGCGCTCCGTCTGACCGGCGGTCCATCCTCAACCTGCATGGGTGGCTGCGGCGGTCCGGCAATCGTCGAACCTCCGTCAGTCCCACGGAATGTCGACGGACGGGGCGTCCGCCCCACCGCAGCCCAGGACCGCGGAGGCGTCACCGAAACATGCGTCAGGGTGACGCGCTCCTGAGGCCTGCCAAACCGTAGAGGCGAAGGAGGGTGTAGCGGATCATGGTGGCCTTACTGGGCGTAGCTGTGCATGCCGATGAAGTAGAAGTTGACGACGGTGTAGTTGATGATGATGCACGCAAACCCCGCGACGGCGATCCAGTTCGCGGTCCGGCGCGGGGTGGTCTTCGTCGCGCGCGCGTGCAGGTAGGCGGCGTAGACCGTCCAGATGACGAAGGTCCACACCTCCTTGGGGTCCCACGTCCAGTACGCACCCCAGGCCTCGCGCGCCCAGATGGCGCCGGCGATGAGGGTGAAGGACCACAAGGGGAAGCCGATGATGTGCAGTGAGTAGGAGAGCTTCTCCAGCGACTGCGCCGGGGGCAGCTTGCGCCAGAAGCGCTCGCCGCCCACCTCGCGGTCGCTGAGCAGGTAGAGCCCACTGACGATCGCGCCCACAGTCAAGACGCCGACCGCCAGGGTAGCCACGGTGACGTGGATCGGCAGCCAGTAGGAGTTCAGCGAGGGCACGACCTCGTCGGCCTCGACGTACCAGGCGGTCGAGGCGACCATGAGCAGCAGCGTGACGAAGGCGGTGACGAAGACCCCGAGCCAGCGCAGGTCGCGGCGCGTCGAGGCCACGCTGAACGTCGCCAGGGCGAAGAAGGCCCCGCCGATGCTGAACTCGAAGAGGTTGCCCAGCGGGAATCGGTCCACCGCGAACCCGCGCAGCGCGAACGACAGCAGCAGGAACCCGGCGCCGAGCCACGAGAGGGAGCCGGCGACACCGGCGGCCTTGCGTGCCCGCACCGCGGTCTCACCAGCGGTCGCGAAGCCGGTCTCGGCTGGGGCAGACCCCCCTTCGCCATCGGCCGGACCGCCCACGATCGCCGGGACCTTGGACCCGACCTCGGCGCGCTCACGCATCGGCACGGCCTGCGCGAGGTAGAGGGCGTAGCAGAGCATCGCCACGGTGATGACCAGCGCGGCCGAGGCCAGCGCGTAGTTGGCGTACTGGGCCAGCATCTCGTTGTTCATGATGTCCTCGATTCTCCCACGAGCCGGTCTCGCACCTGCTTGACCACCTCGGTCAGTCCCTCGTCGTCGTCACGGCTCATGCCGCCCACCTCGACCCGCACCCGGCCCTCCTCCTCGTGCAGCCGCACGAAGACCCGCCGCCGCTTGACCAGCAGCGTGGTGATGAGGCCACCGAGCGCCAGCAGCGCGGAGACGAGGGTCAGTTCTTCGCCCGGGTCATGGCGCACGGAGAAACCGGCGTACCGCTCGATGCCGTCGAAGGTGATCGTGCCCCGGTCGCCGGGCAGCGTCTTGGTGTCGCCGGGGGCCAGCCACAGCCGCGTCTGGTCGGTGCCGTCGGTCGTCTCGACCTTGTCCATCGACTTCGTGTCGAGGGTGAAGACGGACTGCGGTTGGCCCCCGGGGTAGAGCTCACCGGTGTACAGGCTCAGGGCGAGCGCCGGTGCCCGGGTGTCGGGGAAGACCGAGATCGGGCCCTGCTGCGGGTCGATCGTCGCGGTGGGCAGGAAGAGCCCGACGAAGCCGAACTGCTCGGGCTGTGTGGCCGCCCCGACCTTGATCGCACCCGTGGAGCGGTAGTTGCCGTCCTGCGCGAGGAAGGGGGTCGCCCCCTTGTAGAGGACCTCCCCCTGCGCGTCCTTGACCGTGACGACGGGGGCGTAGCCGTTGCCGAGCAGGAAGACGGTCGCGTCCGTCATCTCCAACGGTGCGTTGACCTTGATCTCGTCGGTGAAGGACTCACCCTCGACCGGGTCGACACGCACCTGTGCCTCGAAGTCGCGCGGCTGGCCGAAGCTGCGGGCGTTGGGATCGACGTCGTTGAAGTCCGCCGTCATCTCGTCGACCGCGACGACGAAGGGAGCCAGCGATGACTCGTCGACCAAGGGCCCCGGCGCCCAGGTGTCGAAGCGGGTGACGGTGCTGACGAAGGACTCGCCCGAGGGGACGATGATGTCGGCCTTCCACCCCCACAGGTAGCCGATCGCGACGCCGATGATCAGCGCGACCAGGCTCGTGTGGAAGATCAGGTTGCCGGTCTCCTTGAGGTAGCCGGTCTCGGCTGAGACGCTGACGTCGTCGTGGCTCGCGACGCGGTAGCGGCGCCCCCGCAGCACCGTAGTCGCGGCCTCGCGGACCTCCTCGAGACTGCCCTCGACCTCGCCCTCGGCGTGGGCCTCGAGCCGCTTGGGCGCGCGAGGGGGCTTGCTGCGCAACGCCTTCCAGTGCACGGCGGTGCGCGGCAGGATGCAGCCGATGAGGGAGATGAAGAGCAGCAGGTAGATCGCCGAGAACCACGGCGAGGAGTAGACGTCGAAGGCCCCGAGCCGGTCGAGCCACGGCCCGGTCGTCTCGTGCCGCGCGAGCCAGGCGTCGGTCTGGGCCGGGTCGATGCTGCGCTGCGGGAAGACCGAGCCGGGCACCGCGCCGATCGCCAGGAGGAACAGCAGGAAGAGCGCGGTGCGCATGCTCGTCAGCTGCCGCCAGCCCCACCGCGCCCAACCGACGACACCGAGCCTGGGTTGGGTGATGTCCTGCTTCGGGTCGGGCTTCGTGCCGATCGCCATCAGATGAGGACCTCCACGTCGCTGATCAGCTGGGTCTGCAACCACCGGGTCAGGTAGTCCCAGCCGCCGGTGAGCAGGAGCAGACCCACGATGATCAGCAGGATCGCGCCAGCGACCTGGATCCTGCGCTGGTAACGCAACAACCATGCGGACACCGGGGCCCAGCGCTCGTAGGCGGCCGCGATGAGCACGAAGGGCAGACCCAGCCCCAGGCAGTAGGCGACAGCGAGGATCACCGCACGGGTGGTCGACGCATCACCGGCGAGGTTGAGGGCGAGGACCGCCGCCAGGGTCGGACCCATGCACGGCGCCCACCCGAGGCCGAACACGGCGCCGAGGAGCGGCGCCCCGGCCAGCCCGGTCGCGGGTTTGACCGGTAGGCGGAAGGTCCGCTGCGTGCCTGCCCCCAGGAAGACCAGGGCCATCAGGATCACCACGACGCCGCCGACGCGCATCAGCAGCACCCGGTGCTCCACCAGCGCGCGGCCGGCGGTGGCCACGAACAGCGACGCGAGGACGAAGACGAACGTGAAGCCGAGGATGAACAACAGCGCACCCGCGATCATCCGGCCGCGGCTGCGCTCCTCAAGAGCGACGTCGGACAGCCCGGTGACGTACCCGAGGTAACCCGGCACGAGCGGAATCACGCACGGGGTGGCGAAGGAGACCAGGCCGGCGAGGGCGGCCACGAGCACTGCGAGCGGCAGGGCCCCGCCGGTCACCTGGTCGCTCAGCGAAGTGGGCACCGCGGCGAGCGCGGGCAGGACAGCGGTCATCAGGCCGACTCGGCCAGGGTGTCCTCGACGACGCCGACGAGGGTGGAGGTGGTGACGGGACCGAGGACGACCGCGGCGATCCGACCCTCACGGTCGAGGACCGCGGTCGAGGGCTGGGTGGTCATCTTGCCCTGCATGTCGATCGCGCTCTGGCCGGACTTGTCGTAGACGGAAGGCCAGACGAAGCCCCACTCCTCCCCCTGCGCCCGCCCGGTCTCCTTGGAGGACTCGCGGTAGTTGATACCGACAAAGGCGACGTCCTCCCCCTTCGTCTCCTCGTGGGCCTCGACGAGGTGCGGAGCCTCCTTGGCGCACGGACCGCACCAGCTGGCCCAGAGGTTGACCACGACCACCTCGCCGCGCTCGTCGGCGCTGTCCCAGGTCGCGCCCTGGATGGTCTCGCCGGCGAGCTCGACCGGCTCGTCGCGCTCGGCCGCGGGGATGAGGTGCAGGGTGCCGTCACCGGAGCGGTACCCGGCGTCCTGGGCCGCATCCGCGGTGTCGGAGGAGGACGAGCAGCCGGCGACCGCCATCACTGCGAGGGTGCTCGCGGCGGCGACGACGGTACGGCGGGTGGGACGGTGGGCAGTCATCGAGGGGCAGGCTCCAAGGTCATCGAACTGCGCGCGTACAGGCGTGCAGCCGAAGGTGCGGTCGGGCGAAGGGCGGTCGACCAAGAATCGGGTTGCCAACCAGAGAGGAATCGATCAGGCTCACCTTCTGCTGACTCATGGCACCGATCCTCTCAGGCTAGACCCGGAGCCCAAGGTCAGGGGTGTCAGTACTTGGGTCCTAGCATTGCATCAGGCTTTCGGCGAAATCGTTCTATCAGCGCACGAGCGGCAGGGAGATGGTGAAGCACGAGCCCCTTCGGGGCCCGGGGCTGGACGCGGTGAGGTCCCCATGGTGCGCGTCGATGATGGCCTTGCTGATGGTCAGGCCGATGCCGGAGCCTCGTCGGTCGTTGGTGCGGGCCGAGTCCCCGCGATAGAAGCGTTCGAAGGCGTGCTGCACCTGGTCGGGTGTCATACCTTCACCGGTGTCGGTGACGGTGATGATGGCCTCACCGCCCTCGCGGCCCGCCGCGAGGGTGATCGTTCCGCCTGCAGGTGTGTGCCTGAGGGCGTTGCTGAGGAGGTTGGTCATGACTTGGGCGAATCGGACGGGATCGACCAGGGTCTCGAGTCCTGTCGCCTCGTCAACCTCCAGGACCAGGTTGAGGCCCTTCTCCGAGTAGCTGTCCCGCATGCCCCCGTAGGCTGCCCACAACAGGTCAGCGACCTTGTGGCGCTGGATGTCGAGGGCGAGGTGTCCTTCTTCGGCCGTAGAGACCTCGTTGATGTCCTCGGCCAGTCGCGCGAGTCGTTCCGTCTGGGCGGTCAACGCCATACGAGAGTCATCACCGAGGGTGACGACACCGTCGTGCAGTCCCTCGTGGTAGGCGCTCAGGGTCGCGATCGGCGTGCGTAGTTCGTGGGCGAGGTCGGACAGCATCCGCCGTCGGGTGTCCTCGACCCCCTGCATGCGGGCCGCGCCCCAGCCGGTTGACCACATCCAAGCGCCGTTCAATGTTCAGCATGCCGTGACCATACATCAGACGCTGACCTGTTCTATTCTCGGGCCGAATCGGGTTCCACGGGAGAACGGCTCATCGTTCGGAGGTGCTAGCATCGCTATATGACGATTAATGGTGGTCTTGGCGAGATAGTCGGAATGGAAGACCGCGGCGCCCGTGCCGCACTGTTTCACGCCTTGGCCGAACCCACGCGACTGGCGCTGCTGGAGCACCTCGCCAGTGGCGAGCACCGCGTCCGCGACCTGGTGGACCACATGCACCTGGCCCAGTCCACCGTCAGCAAGCACCTGGCATGCCTGCGCGACTGCGGCCTGGTGACCCTGCGCACCGAAGGTCGCGCCTCGTGGTTCGCACTGGCCGACCCCGCGCGGCTGTCCGCCGTGCTCGAGGACGCCGACGCGTTCCTCGCCGCGTCCGGGATGCTGCTGTCACTGCGCGATCACCGCGACCACGACCAGCTGACCGCAGAGGAGCTGTGATGGGCGCCGAACACAGCCACGCACGCCCACCGGGACAGCCCAGCCGGGCCCTACGCAACCGACTGCTCTTCGCCCTGGGCATCACCACACTCATCGTCGTGGCCCAGGCAGTGGGCAGCGTCGTCACCGGCAGCTTGGCGTTGCTGACAGACACCGCCCACGCGCTATCGGACTGGAGCGGTCTGTTGGTCGCCGCCATCGCCGCCACCATGATGCTGCGCCCACCCAGCAGCAAACGCACCTGGGGATTCGCCCGCATCGAAGTCGTCGCCGCACTGGGCCAGGCCGCGCTGCTGCTCGTGGTCGGCACCTACGCCGCAGTCGAAGGAGTGCGCCGGCTCTTCGAGCCGACCCAGGTGCCGGGCACAGAACTGCTGGTCTTCGGAGTGATCGGCTTGGTCGCGAACCTCGCCGCGATGGGGATCCTGGCCTCCAGCCGCGAAGCCAACTTCAACATGCGCGCCGCCTTCCTCGAGGTCCTCAACGACGCCTTGGGCTCCATCGGCGTGATCGTGGCTGCCATCGTCATCGCCACCACAGGATTCCAGCGAGCCGACACCTTCGCGGCATTGTTCATCGCCGCCCTGATCCTTCCCCGGGCCGTCACCCTGCTGCGCGAGACCACACGCGTGCTGATGGAGTTCACCCCCGAGGGCGTCGACCTCGACATCGTGCGAGCACACGTCCTGGAGCTGGACCACGTCACGGAGGTGCACGACCTGCATGCCTCCACCATCGGCACGGGCCTGCCCGTGATCTCCGCCCACGTCGTGATCGACGACGAATGCTTCGAATCCGGGCACGCACCCCAGATCCTCGAGCAGATCCGCTCCTGCATGAAGGAGCACTTCCCGGTCTCCTTCGACCACGCCACCATCCAGCTGGAAACCACCGCACTACGAGACCGAACGTGCCACGCCATCCAGCACGCGTGAATCAGCAAGAACGACCCCGGCCACGCGCAGTCACGATCCCCCTTGCGAGGGGCGGGATGCTATGGGAGAAGCCCTCCAACATGACGACGACTGAGGAGCGACCACTGCACCGGCGACGAGAGCCAGCCGGATGAGCGGCTTTGCCTGGTACTGGCTCTGGCCGCTCTACCGGCGGTCGGCAACTTCCTCGGCGGCCTCGCAGCCGAGGTGGTCGATGTCTCCGAACGCGCGCTGAGTCTGGCGCTGCACCTGGCCGAGGCATCGTCCTCGCGGTCGTCGGTCTGGAGCTCTGATGCCCGAGGCGCTACACGCATCCCCACCATGGGTTCTCATCCTGGCCTTCGTCGGGGGCGGAGTCTTCTTCATCGGCATCGAGCGGCTCATCGACCTCATCAAGGGCCGTCTACGTGGCTGGGAAGAGGCCAGCGGCACAACGACGAAGACAATCCGCTACTACGAGGCCAATGCGTTGCTGCCTCCGGCCGCGCGCACCACCGGCGGTTATCGGGACTTCCCTCCGGAGATCATCGCCCGTCTGGATTTCATCCGCCGTGGGCGCACCGCAGGTCTCAGACTCACCAACATTCGCGAGGTCCTCGACATCCGGGACGCCGGTCGCACGCCGTGCCAGCACGTCCACAGTCTGCTCGCCGAGAGACTGGCCAACCTGGACGACCAGATCGGCGCCCTCCAGGGCCTCCGCGCCACCGTGTCCCAACTGCACGAAAACGTCGCCTTCGACGAGCCCGACACCAACGACGCCGGCCAGGTCTGCCGCTACCTGTAGCCCCACAGAGCTCTCGTCCCCGTGAGCAAAGCGCGGGACGACGACCTCGCCGTCCCGCAGGGGAGGCGCTGGCGGTCCACTGACGTCAGGTTCTGAGTCACGTAGGGCGATGCGGTGACGATCCCCTTGCGGTGACGGCGCAGGTCGGCGCACGAACGCATGTTCGGGCGTCCCATAAGACCCGTCCGGGAAAGTGCCCGGTGACGGTGCCCTATGCGGAGCAGCCCAA
Organism: Janibacter hoylei PVAS-1; assembly: GCF_004025845.1. Lineage (NCBI taxonomy): Bacteria > Bacillati > Actinomycetota > Actinomycetes > Micrococcales > Intrasporangiaceae > Janibacter > Janibacter hoylei. The sequence goes on from NZ_PIPF01000015.1 coordinate 9,183, forward strand.
TGGTCCAGACCTCTGGGGGCTCTCAGCGACGAACTCAAATATCGTCAGCTGCCGCTCGACCGACCCGTTGAACCATCCCGCGTACCTGGGATCATTCCTTGTGCAGCTCGACCAAAGCACATTGCGCGGAGTCATGGCAGACGGTCCATCTGTGCAATGTAGCCCGTGTGTCGTGCGCAGTCTCCGCTGCTTCTCGACAACGCTCACGACCGCTCACCCGCCCAGACCACGCGAGTGCCCTCGCCCCATCGGCCAGCAAGGTCCAACTGGACATCGCCTCGCCAGGCCAGATGCCACAGTGTCGACAGGAGATAGCCACCCTCATCTGCCGAGGCGATGTCCCCGAAGGTCACATAAGGACCGCGCGTTATTTCGCGCAGGCGCACCCTCGCGGCCGGCATCCACGGCTGCTCCCTTCGGGCCATCGACAACCAGCGCAGGTTGACCTCCTCCGCACGCGATAGGCCAGGAAAGACCCGGTGCCGCCACCCGCGGGCGGTGCACGCCTCCGCGCTCTTCTCGACCTTCCAGTTGAAGTCGATGTCCTGCAACTCGGCCGGGCGCGCGTCCCACACCGTCACCGACCCGTCGACGCCCAGGCTGAGGAGGTCGGGATAGTGCGACTTCTTCGGTGACCACCGAAGGAGGAAGGGCTGGGCCACAAGCCACGCGACGTTCTGGTCCCGATCGAGCATCATCATCAACTGATGCTCCAGACCCGACTGGATCGCCCCGGGTTTA
>NZ_PIPF01000016.1:0-50207 GCF_004025845.1 Janibacter hoylei PVAS-1
CTATAGGAGCATCAACGCGCCGGTCTACGGCCACGGGCCGTCGATGGAGGACTTCACCCGGCAGACGCCGCTCACCGTCGGCACGCCCGAGATGGTCATCGAGCGCACCCTCTCCTTCGCCGACCACGTCGGTGACTACCAGCGCCAGCTCTTCCTCATGGACCACGCCGGCCTGCCGCTCCAGATGGCCCTCGAGCAGGTCGAGATCCTCGGCCGCGAGGTCGTGCCGGTGCTGCGAAGGGAGTTCGAGGCACGCCGCCCCGAGGGCGTGCCGAGCGAGCCGCCGACCCACGCCTCGCTGGTGGCCGAGGGCCCCGACAGCCCGCACCGTAAGGTCGTCACCAGCCCGGTCGCCATCGCCGAGCAGGAGGCTGCGGCGCAGCGCGAGGAGGTCACCACCCGATGAGCCGGTCCGTCGTCGTCATCACCGCTGGGCTCTCGTCGCCCTCGAGCACCCGGCTGCTCGCCGACCAGCTCGCCGACGCCACGCGCGCTGCCGTGGGCGGGCGCGGCGAGTCGGTCGACGTCGAGTTCGTCGAGCTGCGCGAGCTGGCCGTCGAGATGGCCCAGACGATGGTCTCGGGCAACCGGCCGACGCCCGGCCTGGAGAGCGTCCAGGCCAAGGTCGTCGCCGCCGACGGCCTGATCGCCGTCACGCCCGTCTTCACCGCGAGCTACTCGGGCCTCTTCAAGACCTTCGTCGACCTGCTCGACAAGGACGTGCTCATCGGCAAGCCGGTGCTCATCGCGGCCACCGCCGGCACGCCCCGGCACAGCCTCGTGCTCGAGCACGCGATGCGCCCGCTCTTCGCCTACCTGCGCGCGGTCGTCGTGCCGACCGCGGTCTTCGCCGCGACCGAGGACTTCGGTGGCGACGCCGACCTCGAGCGCCGCGTGCACCGCGCGGCGGGCGAGCTCGCCGCCCTGGTCGTCGCCGAGCGCACCGGTGTCGCCGGCTTCGCGCCCACGGGTGACGAGGCGAGCGGCCCGTTGGGTCCGGTGACCGACTTCATCCAGCTGCTGCGCGGGCACGACGGGAGCTGACCCCCCTTCGCCCGGCTGGCGGCGGCGCTCAGCCTCGCAGCCGCCGCCGAAGGGAGCCCGGCAGGCCGGCGACGGCCGCCACCCCGAGCGCCGTCTTGGGCTCGTAGCCGACCCGCCACAGCCCGCCGTGTGCCGCCGCCTCGCTGAAGAGCTCCTCCGGGTGGGCGCGCTGCGGGCTCTCGCGGACGAGATCGCGCACAAGCAGGGCCGCCATGAGCGGACGCACCGTCTCGGGGGCAAAGACCTCTACCCCGAAGCGGTGCGCGCCGCCGTAGGCCGCGCCGAGCACGGGGTTCTTCGTCACCGAGCGCGTCCACGTCGCCGGCGCGACGTTGAAGGAGACCGTCTGACCGGCGCCCTCCGCGGCGACGCCCCGCCACCGCTGCAGTCGCTTGGCGATCGTGTAGTTGGGTCCCTGCTGCGGGACGATGACATCGGCGATGCCGGGGCCCCCTTCGCCGACACCCGCGTAGGCCGGGGCGAAGAGCCGCCCGCGCCCGAGCGCCCGTACCGGGGCCTGCACCCCGCGCAGCCCCACGCCGCGCGCCGCCCAACGGCGCCGTGACTCCGCGACGACCTCCGGGGGCACGACGAAGGCATCGGTCGGGGTGGCCAGCCAGGCGAGCGCGGTCTGCGGGTCGTCGTCCGTCAGCGCACCCATGAGCAGGTCGACGGCTGCCGTGACCCGCACGTGCACCCCGGAGTCGGCGTAGGCGTGCATGCCGACCGCGAGCGGCTGCTCGCCCCGCACCCGACGCAGCCACTCGAGGACCTGCCCCGGCTGGTGGACGACGTCGGCACCGGAGTCGCCCGCGACGTCGACGGGGAAGGTCAGGGTGCCGGCGCTGCGCGTGGCCAGCCCCTTCTTGTGCCGCCAGGCGCGGCTGCGCGGCAGGTCGATCGCCAGGACGTCGGCTCCCCACGACAGCAGCGTCTCGAGCGGCCCCATCTCCGCGCCGGCGCCGATGAGCAGGGCGCGGTGGCCCGGCAGCGCGAGCCACTCGGGGTGGTCGATGACCTCGGCGACGGCCGCGGCGAAGCTCGGCTCGACGACCCCCGCGTCGACCCAGGCGGCCAGCTGCCCGCGCAGCTCGTCACCGGCGAGCTCGCGGCCACCGACCGGCACCCGCAGCTCGGCCACGGGGTCCGCGGTGCCCCGCACGCTCTCCGAGCCGAAGGGGGCGGCCCCCGGGGGCAGCGTCACGGTCGCCTCGTCGAGCGGAGACTCGTCGCCGGCTGCGTCGACGAGCACCATCCGGCGTCGCATCGAGGCGAGCCCGTCGTCAGCGATCTGCCGGGCGGCATCGGCGCTGGCCGCACTCGCCGCGGTCACGTCGCGGACGAGGTCGACATAGCCCTTGCGCCAGTCGCGCACGCCCTCGATGCGGTCGGCGAGCGCGGGGTCGACCCCGCGCACGGAGTCCGCGAGGACCCCCTTCGTCGTGGCGGTCGTCGACCGCACGCCCTCGCCGTCAGCCGGGAAGTGGACGCCGGCGGAGATCTCGTCGCTCATGACCCCATCCTGTGACGGCGGTCACGTGCGGATCAAATCCCTCAGACGTCGTCCCAGGGCGAGGTCTGCCACGAGGAGCAGGTCCGGGAGCAGACGCGGTACTTGACCCGGGCGGGCCGGCTCAGCCGCCGGGCACCAGCTGCCGCACGACGCTCGCCGCATCGGTCTCGGCGGTCAGGCGGTCGACACCCACGCCAGCGTAGAGCGGCGTGTAGTCGGTGTCGCCCCGCTCCCGACCGGCGGCGTGCTCCCCCTTCGCCGCGTCGGTCATGGCGTCCTCCTGGCCGGCCCACTGCCGGACGAAGGGGGTGGCCACCGCCCGCCCGCCGAACTCCCGCGGCCACGCGATGCCCTGGGCGACGTCGTGCACCCGCGAGTAGCGGGTGCTGTCCGCCGCGACGAGCGCTGCCCGCGCCTGCGGCGAGTTGTCGGCCTCGACACAGGTGAGGAAGGGGGTGCCGCACCACGCGCCGGCTGCCCCGGCCGACATGACCCGGGCGAGGTCCTCGGCCGTCGCGATGCCACCGGCTGCGACGACCGGGCGGTCGGTCGCGGCGAGCGCTGCGGCGAGGATCTCGTCGGTGCCCATCTCGTCACGGCCGTGGCCGCCCCCTTCGCCACCGCGAGCGACGATGACATCGGCCCGCGCGCGGATCGCCTCGTCGAGATCGGTCGCGTTGCCGACCTGGCAGGCGACGAGCAGGCCCCACTCGTGCAGCCGGCGCACCGGCTCCCGCAGCGGCCCGAAGGAGACCGAGACGAGCTTGGGCCGGGAGAGCCCGGCGAGCGCCGTCACCGCGTCGATCTGCTCGTCGAGCTCCGGCACCCAGGCCATGAGCCCGATGCCGAAGGGGGCCCCGCCCGCCCCCGCGATCGCCGCCTGCTCCGCGATCCACCCCGGTGACGCGCTGCCGCGCGCGCCGATCATGCCGAGGGCGCCGGCCGCGGAGACGGCGTGCGCGAGACGGCCGCCGGCGACGCCGGCCATCGGGGCGCTGATGATCGGGTGGGTGGTGCCGAGCAGGTCGGTGATCGCGATCATGTCCCTCATCATGCTCCGTGCGCTCCTAGACTCCGGCCATGACCCGACGTACCGCCGCTCTTGCCGCCGCCGCCCTGCTCGCCCTCACCGGGTGCGGCTCCGACTCCACCGACGGCGAGGGCGCCACCTCGTCGGGCGCGGAGACCACGGCCATCAGCGGGGAGACGGAGTGCCCGCCCGAGGACGGGGCGAAGGTGCGGGCCACGAGCTTCGAGCAGGCGCCGCCGATGTGCATCGACGAGGCCAAGACCTACACCGCGACGATGACGACTGATGCCGGTGACGTGACGATCGAGCTCGACGCGAAGCAGGCGCCCGAGACCGTCAACAACTTCGTCGTCCTCGCCCGCTACAAGTACTACGACGGCCTGACCTTCCACCGCGTCATCCAGGATTTCATGGCCCAGGGCGGCGACCCCTCGGGCAATGGCAGCGGCGGACCGGGCTACGAGTTCGACGACGAGCTGCCCCAGTCGGGCGACTACGAGGTCGGGTCCGTCGCGATGGCCAATGCCGGGCCGGACACCAACGGCTCGCAGTTCTTCATCATCACCGGCGACGCGGGCGTGCAGCTGCCGCCGAGCTACAGCCTCTTCGGCAAGGTCACCGAGGGCATGGATGCCGTCGAGGCGATCGAGGCCGATGGCTCGGTCGGCGACGGCACCCCGGCCAAGGTCCACCGCATCGAGAGCGTGACGATCAGCGAGAAGTAGGCCGAGGGCTCGAGGGGCGGGAGCGGTGGTGGACGACGTCCTCGTCGAGCGCGTGCTGCGCGCCGTCGAGCTCGTGCCGCGAGGGCGCGTCGTCTCCTACGGCGACCTCGCCGCGCTCGTCGGCACCGGCCCGCGGCAGGTCGGCGCGATCATGCGGGTCTACGGCAGCAACGTCACGTGGTGGCGGGTGACCAATGCCACCGGCGACCTGCCCTCGCACCTGCGCCAGGCGGCCTTCGTCGAGTGGGCGGTCGAGGGCATCGAGGTCAAGCCCAATGCGCTCGGCTGCCGCATCCGCGACCACCGGGCCGACCTCACCGAGCTCGCCGCCGCGTGGGAGGCGGCGGTCGCCGCTCTGGCGTGAGTGGCCGGGCCACCCGGCCACCTAGCCCCGCTGGTGACGCATCTGCTCCAGCGCGAGGGCGGCGGCGGCACCGACGACGAGCGCGGCGGCCGGCATGAGCAGTGACTCGGCGAAGGCGGAGGACAGCGCCTCGGCGACCTGCGGGGGCAGGGCTGCGGGACCGGCGGCGGCGCTCCCTTCGCCCGAGCCGAAGCGCTCGGCCGCTTGCGGGCCGAGGTGGGCGGCGATGCGCGCGGACATCAGGGCGGCGATGGCCGCGGACCCGATGACCGAGCCGACCTGGCGGGTCGTGTTGTAGATGCCCGAGCCGGCGCCGGCGAGGTGGATCGGCAGGTTGCGGTTGGCCGTCGTCGCGAGCGGGCCCCAGATGCAGGCGCCGGTCACGCCGATGAAGGTCATCGCGACGCACACGGCGACGATCGAGGAGTCGGGGGTCATCAGGCGCGAGAGCACGAAGAGGGTCACGGCGAAGCCCCCCAGCCCCAGCGCCGGCAGCACCCGCGGGTGGATCCGGTCGACGAGCTGGCCGACCGGCCGGGCGAGGGCGATCGAGGCGATCGCCTGGGGCGCCATGAGCAGGGCGGCCTCCGTGGGGGTGTAGCCGCGCACGCTCTGCAGCCACACGAGGAGGGGAAACATCATGGCCGTCACCGACAGGCCCATCGTCGTGATCGCCAGGTTGGACAACGAGAAGTTGCGGTCGCGGAAGAGCCCGAGCGGCACGAGCGGCTCGGCCGGCCCCCGCGCCTGCCACCCGACGAAGCCGACGAGGACGAGGACCCCGAGGCCGATGAGCGCGGGCACCGTGATCGGGCCGGCGAGCTGCCCCCAGTCGTTGCTCTCGCCCTCCTGCAGGCCGAAGATCACGAGGAAGAGGCCGACGGCCGACAGGCCGACGCCCACCCAGTCCATCTGGTGGGCGTGCCGCTGCAGCTGGGGCACGAGACGGGCCGCCGCGACGAAGCCGAGGATCCCCACCGGCACGTTGATGAAGAAGATCCACTCCCAGCCCCACGAGTCGAGGAGCAGGCCCCCGAGCAGCGGACCGACGAGGAAGGCGACGCCGGCGGTCGCGCCCCACAGCGCCATGGCCGAGCCGCGTCGGGCCGGCGGGAAGGTGCGGGTGATGACGGCCATCGTCTGCGGGGTCATCATCGACGCTCCGAGCCCCTGGACGACGCGGGCGCCGATGAGCCACCCGATGGTCGGCGCGAGACCGCAGGCGAGCGAGGCGAGGGTGAAGATCGCCAGGCCGGTGAGGTAGAGCCGCTTGGGTCCGTAGCGGTCGCCGAAGCGCCCCGTGATGAGCAGCGGCACCGCGTAGGCGAGCAGGTAGGCGCTCGTCACCCACAGCACCGGCTCGATGCCCGCGTCGAAGCTCTCCATGAGCGCCGGCGTCGCGATGGAGACGATCGAGACGTCGACGAGGATCATGAAGAAGCCGACGACGAGCGCCCACAGCGCTGGCCACGGGTTGTCGGGGAACTCGTCGTCGCGGAGCACGGGCGCCTGGCCCGCCTGGGTCGTCATGGGTGCGACGCTACGCCTCGGGTCGGCCAGTCCCAGCATCCTTCGTCGGGAGGCGAGCGTGGGCGCACCGGCCTAGGCTGCGCAGGCGTCACCGCCGACGAAGGGGGCGCCCGTGCACGACGTCCTCGACGACCTCGAGTCCGCCTGGCACGCCGGCCGCACCGTGGGCCTCGCGACGCTCACCGTCACGTGGCACTCCGCCCCGCGCCAGCCGGGGGCCACGATGCTCGTGGACGAGGACCGTGCCGTCGGCTCGGTGTCGGGTGGCTGCGTCGAGGGGGCCGTCTACGAGCTGGCCCGCGAGGTCGTCACCGACGGGGCCCCCACACTCACCCGCTACGGCGTGAGCGACGGTGACGTCCTCGAGGTGGGCCTGACGTGCGGCGGCACCCTCGAGCTCTTCGTCCAGCCGGTGTCGGCCACGACCTTCCCCGACCTGCCCGAAGTCGTCGCGGACATCCGCTCGGGTCGCCCGGTGGCGGTCGCCACCGTCATCGAGCACCCGGACCGCGGCCTCGTCGGGCAGCGGCTCGTCGTGCGGCCGGACGGTGACTCCCCTTCCCCGGCCCCTGAGGAGATGCTCAGCCCCCGACAGGTCGCGGCCCTCGCCGACGACGCTCGGGGGCTGCTCGCCCAGGGCCTGTCCGAGGTCCTCACCTACGGGCCCGACGGGGAGCGCCGCGGCGAGGGGATGCGCGTCTTCGTCGAGGCCTTCGCGCCGCCGCCGCGGCTCATCGTCTTCGGCGCCATCGACTTCGCCTCGGCGATGGCCGACCAGGGCCGGCTCCTCGGCTACCGGGTCACGGTGTGCGACGCCCGACCGACCTTCGCCACCGCGGCGCGGCTGCCCGGGGCTCACGAGGTCGTCGTGCGCTGGCCGCACGAGTACCTGCGCGAGGAGGCCCAGGCCGGTCGCATCGACGCGCGCACGGTCCTCACCGTCCTCACCCATGACCCGAAGTTCGACATCCCCCTCCTCGAGGTCGCCCTGCGGCTGGAGCAGGTCGCCTATGTCGGCGCGATGGGCTCGCGCCGCACGCACGACCAGCGCGTGGCGCAGCTGCGCGAGGTCGGCGTCTCCGACGACGAGATCGCCCGGCTCAGCTCGCTGCGCTGGGGCGGCGCGGGGTCACGGCTGTCGGAACGTGCCGGGCCGATCCACCACGCTCACGGCTGAGGTCGGTCGACGTCCCGGCCGGTCGCGAGGTCGCTGCACTCGACCCGCTCCGCGCCGTGACGTCGCAGGTAGTCGCCGGCACCGCTGTCGCCCGCGAGCTCGGCCACGAGTGGACCCCAGTGGTCCCGCCCGATGAGCACCGGGTGCCCCGGCGCCCCGGCGTACACCGCCCGGCGCAGGGAGCCACGCCCCACCTCTCCCCCGAGCAGCCGCTGCGCCACGACAGCCGTGACGTCGGGCAGGTCGACGAGGTGGACCAGGGCGGCATCGGCCTCATCCTCGCCGAGGACCTCCAGGCCATGACGAAGGGAGTGACCCACCCCCTTCGCCCAGTCCGGGCAGTGCGTCCAGGTGGTGCGCGGCAGGTCCAGCTCGGCCTGCTCGCCGCTCGCGCCGAGCACGACGACCGTGGCGCCACAACCCCCTTCGTCCAGGACGGACACGGCGCGGGCCAGCCACGAGGTGCCGTCGGAGTCGGTGACGAGGGCCTTGGGCCGGCCCATCCGCCGACCGGCTCCGGCCGCGAGGACGAGTCCGTGGACGAGGGTCATGCGCTCGACTGTAGGGACGCGGGCGGGGGGTGCGCATCTCCCTAGGCAAATGCGGGTGGTGGCCCGCATTTCCCTAGGCAAATGCGGGCAGGGCTGCGCATTTGCCTAGGGAAATACGCAGTCCTTGCCCAGCGACTGAACGCAGGTTCAGCCTGCTGAACGTGAGTTCAGTCGACGATCGCACCGGGCGGGCGCGGGTGCGCGATGCCGCGCTCGCGCTCATCGCGGAGCGGGCCTCGCCCGCTGGGCTGACCAGGCGATGCGCTTCTATGCGGCCATCTTGTCCACACCCGATACAGCCGCAGACGACGGCATCGGGACCCACCCCCCTTGCGCCATCCCGCTCGGCGGATACGACGAGGTGGCCGCCTCTTGGGAGCCGCACCGCCTGGCTCACCCCACACCTGGTCGTCTCACCGGCGGCACCCTGCTCTCGGCAACGTCCCGGCCGAGCGGGTCGACGTCACGGGCTCACTCGTCGCGGCGCTCGGCGGCCTCGCCCTCACGGTCCTCGGCGTCATCGGCTTCGTCCGCCGGGACGTCCCGCACCGCTGAGCTCCCCGAGCCGGGCACGGAGGGGCCCCCTGCGGCCCTCCGTGCCCGCTCGGCGTCCTGGTGGCGTCGCCGCGAGATCTCGGCCCGGGCCAGGAGCAGACCGGCGATGACGGGGAAGACGTACTTCAGGTGGTCGAGGATCCAGACGAGCCACCCGGGCGCGGTCCAGTCCGGCCACGGGATCGCGGGCAGGTCGAGCGAGGGCCACGGGATCGACGGCAGGTCCCAGTCGGGCCACGGGATGGACGGCAGGTCCCAGTCGGGCCACGGGATCGACACGACGAGGCGGGCCGCGAGCGCGGCAAGCAGGATCGGTATGACGACCTTGCCCACCCCGGCCAGGACGTGCCGCGCGGCGTAGAGGCGCGGCTTGGCGCGCATCCGGTCCTCACGCACCGCCGCCGGGGACCCGGGCTCCGGCACGAGGTCGAGCCCCCCGACCCCGAGCTGCGCCTTGGCCTCGGCGGTCGAGCGGTCGCCGTCGAACCACGTCGCGCGCACCGGCTTGCTCAGAGTGGTGAAGCGGGCGCGCACGGCCCCGACCTCGTCGGCGAGCTCGTGCTCCTCGTCGGCCACGAGGTAGAGGTTGTCGGCCGCGGCGGACGTCGCCGTGGCCAGCTCCTCGTCGTCGACCCACCAGGTCGCGGTGTTGCTCCACCCGTCGCCGACGGAGGTCTCGACCCGGTGCCGGCGACCGTCGATGACCATCTCGTAGACCTGCGTGCCTCCCATGCCGCCAAGGCTACGAAGGCCCCCGGGGCGCGACATCGGTCGCAGGTCTGGTCCCGCGTCATCCTTTGGTAGGGCTGCGGCCGACGTCGGTGCGCCTCCCCCGCCCACGCGCCCGGCCGCCGTAGTTTGCGAGGAACCGACTGCCGAGGTGTCCTTCCGTGAAGATCAACAACGACCCGGTCTACGTGCGACGACGTCGTGTCGCCCTCGCCGTGCTCGTCATCGTCGTCATCGTCGTCGCGCTCTGCCTCGGCCGCCTCTTCGGCGGTGACAGCGCCGAGGCCGCCAAGGTCACCGCGAGCCCCACCGCGGCCCCGTCACCCTCGAGCGCACCGGCGAAGGTCGAGCAGCCCGCCCCCGAGGAGTCACCGGCGGCGAAGGGAGCGCTCGGCGCCCCCGCGGACACGACGATGACGAGGGTCCAGCGGATCACCGGCGAGCTGACCCCCAAGTCGGTCGTCGCCTCGCCCACGGGACAGGTCTTCGCGCAAAACATGATGTACACGCACACGGTGAGCGTCTTCGGCGCCGACGGGGCGCTGCACAAGACGATCTCCGACGAGGTCGACCTCGCCGCCTTCGGCGAGGAGGGCCACTCCGGCTCGAGCCGGGGCGCGCCCGTCGAGATGGCCTTCAGCCCCGACGGCAAGACCGCCTGGGTGAGCAACTACTCGATGTACGGCGAGGGCTTCGCGCCGGAGGGCAAGGACGCCTGCACCGGCCCCGAGGGCATCTCCGACAGCTACGTCTACAAGATCGACACCGCGACGCTCGAGATCACCGACGTCGTCCGCGTCGGTGCGGTGCCCAAGTACGTCGCCGCCACCCACGACGGCTCGCGGGTGCTCGTCACCAACTGGTGCTCGATGGACATGGACGTCATCGACACCAAGACCGCCGAGGTCACCCGCACGATCAAGCTCCCCGGCAAGCACCCGCGCGGCATCGCCGTCAGCCCGGACGACAAGGTCGCCTTCGTCGCGATCATGGGCTCCGACGAGACCGTCCGGGTCGACCTGGCGTCGGGTGAGGTGACCGACTTCGCGTCGACGGGCGACGGCCCGCGGCACCTGCTCGTCTCCCCCGACGGCAAGCACCTCTACGTCTCCAACAACGGCTCCGGCACGGTGAGCGAGGTCGACACCACGACCGGCAAGACCGTCCGCGAGGTGCAGGTCGGCTCGCAGCCGCGGTCGATGGCCATGAGCCCCGACGGCGGCGCCCTGTACGTCGGCAACTACGGCAGCAGCACGGTGAGCAAGATCCGCACCGAGGACTTCACGGTCGTCCAGACCGAGTCGACCGACGGCCTGCCGATCGGCATCACCTACGAGCCGACGAAGAAGCGCATCTGGGTCGCCAGCTACGGTGGCTCCATCGTCGTCTTCGACGACTCCCGCACCGCGTGAGGCTCGGCCTCGTCCTCAACCCCTCGAAGGGGGGCTGGGAGCGGGTCCTCGACGCCGTCACCGCGCACGCCCGGCAGTCCCGCTGGCCGGAGCCGGCCGTGCACCTCACCTCCCGCGAGGAGACCGGGCGGAGCCAGGCGGCTGCCGCGATCGCCGCCGGCGCGGAGCTGGTCGTCGTGGCCGGCGGGGACGGCACGGTGCGCGAGGTGGCCCACGGACTGGCCCGCACGGGCGTCGAGCTGGGCATCGTGCCCGCCGGCACGGCCAACCTGCTCGCGCACAACCTCGGGCTACCCCGCACCGTCCCTGCGGCCGTGCAGGTCGCGGTGGCCGGTCGGCCGCGCCCGGTGGACCTGGGTCTGGCCCGCGTCGACGACTCGGGGGACCTCCCCTTCGTCGTGCTCGCGGGGATGGGCCACGACGCGGCGACGGTCGCGGCGACCAACCCGACGCTCAAGGACCGGATCGGCTGGCCGGCGTACGTCGCACCGGCGACGGTGAGCGCGCTGCGCCGGCCGGTGCCGGTGACGGTGCGTCACGACGGCGGCGACCCGGAGCACCTGCGGGTGTGGAGCGTGCTCGCGGCCAACTGCACCCGGGTCCGCGCCGGGGTGCACATCGCGCCGGGCGGGCTGGTCGACGACGGGCTCTTCGACGTGCTCGAGGTGACCGTGCGCCGCCCCGGCCAGTGGTTGGGTGTCGCGGCGAAGGGGGTCTTCCGGCTCCCCGGTGACGTCCCGGGGCTGGCGACCCGCGCCTCGCGGGAGGTCGAGGTGGTCAGCGAGGCGCCGCTGCACGTCCAGCTCGACGGCGACGTGCTCGGCCCGGCACGCCGCCTGACGGTGCGCTGCGAGGAGCACGCGCTGCTCGTGCGGACCTGACCGCGCCGCCGCCGTCGGTCGCGCGCCCGGTACCGTCGGGCCATGACCTTCACGACCCTCATCACCGGTGCCAGCTCCGGCCTCGGCGCCGAGATGGCCCGCCAGTTCGCCGCGCTCGGCCACGACCTCGCCCTGACCGCGCGCCGCACCGACCGGCTCGACGAGCTCAAGGCGCAGATCCTCGCCGACCACCCCGGCCGCCGGGTGGAGACCTATGCCCTCGACGTCACCGACGACGACGCCGTCACCGCCGTCTTCGACCAGGCGAAGGGGGACTTCGGTCGCCTCGACCGGGTGATCGTCAACGCCGGCCTCGGCAAGGGTGCGCCCTATGGCAAGGGCAGCCACTACGCCAACCGGCAGACCATCGAGACCAATGTGCTCGGCGCCGCGATCCAGACCGAGGCCGCGATGGCGATCTTCCGCGAGCACAAGGCAGGGCACCTCGTGCTCATCGCCTCGGTCACCGCGCTGCGCGGCATGCCGAAGTCGATGACGACCTATGGCGCCTCCAAGGCCTTCCTCGCCTCCCTCGGCGAGGGCATCCGCAGCGAGCTCATGGGCAAGCCCGAGCTCGACATCGACGTGACCGTCCTCTACCCGGGCTACATCCGCTCCGAGATGAACGAGAAGGTCGAGCAGAAGACGAAGTTCATGGTCGACACCGAGACCGGCGTGCGCGCGATGGTCGTCGCCATCGAGGGCCGCAAGCCCAAGGCGCTCGTCCCGCCGAAGCCCTGGGTCGTCGTCGGCTCCGCGATGAAGGTGCTGCCGCTCTCCGTCGTTCGCAAGATGCTCTGACCCCCGGTCCCTGAGGACGCGAGCCAGCGCCGTCTCGAAGGGCCCCCGCCGAGGACGGTCCCTGAGCTGCGCGCCGACGAGACCCTCGCGGGCACGATCGAGACCTTCGACCGTCGCTGACACAGGGCGGCCGGCGACCCCCTTCGCCCAGCCGTGGTCGCCGAAGGAGCCGGCGACGGCATGATGGCCGGGTGCGCATCACCGGCTTGACCATCAGCAGCCCCGAGCCCGCCGCCACGCAGGACGCGTGGCGGCGGCTCGGCCCCGTCGACCGCGAGGTCGAGGTGGTCGAGGGGACCGGCGGCCTGACGGCCGTCACCCTCGGCGTCGACGACGTCGCGGCAACCGAGCGGCTGCTCCAGCGGCGCGGCCTCGTCGGTGACGCCAGCGGCTTCGACCTCGGCGGGCTGACCTGGCGACTCGCTCCCTTCGTCGAGGGCGAAGAGAGCACCGACCTCGTCCTCGACCACGTCGTCGTGCGCACCGGCGACGCCGAGCGTGCCGCCGCCGACCTCGGCGCACGCGTCGGTCTCGACCTCCGGCTGGACCGGCGCCTGACCGAGCACGGCTTCCGCGGGCTCTTCTTCCGGTGCGGCGACGCGGTCGTCGAGGTGGCCGCGCCGATCGAGCCGACGGGCGAACCCGACTCCTTCGGCGGCCTGGCCTGGCGGTCCGCCGACATCGAGGCCACCCGCGAGCGCCTCGTCGCCGGCGGCGTCGAGGTCTCCGAGGTGCGCACCGGCCGCAAGCCCGGCACCCGCGTGGCGACCGTCCGCGACCGCGCCCTGGGCACCCCGACCCTGCTCATCGAGCAGAGCTGAGCTTCCAGGAGGAGCGCACCGCCGGCATCGTCGCCGACCGGGAGTGCGCATTTCCCTAGGCAAATGCGGGGCGCCACTGCGGGTTTCCCCAGACAAGTGCAGCGACGACCGCGCCACGCGAGCGCGTTGGCGTCCACTCGGCCCGGCGAGCGGTCGCCCCTTCCAGGTGCCCGAGATGAACTGAGATGGCCGACCATCCCCTGTCGAGCCGATCGCCGACCGGCTTCCTCAGGAGCCGTGCACGACTTCATTTGGATGCTTGCGGCACGCAGGTATATAGTTGATGTATGCACACAACCAACCCCACCGTCGCAGTTCAGCTGCAGGAGACGCTGGGTCAGGTCTTCGGGCTCTTCTCGAAGATGATCGCCCGCCGTCAGGCGCTCGACCCCCAGGCCATGAGCCGCACCGACTACGCCCTCCTCGGCACGCTGGCGCACTGCCCCACCGAGGCCGGGATCCGCATCTCCAAGCTCGCCGAGTCCCTCGGCCACGACCTGTCGACGATCAGCCGACGGGTGAGCCACCTCGAGACGCACGGGCTCCTCGAGCGCCTGCCCGACCCCAGTGACGGGCGCGCCTCCACGGTGCGCCTGAGCGGGGACGGCCTCCAGACGCTCCTCGACGAGCGCAGCGCCCGCACCGGCCTCCTCGGCCGGGTGCTCGCCGACTGGCCGGAGGAGGACCTCGTCGACCTCGACCGTCTCCTCACCCGGCTCGCCGCAGATCTTGCCGCCGACGCGCAGTCGGCGACGCACCCCCCTTCGCCCCTCCAGACCTCCGGAAGGACCGCCTCGTGAGCACCACCACGGCATCCGCCCCCTACACGATGAGCACGGAGAACAAGCGCGTCTTCGCCGGCCTCATGCTCGGCATGCTCGTCGCCTCTGTCAGCCAGACCATCGTCGGCCCCGCCCTGCCCCGGATCGTCTCCGAGCTCGGCGGCATGGACCACTACAGCTGGGTCGCCACCGCGGCCATGCTCGTCTCCGCCGTCACCGTGCCGATCGTCGGCAAGTTCTCCGACCTCTACGGCCGCCGCGCCTTCTACCTCGGCGGCATCGTCGTCTTCATGATCGGCTCGATCATCGCCGGCTTTTCGCAGAGCTTCTGGATGCTCGTCGCCGGCCGCGCCGTGCAGGGCCTCGGCATGGGCACGCTCATGCCGCTGTCGCAGACGATCATCGGCGACATCATCCCGCCGCGACAGCGCGGCAAGTACCAGGGCCTCATGGGCGCGGTCTTCGGCGTCACCTCGGTCGCCGGCCCGCTCCTCGGCGGCGTCATCACCGACCACCTCGGCTGGCGCTGGCTCTTCTTCGTGTCGCTGCCCATCGGCCTGATCGCGCTCTTCTTCATCGCGCGCTTCCTCCACGTGCCGCACACCCCGCGCAAGGCCCCCATCGACTACCTCGGCATCACGACCCTCTCGACCGGTCTCGTCGCCCTGCTGCTCGCCGTCTCCTTCGGCGGCTCCAGCTGGGCCTGGGGGTCCGGTGAGTCCATCGGCCTCTTCGCCCTGAGCGTCGTCGCCCTCACCGCCTTCGTCGTCATCGAGCGCAAGGCTGTCGAGCCGGTGCTGCCGCTGCGCCTCTTTGCCAACCGCACGATCAGCCTGAGCCTGGTGTCCGCCTTCGGCGTCGCGATCGTCATGTTCGGCGCGATCATCTACATCCCGGTCTTCGCCCAGGGCGTCATCGGGGTCAACGCGACGAACTCCGGCCTGATCCTCATGCCGCTCATGCTCGGCTTCATCATCTGCGGCATCCTCACCGGGATGCTCATCACCCGCACGGGCAGGTACCTGCCCTTCATGCTCACGGGCATCGCGATCATGGCGGTCGGCGTCTTCCTGCTCACCCGCCTCGACCACACCGCCACGAGCCTGCAGCTCACCGAGGCGATGGTCGTCCTCGGCGTCGGCCTCGGCATGGCGATGCAGCAGTACACCCTCGTCGTGCAAAACGTGGTCTCCCGCGCCGACATGGGCGTCGCCACCGCGTCCACCCAGTTCTTCCGCAACGTCGGCTCGACCGTCGGCATCGCGATCTTCGGTGCGGTCATGTCCAGCGGTCTGCAGGAAAAGATCGCCTCGCACCTGCCCGGCGGCATGCCCGCGCAGGCCGGCGGTCACATGGACGCCGGGGCGGTGCTCGACCCGAGCGCCCTGGCCAAGCTGCCCCCGGCTGTCGCCGACGCCGTCCGCTGGGGCCTGGCCGACAAGCTGACCGACGCCTTCGCGCTCGGCCTGCCGATCCTCGCCGTCGTCTTCGTCGCGACGCTCTTCATCCCCAACACCCCGCTGCGCGAGTCCAACGACGACCACCCGGTCGAGGACGCCGGCCAGCAGGTGCTCGACGCCTACGCGTCGGAGTCCGGTGAGGGCGACCACCGCACCGCGGGCGAAGGGGGCGACTCCGTCAGCGGGTCGGCCGCATCGGACCTGACCGGAGCGCGCCGGGGCTGAGACCCCCTTCGACCGACAGCGGCCCCACCTCGCGACCCGCGGGGTGGGGCCGCTGCTACGTGATCGGGAGGCTCCGCCCGCTGACGAAGCGCCGCTCGCGCCCGTCGACCGGGTCGACGATCTCGAGGGTGCTCGCGACCAGCTGCAGCGGCGTCGAGAAGTCGTCGACCGAGACGTCGAGCACCTCGGGGTAGAGCGGGTCGCCGACGATCGGGATGCCGAGTCCGTGCAGGTGCAGCCGCAGCTGGTGGGTCCGCCCGGTGTGCGGCGTCAGCCGGTAGACGGCGAGGTCGCCCAGCCGCGCCTCGACCTCGATGTCGGTCACCGCGTTGACCGGGGCGTCTGGGACGACCTGCGCCTGCCACACCCCGCGCGTCTTGGCGATGTGGTTGCGCACCGTGCACGGGAAGGTCAGCTCGTCGCGCCGGGGCGCGAGCGCGAGGTAGGTCTTGCGCACCTGCCGGTGCTCGAAGAGCGACTGGTACGGCCCGCGCCACCGCCGCTCGGTGGCGAGCAGGAGCACGCCGGAGGTGACCCGGTCGAGGCGGTGCAGCGGCGAGAGCTCGGGCAGGCCCAGCTCGTCACGCAGTCGCACGGTGACGCTCTGCCGCACGTGCCGACCGCGGGGGATCGTCGAGAGGAAGGGCGGCTTGTCGACGACGACGAGCCGCTCGTCACGGTGGAGGACCGCGATATCGCCGGGCACCTCGGGCTCCTCGCGCAGGTCACGGTGGAACCACACGAAGGTGTGCGGCCGGTAGGCGTCGTCGGCCAGCAGCACCGAACCGTCGCCGTAGACGAAGCGCTCGTCGGCGAGCATCCCGTCGACGTCGACCCCCTCCGGCGAGGTGTCGCGCAGCCAGTGGCCCATCGTCGACCACGGGCGCGGCCGGCCGTGGTCGTGGTCGGGGGTGCGCACCCAGGCCGCGCCGAGACCGTGGCGCGGCGGCAGGGGCGAGCGAGGGGGCACGAGCCCGAGACTAGGCGACCTCCCGGAATGTTTGATTTTCAACTACTGTTGTCACGGACGATCACCAACCGAAGGAACACCCGATGCCCGCTGTGACCGTCGACGACATCCTCGCCCTCCCCCGCGTCACCCAGCCGACCCCCGACGCGGTCTCCCGCCCGGTGCTGTCGGTGAGCACGGCGCCCAAGGGCTTCGAGGGCGAGGGCTTCCCCGTCCGCCGCGCCTTCGCCGGTGTCGACATGGCGCGCCTGGACCCCTTCATCCACATGGACCAGATGGGTGAGGTCGAGTACGCCCCCGGTGAGGCGCGCGGCACCAGCTGGCACCCGCACCGCGGATTCGAGACGGTCACCTACATCATCGACGGCACCTTCGCCCACGAGGACACCCATGGTGGCGGCGGCCTGATCACCGACGGCGACACCCAGTGGATGACCGCTGGCTCCGGCCTGCTGCACATCGAGGCCCCGCCGGAGGAGCTCGTCGTGGGCGGCGGTGTCTTCCACGGCCTCCAGCTGTGGGTCAACCTCCCGAGCCACCAGAAGATGTCCGACCCGCGCTACCAGGACATCCGCTCCGGCCAGGTCGGCCTGCTCTCCAGCCACGACGGCGGCGCACTGCTGCGCGTCATCGCCGGAGAGCTCGACGGCCACGAGGGCCCGGGCATCACGACGACACCGATCTCGATGATCCACACGACGATCGCGCCCGGTGCGCGGATGCACATCCCATGGCGCGAGGACTTCAACGGCCTGGCCTACGTGCTCTCCGGCCGCGGCACCGTCGGCCCCGACCGGCGCCCGATCCGCGAGGGCCAGCTCGCCGTCTTCGGCTCCGGCGTCGCCCTCGAGATCACCGCGGAGGACACCCAGGACGCCCGCAGCGCCTCGCTCGAGGTCATCCTGCTCGGCGGCCGCCCGATCCGCGAGCCCATCGCCGCCTACGGCCCCTTCGTCATGAACACCCGCGAGGAGCTCGTCACCGCCTTCGAGGACTTCCAGGCCGGCCGCCTCGGCGTCATACCCAAGACGCCCAAGGTGCGCCCCGCCCTCGAGGTTGCCGAGGAGCTGGCGCATGGCAACCACCCCGGTCACGACGTCCTCTGAGGGGGGCCCTCCCCCTTCGCCCCCCCGTGGGGAACCTTCGCCTTCTGGGTGCTCGTGCTCCCACCGACGCTGCTGGCCGTGGCCATCGTCTGGGGTTGCGTGCGTCTGATCCGCGGGTCGCGTCACTCCTGACCTCAGGCGAAGGGGTCCTGCCCCCGCTTGATCGCCGCCTGAGCCCGGCCGGCCCGGCCCGTCGCCGCCCACCGCTTGCGCGCGGCCGCGCGGGCGGCGGGGTCGGTGCGCCGGGCGATCCACTCGGCCTCGCGCTGGAGCTTGCCCCAGTTGTGCCAGCGCCGCTCGTCGAGCTCACCCGAGGCGAGCGCGGCCTGCACGGCGCACCCGGGCTCGGTGCCGTGGCCGCAGTCGGCGAACCGGCAGGACGCGACGAGCAGCTCGACGTCGGGGAAGGTGAGGGCCACCCCTTCGCCGTCGTCGTGCAGCCCGATCGAGCGCAGACCGGGGGTGTCGACGAGCACCCCGCCACCGCCGAGCGGGACGAGCTCGCGGGCGGTCGTCGTGTGCCGGCCCTTGCCGTCCTGCCGGGTGTCGGAGACGGCCTGGAGCTCTTGCCCCGCAAGGGCGTTGACGAGCGTCGACTTGCCGGCGCCGGACTGCCCGACGAGCGCGGTCGTCCCACCGGAGAGCACCGCGGCGAGGACGTCGATGCCCTCGCCGGTCTCTGCGGAGACGACGTGGACGTCGACCCCGGGGGCGGCCGCCTCGACCTCGGCGCGGGTGGCATCGGGGTCGAAGGCGAGGTCGGACTTCGTCAGCACGACGAGCGGCTGCGACCCGGACTCCCAGGCGACGACGAGGTAGCGCTCGATCGTCGACAGGTTGACCCGCGTCTCGAAGGGGACCGCGACCAGCACGTGGTCGAGGTTGGCCGCCATGACCTGGGCGTCGGACCGCTCACCGGCGGCCGTGCGGACGATCGCGGTGCGCCGCGGCAGGACCACTCGGACGACGTCACCATCGGGGCGACGCTCCAGCCCGACCCAGTCGCCGGTCGTCGGCTGGTCCTCGAGATCGCTGCCCGCAGGCAGCCGGACGAGCGCCGGCACTGCCCCGTGCGCGGTGTGGACGGTGACCCGGCCGCGGTCGACCCGGCCGACGCGACCCGCCTCCAGGGCGAAGGGAGCCGACCGCGCCACGTCGTCGAAGGCCGCGGCGCTCGCCTCGTCCCAGCCGAGGGCGGTGAGGGTGGTGGTATCCGTCATCCGGACCACGGTGGCAGCGCACCACCGTGGTCCGCCAACGAATTCCGGGTCAGGCGCGCTTGCGGCGGGTCAGCCAGAGGACGAGACCGATGCCCATGAGGACGACGGCGATGCAGCCGAGCCCGGCGCCGACGCCCATGCCGATGAAGCCGCCCGTCGAGAGGCTGTCGCCGACACGGAAGGGGCTCGCGCAGTTGATCGTGTAGTCGCCCGCCTGGTCCGCCTCGATGGCGAAGACCCGGTGGTACTGCTCCTCGCCCCAGCTGGTGGTCTGCGTGCTGCCGCTCGCATCGCTCACCGAGCCGGACGGGCCGGTGACGGAGCAGCTCGCGGACTCGTCGCTCGACCACACGGCCCGCGTGTCGCCCTCCTGGAGGGTGACGGTGTGGCTGCCGGTGTACTCGGGGCTGTCGGCGAGGTCCTGCCCCGACCCGACGGTCATGAACCCGCCGACGCAGCACAGCGCGACCGCGATGATCGCGAGGACCGCCCCGACGATGAGGAGCCAGGGCTTGCCGCCCTTCGCCGGCGGGGTGGACGGGTATTGCGGCGCGACGTACGACATGCCGCAAACCCTACGGCAGCGGGCCCTTTGACAATTCAACTTCGTGCGGCCATCCTTCTCCCAGGACCGGGGGGAAGCCGGTCCTGGGTTCGGGCCGGGCCCTGCTGTGCCTTCCCACCCCCATCCCTTCGCCCTGACCGGAGCCTGCCGTGATCCGCCGCCTCGCCACCCTGGCTGCTGCTGCCCTCGTCGTCGCCGCCCCTGCTGCCGCTGCCGCTGCCCCCGCGGCCGTCGCCGCCCCTGCTGCCGCGACCGTCGCCACCGCCACCACCGCCAAGCCGCCGAAGGGGGCCAGCTCGGTGCGGGTCCTCAAGGTCACCGACGGCGACACCATCCGGATCAGCTACAAGGGCAAGTCCACGCCCGTGCGGCTCATCGGTCTCAACGCGCCGGAGATGAGCCCCCGCCAGTGCTACGCGACCCAGGCCACGGCCCGGATGAAGCAGCTGACGGCCTCGGGCAGGGTCTACATCAAGGTCGACTCGACCCAGGGCAACACCGACCGCTACGGCCGCCTGCTGCGCCACGTCTACACCCCGGGCGGCCAGTCGGTCGCGCTCAAGCTCATCGACGGCGGCTACGCCAAGGAGTACACGTACAACCGCCCCTACGCCGGTCGCACCTCCCACCTGCGGGCCCAGTCGAAGGCCAAGTCCGCCAAGCGTGGCCTGTGGCGCTCCTGCACCGTCGCCCCGAAGCCCAAGCCCGTCGTGACCAAGCCCAAGCCGGTCACCTCCGGCTGCAAGATCAAGGGCAACATCAGCAGCAGCGGCGAGAAGATCTACCACGTGCCCGGCGGCCGCTCCTACAACGCGACCGTCATCACGACGAGCAAGGGCGAGCGCTGGTTCTGCTCCGAGAGCGACGCCCGGCGCGCCGGCTGGCGCAAGGCGCGCGCCTGACCGATCGCCTCGGCTGACCCGTCGCGGGTCTCAGCCGACGCGGCGGCGCGAGGGGCCGCCGAGAGCGGCCCACACGGTCGTCTGCTTCTCGTCACGCTGCACGCCCCACTCGTGGGCGATGCTGCGCACGATGCGCAGACCGCGACCGGAGGTCGCCCACACCTGACGCGGCGCCGGGGCCGGCTCGGTCTCGGCGCCGCCGTCGCTCACCTCGATCTCGACGGCGTCACCGCGCGCCTTCCAGTGGATCCGGACGGTGCGGTCGGCCAGCGGCGAGGCGTGGCGCAGCGAGTTGGTGACGAGCTCGGTGACGACGAGCTCGGCCTCGCTGGTGATCTCGTCGGAGACCCCCCGAGCGACGAGGTCGAGCGCGACCGCCTCGCGCACCCGGGTGACCGACTGCAGCTCCCACCGGGCGCGGATCGTGCGGGCCTGGCCCTTGCCGATCTCGCCCCCGAAGGAGTCGACGGTCGGTGCGGCGTCGGTGCCGTCGTGTGCCTGGCCCATGGGTGAGGCGGTCCCTTCATCGCGGTCGCTTGCCCGCACATTGTCCCTGTCGCGGCGGTGCGACCCAAGCCCCGGCCTCCGAGGGCCTACGCTGACCGCCATGGGCAAGGCTTCACGACGCAAGAAGGACGCACAGGGCAAGACCAAGGTCGCCCCGGTGCCGTACGTCGCACGTCCCTTCGAGGGGCTGCCGGGCGAGGCGGACTGGGTGGCGGCCTACGAGATCCTCCCCGCCGCCACGGCGACGCTGACGCTGCGCGCCGACGCCGTGCCCGACGGGTCTCCGGAGACGGTCACCCTGGCGAGTGTGCTGCCGATGGCCTGGCCGGCGCTGCGTCGCCAGGACGGCACCGTGCTCATCGCCAGCCAGTCCGGCTCGAGCAGCGGTGACCCGAGCCGCGACCTCGGTCAGGCACTGCTCACCGCGCTGTCCGCCGAGCCGGGCGCGCCGATCCCGCAGCTGCCCCGCACGACCGCCGAGACCCCGCGCCTGCAGGACCTCATCGACACCGACGCTCCCTTCGAGATCACCGTCCACGAGGGCTTCGACTTCTGGGTCGAGGGCCAGGAGGTGAGCGGCGAGGCCGCCGCCTCCCTCGAGCGGGCCAACGAGTCGGTCGTCCCGACGGCCCCGATCGCCGGCACCCCGAGCACTTACTGGTGCCGCATCGGCGAGCGCACCTACATCCGCCACATCATCGGTGACGCCGAGGACGTGGCAACGACCGCTCTCGCCCGGCTCCACGCGAAGGGCGAGGCCCACCTCGACGACGACCGCCGCCTGCTCGGCATGTTCCGTGCCGGCGGCCTCGTGGTCCCGGTGTGGGAGGTGGCCCCCGACTCCGACCCGTCGGAGCACGAGGCCGCCGTCGCCGACTTCGCCGCGCGCTACGCGACGGCTGCCGCCTCCGACGACGAGCTCACTGCCGAGGAGCGCCGCGCCCGTGCCGGCCTGCTCTCCCGGCAGGTGACGCTGCGCTGACGATGTCCGCCCGGGTGGCCGCGATCGTGCCGGCCAAGGACGAGGGTGATCGGGTCGCCACGACCGTCACCGCGCTGCTCGGGCTCGACGACATCGCGCTCGTCGTCGTCGTCGACGACGGCTCGACGGACCCGACCGCGGCCGTCGCCGCGGACGCCGGCGCGCTCGTCGTGCGCCACCCCGCCAACCGGGGCAAGGCCGCTGCGCTCGAGACGGGCGTGGCCCGCCTGGCCGAGGAGGAGGCCCGCACCGGCGCCGAGCCCTACCTCCTCCTCTTCGCCGACGCCGACCTCGGGGAGTCCGCGGCCAACCTCGCGCCCCTGCTCGAGCCGGTGCTCGCCGGCACGGCCGACCTCGCGGTGGCCAACATCCCGCGCAGCGCCTCCTCGCTCGGCGCTGGCCGCGTCGTGAGGCTGGCGCGCGGCCAGATCGAGGCGATGACCGGTCGCGTCGTCGAGCAACCGCTCAACGGCATGCGGGCGCTCACCCGGGAGACCTTCGCCGACGCGACCCCCCTCGCCTCCGGCTGGGGCGTCGAGGCCGCGATGCTCGTCGACGTGCTGCGCGCCGGCCGTCGGGTCGTCGAGGTCCCCGTCGAGCTGACCCACCGCCGCACGGGCAACGACATCAAGGGACGGGTGCACCGGGCGATGCAGCTGCGCGACGTCTCGGGCGCCCTGCTCGCCCGCCGCTTCCTCTCGTGACGTCGGCTGCCGACCCGGCGGGGCCGTCGGCACGCCCCGGCTCGCACGCCGACCCGCCCCCCCGCGCGCGCCTCGACGTCGGGCTGCTCGTCGCCGGGCTCGGTCTGCTGCTGCTCGTCGGCGCGAGCGGCACGTCGGTCGCCCTGCCGCCCCTCGGGCCGCACGGCTGGGCCCCGCCGAGCCTGCCGTGGCAGCTGACGCCGTGGACGGTCGTCGCGCTCCAGACCCTCGGCTACCTGCTCGGTGCCGCCTCGCTGTGGCGGCACGTGCGCCGGCCCGTCCCCCTTCGCCTGCAGTGGTGGCACGTCGTCGGGTTCGCCGTGCTCGTGCTGCTCACCGCTCCCTTCGGCACGGCGGACCACACGAACTACGCGGCCTACGGGCGCATCCTCGTCGAGGGCGGCGACCCGTGGACGGTCGTGCCCTCGCAGTGGCGCGGCGACGCCGACCCGGTCGTCCGCTGGGTGCAGGACCCGTGGCGCGAGGCGGCGAGCGTCTACGGACCCGTCGGCACCTGGCTCATGGGGCTGTCGGCCCAGGTCGGCGGCGAGCTCGCCCGACAGGTCGTCTGGGTCTGGCAGGCCCTCGTCGTCGGGGCCTGGCTCGGAGTGCGCGAGCTGCTCGTGCGCCTGGGCACGGACCGGCCGACCGTCGACCGGTGGTGGACGACCAATGTCCTCGTCGTCGGGGCGGGCGTGCTCGGCGCGCACGTCGACACCCTCGCCGTCTGTGCCATGGTCGCCGCGCTGGGCCTCGGTCTCGCGGGCCGGCCGCTGCTCGCCGGTCTCGCGACCGGCCTGGCCGCGAGCACCAAGCTCACGGCCGGCGTCGTCGGCGTCGCCCTGCTGTGGGGGTGGCTCGGGACGTCGCCCCGGCCCCGCAGGTGGGCCGAGGTGGCGCGGCTCGTCGTCGGGACCCTCATCGTGCTCGTGCCGGCCCACGCCTTCGTCGGGCGAGCGGCCCTGACGCGGATCGGCGAGGCCGGCAGCGGCATCTCCTACGCCATGCCCTGGCGGTCGGTCTACACGCTGCTCGACCTCTGGCTCGACGAGGGCGTCGCCCGGAGCGTGACGACGTGGGTCGCCGCGATCGGGTGCGTGCTGCTCGCGGTCGCGCTGTGGCGGATCACCGACGGCCTGACCGAGGTGGTGGCGGTGCGGGCGCTCTTCGTCCTGACGACGGCCTACTCCCTCGGCGCCGGGTACGTGCTGCCCTGGTACGAGCTGCCGCAGTGGCTCGCCACCGCCGTCCTCGTCGGGCTCGTCGGTCACGAGGGATGGCGGCGGCTGAGGCCCCTCCTGCTGCTCCTCGTGGCGCGCTCGCTCGTACTGGCCCTCGCCTACGTCCCCGGGCGGGTGCACCTGCCCGAGGACGTCGAGACCGTGACGCTCGCGGTCCGCTTCGTCGCGTCACCGCTGGCGACGCTGGCGGTCTGGGTCGCGATCTGGGTGCTGTGCCGGCAAGCCCGTCAGAGGCGAGTCAGGGGATGGTCAGGAAGGGGTCAACGGATCTAGGATCCAGTGATCGCGCGCAACCCGGGGGGACGAGATGGAGTGCACTTCGTGCGGGACGACGAGCACGGGAGCCTTCTGCCCCGGGTGCGGGGCCCGCATGGCGGCCGATGGTGGCACGGACGACGCCGGTCGCTTCTGGCAGGACGACGAGCCAACCCGCGCCCAGGCAGCACTCGACCCCCGCCCGGGCTGGCCGCAGCCGTCGCCCGAGACCTCGTGGGACGACTGGATCGTGCAGCAGCCGACGCCGCCCGCGGGCCCAGGTCCACTCCCGGTCACGCCCACTGCAGCTGCACCGACAGCGGGGGCCTCGATGGCCCCACCCCCCGGCTCGCACGGCGGCCCGCCGTGGACCGCAATCGTCGCTGCCGTCGCTGCCGGTGTCCTGCTGCTCGGTGCGGGTGGTGCAGCGTTGTGGTTCTTCGGCTCCGACGGCGAGCCCGCGGCCGGGCCCCCTTCGACCTCGACGCCGACGACGACCGTCACGGCCACGCCCCCGCCCACGACGACGGTGACGAGCACCGCGACGCCACCTCCGACGACCACGGTGACGACGACCGCGGCACCACCGAGCGCAGCCGAGCAGCTGAGCGACAAGCGCGACGAGTCCCTCGGCCGGCTCGTCACCGATGGCGACTGGGCGGTGAGCCTCTCGGCCAAGCAGGACGGCACCCGTGACGACCGCCAGCTCACGAGCAGCGGGTCCCACGTCTTCCGCCTCCCCGACATCCTCGAGCTGCACGAGGAAATCGAGTCGACCTACGCCTGGACCGACGTCTACCTGCTCAAGGCCGAGGACCTCGGCAGCACCGTGGGCGCCGATGACGACAAGATCTGGATGACCATCGTCGACCCAGGCTGGCTGACGACCCGCGAGGACGCCGAGGCGTGGTGCGAGGTCGAGTTCTCGTGGCTGAGCGGGGACGACCTCGACAACGCCTGCTACCCCCGCCAGCTGCGGGCTCCCTGACGCCTGCAGTGCGCAGTGGGTCAGCCAGTCGCTGGCCCCTCCACACGCTCATCCCGCGCTCGGCCGGCTCCGGCCCACAGGACGAGCAGCGCCGGCGCGAGGACGAGCGCCGCGGCGGCCGGGATCGCCGTGCCCGAGTCGTTGAGCAGGAAGCCGACCGTGAGCGCGACGACGAGCCCGATGAGACCGACGCGCAGCCCGGGATAGGCGGACATCAGCGGCTGGACCCGTTGTCCCGCAGCGCTGCCCGGCCGCGCGAGCACCCAGATGACCGCGACGAGGACGACCGGCACGAGCAGCGCCGCGCGCTCCGGGCCGAGCAGCAGGTCGACATTGGTCTCGAGCTTCCGCACGAGGATGCCCCACGCGTCGCCGTCGAGCAGGCTCTGGAAGAAGCGGCCGAGATGGGTCCGCTGCTCCTCGGGCCGCAGCCAGTCCGCCCCCGCCATCGCGAGGAAGCCCACGCCGGTGGCCAGACCGATCGCGACGACCTTGGCCCACGTCAGGCGGACGCCGGCGACGGCGAGCACGAGGTAACCGACCGACGGGATGAGCGCGAGCGCGCCACCGCCGTCCGCCCCGAGCCAGGCGTCGACGACGAAGGTCACCAGGCCGACCACACCGACGACGAGCGCGGCGGCCGTGCGGCGACCGCGGGCGACGAGGGGAGCCGCCAGCACGCTCATGAGCAGGAAGGCCGAGGCAGCGAAGATCGCGAAGGGGACGTTGCCGAAGCCGTGGAAGCGGCCCCCGTCGAGAGGCAGCAGGCCGAGGGTGGAGAGCATCGTCATCCGCCCGCGGCCGAGGAGCAGGTCGCCGGCAAGCAGGGCGAAGGTGATCGCGGAGACCGCGCCGACCGCCGTGCGGGCCATCAGCGGACCCTCGCCCCGCAGGTGCGCAGGTGC
The DNA here is from genome assembly GCF_004025845.1 of Janibacter hoylei PVAS-1. Classification (NCBI taxonomy): domain Bacteria; kingdom Bacillati; phylum Actinomycetota; class Actinomycetes; order Micrococcales; family Intrasporangiaceae; genus Janibacter; species Janibacter hoylei. Next base: position 25,946 of record NZ_PIPF01000016.1, read on the forward strand.
CAGCCGCACGACGAGCAGCACGAGCGCGAGCACGGCGGCGACGAGCGCCAGGTCGATGACGCCGAGCCGCAGGACGAAGCCACCGAGGACCGACTCCGTGTCGAACCACCGGGTGAGGGTCAGCAGGTAGGTCGAGGCGGGCACGGCCATCGCCGCGAGGGCGACGAGCCCCACGGCCCGGACGATCGTCGGTCGCCAGCGCTCCGGGCCGACGCGGGCGACGAGCCCGGCGAGGGCGAGCAGCCCGACGAGGCCGACGCCGAAGCCCCGGAAGAAGGGCGGGATGACCTCGTCGGCCGCCTGCAGCTGGGCGTCGTCGTCGACGAGGGTCGCGACCCGATCGCGCGCCGGCGCGTCGTCGGCGACGGGCACGAGGGCGCGCCCGGCGATCCCCTCCGGCGGCTCCATCCCGGCGATCGTCAGCACCGAGTGGGTGAGGTCGGCCACCTGGGCCATCTCGTCGCGCGTCGTCGAGTCGGAGTGCAGCCACCCCGCAGGTGTGCCGCCACCGGTCATCGCGAGGAGCCGCAGGCCGGGCTTGCCCCCGTCGTCCGAGAGCCCGGCGACGATCACGACGGTGTCGGCGTCGGCGGCGGTCAGCACGTCGTCGACCGCGGCGTCGACCGCGGCGACCTGCCGCTGCCGCGGGTCCCCCTCCTCGGCGATCGTGATCGGCGGCGCTCCCACGAGGGTGACCGGGCAGGGCTCGGCGACCCCCGGCTCCCCCTCGCCGTGGACGATGCCGTCGCGGGAGGTCATCGCGAGCACCGCGCCCGGCCCGCTGCCGGTGATGCAGCCGCCCGCCTCGTGCACCGCCGACCCGAGCGACCCGATCCGGGCCTCGAAGCCTTGCGCGGCAACCCCCTTCGACAAACCGCTCCAGAAATCGCGGTCCATCTCGACGGAGGTCATCGCCGACGACGACTCGACCTCCGGCAGGGAGTCGCAATGCGGCAGCGCTCGCGGGTCGGCCCGCAGCTGCCCCCGGGTCACGTCCCGCGGCTGGGCCGCGCGGTTGCCGGCGGACAGCCCGAGCCACCCGTCGACCGGGCACGAGGTGAAGTAGGTGGAGCGCACGTTGAGGTTGCTGATCGCGCCGCCCTGCGACAGCGAGTGCAGCGCCGGCGTCCCCTCGGCGGTGACGTCGCTCCACGACAGGCCGGGAGCACCCACGACGACGACATCGCGCGGCCCGGTCTCGGCGCTGGCCCGACCGCCGCCGACGCCGAGCACCCCGGCGACGAGCACGAGCAGGACCAGCACGACCGGGAGCAGACCCCGGGCGCGCGGAGGGAGTGCGGCGCCGACCATGCCCCAACCGTAGTGACCTGCGCCGCGGGCCAGCCCCCGTCGGCCACAATGGGGCCCATGTCCCGCCTGAGTCGACCCCACGTCCTCCTCGGGGTCGTCCTCTTCGTGCTCGTCGCCGCCTGGCCGATCGCGAAGTTCCTCTTCCTCTTCCCGCAGGACCAGTGGCAGGTCGACGTGCAGGTCTACCGCGAGGGCGGGCTCTCGGTCCTGCAGGGGCGCGACATCTACGCGCAGATGACCCAGCCGCCGCAGCTGCTGCCCTTCACCTACCCGCCCATCGCAGCCTTCCTCTCCGTGCCGCTCGCACTCGTCCCCTTCGAGGTCGCGGCCTGGCTGTGGACCATCGCCCAGCTGCTCGCCAACGTCGCCATCGTCTGGCTCGCGTGGTACCGGGTGCGCGAGCGGGTCGGGGTCTGGGCGCCGGTCCTCGTCGGTGTCGTCGCCGCCGGATTCCTGTGGACCCAGCCGGTCGGCGACGGGATCCGCTTCGCGCAGGTCAACGCCTTCCTCGTCCTCATCTGCCTGCTCGACCTGCAGCGGCCACGGCACCGCTGGCTCGCGCGGGTGCCCCCGGGCGTGCTCGTCGGGCTCGCCATGGCGATCAAGCTGACACCCGGCGTCTTCGTCATCCACTACCTGCTGGGCCGCCGCTGGCGCGAGGCCGGCTGGGCGATCGGCACCGCCACCTTCGTCTCGGTCGCCGCCTGGCTCGTGCTGCCGCAGGCCTCCTTCGCCTTCTGGGGCGGGGCGCTGTCCGACCCGACCCGGCTCGGCCCCAACGACGGCTCGGCCAACCAGGCCTTCCGCGCCACCCTGCTCCGCCGCGGACTCGAGGGCACCGAGCTCACCCTCGCGTGGGCCCCGTGGCTGCTCGTCATGGGCGCGGTCGTCTTCTGGATCGCCCAGCGCGCGCACCGCCAGGGCGACTGGGTCGCGGAGGCGGCAGCCGTCGGCCTCGCCGGCTTCCTCCTCTCCCCGGTCTCGTGGGTGCACCACCTGCACTGGATCATCGTCATCGTCCCGGCGATCCTCGGGCCCTACGTCATGCGCTGGCGCCGGCCCGACTGGCCCCGCCTCGGAGCGGCCGCAGTCGTCATCGCGTGGTTCGTCTGCACCATGCCCTTCTGGGGGGTGCTGTGGAAGCGCGAAGGGAGGGACCCGCGCTGGGTCGGCGACCTGCTCGTCGAGGGCAATGTCATCGGCAGCGTCGTCGTCCTCGCCCTGCTCGCCTGGGCGATCCACCGGACCGACCGTGAGATGCCGGCTCGGGTGCCGGGGGACAGGCCTAGGGTGAGCGCATGAGCGCCGTCGAGATCGCCCTGCTGTGCGGACTCGCCCTCGCCCTGGTCGCCGTCGTCGCCCTGCTCGCCCGCACCCGCGCCCTCGGTGAGCGGATCGCGACCCTCGAGGCCCGCTCGCCCGTCGGCGAAGGTGACCTCGCCGCCCTTCGTCACGACATCGGCCAGGCCCTGCGGCACGTGGCCGTCGTCCGCTACGACGCCTTCGGCGACATGGGCGGTCGGCTGAGCTTTTCGGCAGCGATCATCGACGACGCCGGTGATGGCCTCGTCGTGAGCAGCATCCACGGCCGGGGCGAGTCGCGCACCTATGCCAAGGGAGTCGTCGGCGGCGACGCCGACTCGACCCTGACCCCTGAGGAGCGGCAGGCTCTCGCGGCCGCTCGCACCGGATCACCGGACGCCTGACCCCCTTCGTCCGTCCCAGGAGGAGAGACATGACCCGCTACGCCTACCTCGGCCCCGAGGGCACCTTCACCCAGCAGGCGCTGCTGTCGTGGGTGGCCGACGCGGAGCACGAGCAGGTCCCCCTCGGGTCCGTCGACGCGGCCCTCGACGCGCTGCGCGCCGGTGACGTCGACGCCGCGGTCGTCCCGATCGAGAACTCCGTCGAAGGGGGTGTCTCGGCCACCCTCGACGCCCTCACCTCGGGCGACCCGCTCGTCGTCGTCGGCGAGGTCCTCGTGCCGATCACCTTCGTCGCCTGCGCGCGGCCGGGCACCGCGCTGGGAGCGGCTCGAGCCATCGGCACCCACAGTCACGCGTGGGCCCAGGTGCGCGGGTGGGCGGGTGGGCGGGCGCCGCAGGCGATCTACGTCCCGACGCTGTCGACGGCGTCGGCGGCCAAGGACCTCGCCGAGCACCCGGGTGAGGTCGGCTACGACGTCGCGGTCTGCGCCCCGATCGCCGCCGAGCACTTCGGGCTCGAGGTGGTCGCCCACGACATCGGTGACATGAGCAATGCGGTGACCCGCTTCGTCGTCGTCTCCCGGCCCGACTGGCTCCCGGCTCCGACCGGGCGTGACAAGACGACGGTCGTGCTCTACCAGCGCAGCGACCGCGCGGGCGGGCTGCTCGAGCTGCTCGAGCAGTTCGCCGTCCGCGGGATCAACATGACCCGGCTGGAGTCCCGGCCGACGAAGGAGTCGATGGGCTCCTACTGCTTCTCGATCGACCTCGAGGGGCACGTGCAGGACGAGCGGGTCGGCGCGGCGCTGATGAGCCTGCACCGCGTGTGTGCCGACGTGCGCTTCCTCGGGTCCTATCCCGCCGCCGCCGGCACCCCGATCTCGGTCGACCCGATCACGAGCGACGCGGCCTTCGTCGCGGCACGGCAGTGGCTGGACCGGCTGCGGCGGCTCGGGGGCTGAGCCCGGCTCGTGCCCGGCGCGTCACACCCGCCCGGCGAGCACCCCGTCGCACCAGTCGAGCAGCCGGGCCATGAGTGCGTCCGACTCCGGCAGCCGGGCGTCGGAGAGGTAGCTGTGCCACATCCCTTCGGCGAGCACGAGGTCGGCCTCCCCACCGGCGGCCCGCCACGCGGTGTGGATGCGCGCGGTGTCGGAGAGGAAGAGGTCGCGCGTACCCGTCGTGAAGATCGCCGGCGGCAGCGGCTCGCCCGACCAGTCGGCGTGCACGGGTGAGACGAGGGGGTCGCGCAGGTCGGCCCGCCCGGCGTACGCCCGCGCGAAGCGCTCCTGCTGGCCCCGCCAGCGCAGGTAGGCGTCGCGGCCTTCGTTGACGCGGTAGGAGTCGCCCTCGCCCGCCAGGTCGCCGAAGGGGGTCAGCCCCACCAGGCCGATCGGCTGGGGCAGGTCCGACCCGCTCTCCCGCAGGGCCCGGACCCGCTGCAGCACACCCAAGGCCAGGTTGGCTCCGGCCGAGACCCCGCCGAGGAGGACCTGCGGCCCGCGCTCACGGACCCCGGCCTCGTAGGCGGCCAGGCAGTGCTCGATCGCGACCGGGAAGCGCTCCTCCGGAGCGAGCGGGTACTCCACCGACACCACGGGGCGCCCGAGTCCGGCGGCCAGCCGCAGCCCGGTGCCGTCGCGCGCCGACCCCCAGCAAAATCCGCCGCCGTGGGCCCACAGCACCCACGCCTCCCCCGCGCGCGCATCCTGCCCGTCCCTGCGCATTTCCCTAGGCAAATGCGCAGGGAGTGGGCGACCAGATGGCCCTTCCGTGCGCATTTCCCTAGGGAAATGCGCACCGGTGAGAGGAGTCGTCATCACGAGGTCGCCGCGGGCATCGTGCGCGACCTCGACCCCCAGTGCCGCGCGGTCGGTCTCGAAGCCGGCGAGGCGGGCGTCGGCCCCCTTCGTCCGCAGCCACCGGGTGATCCGGGGCGTGAGCGGCCACCGGTGCACACGGTTGTCCGCCTCCGCAGCCGCCGCGACGGCCACCGTGCTCACCGTCGGCGGGAACCACGGCTTCACCGGTGCTCTCGCCCGCTGATGCGCCTGTCGACCCAGGAGTTGACCTCCGCCCAGCGCGCGTCGAGCCAGGCGGCGACCTCGTCGGGCCGGGTGGGGACGTCTTCGCTGTGGTACGTCCGGCCGCGGATGAGCAACCGGTTGCGGAAGGGCACGGCGCGGACCACGGCGGCCGGCCCGGAGATCATGTCGAGGCCGGTGTGGGCGATGACCATGACGTCCGCATCGGGCGCGTGCTCGCGCATCGCGGCCACGCCGCGGGAGCGGGGCTCGAGCACCCACGGCCGCGAGCGCGCGAGCTCCTGCCGCGCCGTCTCCCCGCGCGACCCGAGGTCCTCGACGAGCACCTCGTGCCGCTCGCGGGTCCAGTTGCGCCCCTCCGGGAAGATGAGCATCGCGTCCTTGGCCGTGAGCGTCGACGCGAGCTCCTCGACCCCCTTGGTCCGGTCGTCGCCCGCGCCGGATCGCGAGGGCACGAAGTAGGAGTCGAGGCGCTGCAGGACCATCGCGATGCCCGGGTCCCAGAGCATCGCGTCGGCGAGGATGATCCGTGGGATCCGCCCGGCGGTCGAGGCGAGCAGCCAGGCGATGGCCAGCGAGTCGGCCGGGCCGGCGTGGCGGGAGATCACGACGAGCGGGTGCCCCGGTCGGCCGACGGTCAGCTGGCCCTCGATCTCGACGTGGAAGCCGACGACCCGCCGCGCGGTGAAGAGCACGTTGTCGAGCGCCCGCTTGATGAGCGCGAGGTGGTCGGCGTCCCAGGTCGGGCTCGTGCCGCGCGGCGAGCGCAGCCGCAGGTACCAGCACTCGACGACGAGACCGATGTCCTCCCACATGATGTAGACGGTGAGGAAGAGGCAGCGCAGGATCGCCAGCCGCCGGTCCCACGGCCACAGCAGCACGAGGAAGGGCACGAGCACGAGGAAGGCGAGCGACATGACGATGCCGAAGAGCGGGTAGAGCGCCTGCAGGACCATCCGCAGCCACAGCGGCGGCGCCGGGAGCGAAGGGAGCGCGCTGATCCTCATCGCGTGGTCCCCTCGAGGTAGGCGCTCGTCGCCTCGAAGGCCCGGGCCATCCGCTCGTCGACCTTGGCGACCGTGCCCTGGCCGAGGAGCGAGGCCGTCGGCGTGCGGTCGGTGCCGCTCGGCAGCACGTGCAGCCGCACGGAGTCGGGCACCTCGGCGATCTCCTCGACGAAGCGGTGCCGGCGGGCGATCTCGAAGGCGACGAGCCCGACGTCGAGCGGGTTGGTCGGCGCGGAGAGCGGCTGCTCGACCCGCCCGACCTGGAGCACGTGCACCTCGGTCGCGCCGAGGGCGATGACCCGCCCGACGGGGATCGAGTGGACGAGGCCACCGTCGTAGTAGTGCGCCCCGTCGATCTCGACGGGGGCGAAGAGCCCGGGCACGGCGCAGCTGGCGGCGACCGCCGGCCCGATGGGCCCGGCCGTGAACCACCGGGACACCGAGCCCTCGATCTCGGCGGCGACGCACTGGAAGGGGACGGGCAGGTCCTCGACGAGGTCGACGCCGAGGTGGCGCGCGACGAGGTCGGGGATGAGCCCGGGGCGCATGACGTGGGTGCCGTGCTTGGCCAGGCGCGCGGCCCGCCGCACCGGGCTTTCACTCATCTCCCCGGAGCGCACGACGTCGCGCCACAGCTCCTCGAGGCGCCCCACCCCTTCGACCGTCGGGTCCGCGGCGACGAAGGCGCCGTTGAGCGAGCCGATGCTCGTGCCGACGACGAGGTCGGGGGTGATGTCCGCGGCGAGCAGCGCCTGCAGCATGCCCACCTGGGTCGCTCCGAGGACGCCGCCGCCACCGAGGACGAAGGCGGTCATGGGCATGGCGTCAGATTACTGCGCCGGCGTGTCGGCCCGCGGGTCGGAACCGTCCTGGGGGATGACGTCGACGCCGACCTTGAGGCTGGAGCCACCCCCTTCGCCGAAGATCACGCCCTTGAGCGGCGAGACGTCGCGGAAGTCGCGGCCCCACCCGGTGACGATGTAGCGCGAGTCGGCGAAGTGGTTGTTCGTCGGGTCGAGGTCGACCCAGTCGCCGTCGGGGGTCATCGCCGCGACCCACGCGTGCGAGGCGTCTGAGCCCTGGAGCTTGACCTTGCCCGGGGCCGGCCGGGTCTCGATGTAGCCCGAGACGTAGCGCCCGGGGATGCCGACAGCGCGCAGGCAGCCGGCGGCGAGGTGGGCGAAGTCCTGGCAGACGCCTTCACGCTGGGCGAGCAGCTCGGGCAGCGTCGTCTTGACGCTCGTCGTGCCCTTGGCATAGGTGAAGTCGCGGTAGATGTCGGAGTAGAGGGCGACGAGCGCCTCGCCGAGCGGCCGGTCGGGCGGCAGGATCCCGGCCGAGTAGGCGATGACCTCGGGCGCGATCTCGACGAGGGCCGACGGCAGCAGGTACTGGGCCGCCTCGGCACGGTCGATGCCGTCGCCGGCGGCGATCTGCTCCGCGGCCTCCGCGACGGTCCACGCGTTGAGCCGGTCCATGTCCGGCGCCGGCCACTCGATCTCCATGAGGCTCACCTTGTGCACGTCGAGCACCGTGTGCGGCGTGCGGACCTCGTAGAAGCTCGAGTGGTTGCCGAAGTGGTCGACGTGCTCGGTGAGGATGTGCGGCTCGGGGCTGATCTCGACGCGGTGCTCGAGGACGCGCTGCCGGCTCGTCTCCCGCGGGCGCAGCAGCGCCCGGCCGAAGGAGTCGGTGACGTACTCCTCGTAGGTGTACGTCGTGCGGTGGCGCACCTCGTACTGCCGAAGGGTGTGGTGCTCCGGCTTGATGATCGGCACCAGGGGGTCGCCCGTGGCGACCGGCTCGGGGGCCGGGGGGCGTGACGGGGTGGCGCTCACCAGGACTCCTCTCCACCGTTCCACTGGACCCACTGCACGTTGCGCCCGGCCTGCTTGCGGCGGAAGTAGGCCGCGTCGACGGAGCGGTGCACCTCGCGCAGCTGGGTGCCGAGGCTCGACAGGCTGCCGGCGAGCGGGGCGCGACCGTCGGCGAAGAGCCCGTCGAGGTCGAGCCCGGCGATCCGCTCGGCGATCTCGCGAACGGCGGGCAGCGCGGCCTCGTCGTCGATGAGCTCGAGGTCCTCGACGAGGCGGTCGACCTGGAAGGCGACCGAGCGCGGGTTGGTCACGTCGCGCAGGAGCAGGTCGACGGCCGCCTGCAGTGCCGACATCCCACCGAGCCCGGAGGTGAGCCGGCGGCGGTAGGTGATGACCGACTCGGCCGCGAGGAGCGCCGACTCGGTGGTCGTGCCCTCGACGACCGGCGCCCGCTCGACGGCGAGCACGGAGGCGAGCAGGCGGATCGTCTGCTGGGCGCGCTCGACGCGCTTGCCGGCGTCGGCGAAGGCCCACGCCGGGTCGCGGATCAGCGACTCGACACCGATGCCGGCGAGCGCCAGCAGGCCCTCGATGGTCTCCATGAGCAGCTCCTGCAGGTCGTCCTGCGGGACGGCGTGCTGGAGGGTGCGCTCGAGGCGCGACATGACGAGCCAGGTGTCGAGGGAGAGGCTCTCGCGGACCGCCTGGGCAGCGATGACGGCGCGGTGGGTGCTGTAGGCGACCGACCCGACGATGCGGGGGTCGAGGGTGAGCGCGCGCAGGTGCGGCAGCGGGTCCTCGCGGCGGCTGGCCCCCTCGTCGCCGACGAAGCCGGGGTGCACCGACATGACCTCGGTGACCGCGTCGAGGATCGCGAGCATCGCGGCGTGGCCGGTGGTGCCAGGGCGGGCCGCGTGGTCGTCGACGAGGTTGTCCGCGACCCGCAGCAGGCGGGCGGCGGCCTCGGCGCGCTCGGCGTAGCGGCCCATCCAGTACAGGTCGGCGGCGACACGGGGTGCGGGGGCCGCGTAGCCGGCGGCGGTCCCCCCTTCGACCGTGGCGAAGGGGAGGCCCTCCCCCTCGGGGGCGGTCGCCTCGGTGTCGGCGCGGACCCACACGTCCTTGCTCATCGCGCCGGTGAAGCTCGAGATGGCGCCGGAGTCGGCGCGGACGGCGAGCCGGCCGAGGCCGCCGGGCATGACGACGTAGTCCTCCTCGTCGGCGACGGCGAAGGTGCGCAGCACGACGCTGCGCGGCTCGAGGCCGCCGGCGGTGACCACGGGTGCCGTCGACATCGTCAGCGGGTCCTGCGCGGTCCAGCGCCACGGCTCGGCCTGGATGCGCATGGCGAGCTCGTCGCGCTCGTCGGCGCTCAGCTCCCAGCCGAAGACCGAGTTGCTGTTGCCGCTGCGCGAGGCCGGCTTGACGACGAGGCTGGAGAGGTTGGTGACGATGTGGCTGAGGTGGGTGGGCTCGCCGGCCCACCACGTCTGGGTCGAGGCGAGGGAGAGGTCCTCGCCGAGGACGTGCCGGCAGATCTGCGGCAGGTAGGGGATGAGCGCCGGGTTTTCGAGCACCCCGGAGGAGATCGGGTTGACGATCGAGACGTGGCCGAGGCGGGCGGCCTCGACGACGCCGGGCAGGCCGAGGCGGGAGTCGCCGCGCAGGTCGAGCTGGTCGATGGCATCGCCCTCGACGCGGCGCATGATGACGTCGACCGGGGAGAGCCCGCTCGTCGTGCGCATCCAGATGCGGCCGTCGCGGCTGACGAGGTCCTCGGACTCGACGACGGGCACGCCGAGCACGGTGGACTGCAGCGCCTCGTCGAAGGCCGCGTCGCTCAGCGCGCCGGGCGTGAGGATGACGATGCGGGGCACGTCGTCGGTGTCGGGGGCGGCGGCGACGAGCGCCTTGTGCACGTGGAAGAAGAACCCGCGCAGCCGCGCGAGGTCGACCTCGCGGTGCAGGTCGGGCAGGACGCGCGCGATGATCCGGCGGTTGGCCATGGCGTAGCCCGCGCCGGTCGGTGCCTGGGTGCGGTCGGAGAAGACCCGCCAGGCCCCGTTGCGGTCGCGGGCGAGGTCCATCGCCGGCATGACGAGCTGGCGGGGCCCGGGCAGGTGGATGCCGTCGGCCTGCGGGAGCCAGCCGTCGTGCCCGTAGACGGCGGCACCGGGCAGGATCCCGGAGCGCACGAGGCTCTGCTCGCCGGTGAGGTCGGTGAGCACGGCGTCGAGCAGGGCGGCGCGCTGGCGCACGCCCTGCTCGAGGCGGGCCCACTCGGTGGAGCCGAAGGTGAGCGGCAGCGGGTCGAGCTCCCACTCGCGCGGCTCGGTGGGGATCTGGCGCCCTTCGGGTGCCTCGCTGTCCTCGGGGGAGACGCCGGCGCCGTAGGTGATGCCGTCGTCGGCGACGAAGCGCCGGGTCGCCGAGCGCGCTGCGAGGAGGGCGGTCAGACCGGCGCCGGCGATCTGGTCGGCGAGCGGCTGCGCCGCCTCACGCACCCCGTCGAGGGTGACGAGCTCGTCGACCCCTTCGCTGCTCGTGACGATCTCGCGGTAGTCGTCGAGCAGGGGTGAGGACCGGTCACCGATGGCCGCAGCGGACATGTGGCGACACTAACGCTGTTGGGTGGACTGGCCCGAACCCCATCCGCCCCACGTTTCTCGGGTCACCCGAGAATCGCCCCCTTCGCAAGAGTTTGGAACCCTTGCGAAGGGGGCGTTTCTCTTGCTGAGTCGGCGCGAAGGGGGGTCAGCGCCTCCCGTGGCCCCGGCCGACCTGCGTGTCGACCCACACCAGCCGGTGGTCGCTCGTCGGGAAGGGGTAGCTGCCGGTGAGCCGGTACAGCGGGTGCTCGCTCGTGGGCCAGAAGACCCGTGCGTGCCGGATCGGCAGGTCGCGGCTCGGCAGGACGTAGTCGGCGCGGATGTTGCCCGGCGGCTCGGCGAAGTCGGCGGTGTCCTGCGCGGGGTTGCCGACGTGCTCGTCGTTGATCCCGCCCTGCTGCTCGCTCGCCTCGACGGCGCCGCGGCTCGTCGGGGTCACCGAGGTGTTGACCCGCGGGTGGTCCAGGAGCTGGTGGATCGCGTCGTCGGTGCTGTCGCCGTCGTCGGGGTCGGCGTTCTGGTCGCCCGCGATGACGAAGCTGGCCCCCCGCGGGAGGCCACCTCGCCTCCCTTCGTCGTCGCGGATCCAGCGGGCGTCCGTGCCGCCGGAGACATAGTCGGCCCACAGACGGATCTCGTCGGCGTTGCGCCGCCCGTTGCGGTCCTCGGGCCCGTCGAAGGTGGGCGGTGTCGGGTGGCTGGCGAGGAGGTGGACGGTCCTGGCGCCGATGCGGATCGGCAGGTCCCAGTGGCTCTTGCTGCTCAGCCGCAGGTCGGCCTGCTCGGCGGGCGAGTAGTAGTCGGTGGGCATGCGGTTGCCGGGCATCGACTGCCACTTCAGCTGCTGGAAGGTGCGCACCTTGCGCGTGTCGATCGGGTACTTGCTGTAGACGACCATGCCGTACTGCCCGGGGAAGAGCCCGAAGCCGTAGGCGTCGTCGCCCCCGCCGACGGTCCCGTCGTTGTTGAGGTCGTGGCCGCTCGGGACGCCCGTGTTGCTCGGCGCGATGTAGTGGTAGGGGTAGTCCACGGGGTCGGCGCCGCGCTGGCCCACGGCCAGGTAGTTGTCGCGAAAGAGGCGAGCGGCCTTGCGGGAGTAGTCGAACTCGTTGACGAGCACGACGTCGGGGTCAGCCCGCTGGATCGTCTCGGCGACGTTGCGCGCCTGCTCGTTGTCACCGGTCGACAGGTCCTGCTCGAGCTGGCCCTCGGTGGCCCGGTTGAGCGAGGCGTTGAAGGTCGCGAAGCGCACCTCCTGACCATGGTGCGGGTGCTTCCCCTTCGGCCGGTGGTCGTGGGCGGTGGCCGGGGCGGCCAGGGTCAGGGCGAGGGCGGCCGCGCCGACGAGCGCGGCGGTCCGGCGGGTGCGTGGCGTCATGCTCCCGACGCTAGGGCCGAAGGGAGAACACCGCCTGTCCAATGGACCAACGCTTCCTCCCCGCCCCCTGAGGAGGTCGCCCCGCGACCGTCTCGAAGGGGCCCCCACCCCCACCGCTCCCTGAGGAGGTCGCCCCGCGACCGTCTCGAAGGGTCCCTGAGGAGGTCGCCCCGCGACCGTCTCGAAGGGATCGCAAACATTCCTTTGCAAACAGACCTTTGCGGTCTAGGCTCCTCCCCATGGACCCCGTCACCCCCGACGTCACCCAGCTGCGCGCGCTGACCCACCCGGTGCGCATGCGCATCCTCGGCCTGCTCCGCACACTCGGTCCGGCGACGGCGAGCCAGGTCGCGCGCCGCCTCGGACTCAACTCGGGGGCGACGAGCTATCACCTACGCCAGCTCGCGGAGCACGGCTTCGTCGAGGAGGCGAACGACCTCGGCAACAACCGCGACCGGTGGTGGCGGGCGAGTGCCATGACGACCTCCGTCCGCGACGACGACGTGACGACGGACGAAGGGAGGGACGCCACCGACGCCTTCCACCAGCTGGCCGTCACCCAGCTCGCGAGCCGCATGCAGGGCGCCGCCGTCCGTCGAGGGGGCGAGAGCGAGGAGTGGCGCGCCGTCACCTCGATCAGCGACCTCCAGGTCCCCGTGACCGCGGAACAGGCGGCGCAGATACTCACCCGCTTCGAGGACCTCATGTGGGAGGTCCTCGCCGAGCACCCGCCCACGCCCGGCGAGCTCGCCGACGACCAGCGTCGCTACGCCGTCGTCATCTCGAGCTTCCCCGCCGATGACGAACCCGGGTGGGAGTCACGATGACCGAGCCCCTCTCCCCCCTCGCCGCCCGCCGGGTCTTCCTCACCCTGACGACGACCCGCTGGCTGCCGATCGGCTTCGTCGTCGGGCTGCTCGTGCTGTGGCAGCTCGAGCGCGGCCTGAACCTGCCGCAGGCGCTCACGGCCTCGGCCGTCATCGGCGTCGCGGTCGTCGCGCTGGAGCTACCGACCTCCGGCTTCGCGGACGCCCTCGGTCGCCGCCCGGTCCTCATCGCCGCCGGGCTGGCCAATGTCGCCGCGATGGTTGCGCTCCTTGTCGCCCACTCCTTCACCGCCTTCGTCATCGCGTCGGTGCTCACTGGCGTCTTCCGCGCCCTCGACTCCGGCCCGCTCGAGGCCTGGTACGTCGACACGGTCCACGCCACCCGCCCGGGCGCCGACGTCGACCAGGACCTCTCGCGATCCACCTCGATCCTCGGGCTGGCGATCGCCGGCGGGGCGCTGCTGTCCGGTGGCCTCGTCGCCTGGCACCCGATCGGGTCGCACTCGGCGCTGTGGCTGCCCGTCGTCATCTGCCTCGTGCTCTCGGTGCTCCACCTCGCCGCGGTCGTCGTCCTGCTCCGCGAGCCGGTGACCCACGTCGACTCGACCGGCTGGTCGCGGGCGCTGTCCTCGGCCCGCGAGACCCCCGGCGTCATCGCCTCAGGTCTGCGGCTCGTGCGCGACAACCCGGTGCTCCGCGGGCTGGTGCTGCTCGAGGTCTTCTGGAGCACCGCGATGATCTCGATGGAGTCGCTGACCCCGGTGCGCATGGCCGAGCTCCCCGGCGGCGAGGAGCGAGCGGGCGTCGTCATGGGCCCGCTCGCCGCGGGAGCCTGGGTCGTCTTCGCCGTCGGCGCCTGGCTGTGCGGTCGGGCCTCCGCCCGCTGGGGTGTCGCGCGCGCCGCCATCCTCGGCCGGGTCGTCCACAGCGTGCTGACGATCGGGATGGCCCTGGTCGTCGGGCCGGTCGGCCTCGTCGTCGCCCACCTGCTCGCCTACACCGGCCACGGCATGCAGGGCCCGGCCTACAGCGCGTTGCTGCACCGCGAGGCGACCTCGGCCAACCGCGCGACCGTGCTCTCGCTGGGCTCGATGTGCGCCTTCGGGTCCACCGCGGTCACCATGCCGCTCGCGGGCCTGCTCGCCGCCGCGACGTCGACTCAGGTCGCGATGGCTGCCGCCGGGATCTTCGGCCTCGGTGGCGTCTGGTGCCTGCTCCCTGCGCTGCGAGCCGAGCGCCGCCGCCCTTCGCTCGTCGCCTCGGTCGCGACAACCTGACCAGGTCAGCCGTAGACGCGCCCCTGGGTCAGGTGCACCCGGACCGCGACATAGGTCGTCACCGCAGGCACGAGGACGCACAACCACCGGGCCGCCAGGAGGTCACCCTCGAACCCGCCGAGCGCAGCGTGCACTCCCGACCAGAGGGTGACGACGCCGGCGATCGCCGGCAGGAGCTTCAGCAGTGAGCTGCCGAGGGCGGCGAGGCACAGCACGGCCAGCAGGACCAGAGGCACCGCGACCAGGAGTCCGCTCACGTCTCCGGCCCCGGAGAGACCCCACAAGTCGAGGTCGAGGACGGGCGGTGCGACATCTTCCTGCAGCAGGCCGGTCGTCTCCTCCCCTTCGCCTTCCCACCGGGTCATCGGCAGGCAGGTCGTGATGAGCAGCGCGAGGGCACAGGCGACGAGGCCGCCCCTGCCCGCAGCCAGCTCGACGAGATGGTCATCGCGGTCGCCCCCGGTGGTCATGGCGGCAAACCTAGCGTCACGTCGTCAGAGCGTGCGCGAGATCAGCTCCTTCATGATCTCGTTGGTCCCGCCGTAGATCTTCTGCACGCGCGCCCCGGCGTAGAGCCGCGCGATGGGGTACTCGAGCATGTAGCCGTAGCCACCGAAGAGCTGCAGGCAGCGGTCGACGACCTCGCACTGGACGTCCGTCGTCCAGTACTTCGCCCGTGAGGCGGTCGCGGCGTCGAGCTTGCCGTCGACGTGCAGGGCGACGCAGTGGTCGAGGAAGGTCCGCGCCGCCATGACGTCGGTGGAGACCTCGGCGAGGGTGAATCGCGTGTTCTGGAAGGCGCTGATCGGCTTGCCGAAGGCGGTGCGCTCCTTGGTGTACGCCACCGCGAGGTCCACGGCGAGCTCGGCGGAGGCCACCGCGCTGACGGCGATCGCCAGCCGCTCCTGCGGCAGCTGCATCATCAGCTGGTAGAAGCCCTGCCCCTCCTCCTCACCGAGCAGGTTGGCCACGGGCACCCGCATGTCGGTGAAGGCCAGCTCACGGGTGTCCTGACCGTGCTGGCCGACCTTCTGCAGCACCCGACCGCGCTCGAATCCTTCGAGACCGTCGACCTCGGCCACGATGAGCGAGATCCCTTGTGCCCCTTCACCGCCGGTGCGCGCGACGACCACGACGAGACCGGCGTGCGAGGAGTTGGTGATGAAGGTCTTCGACCCGTTGATGACGTAGTGGTCGCCCTCGCGCCGGGCCGTGGTCTTGATGTTTTGCAGGTCCGACCCGGTGCCCGGCTCGGTCATCGCGATGGCACCGATGAGCTCGCCGGAGGCCATGCGCGGCAGCCACTTCTGCTTCTGCTCCTGCGACCCGTAGGCGAGCAGGTAGTGGGCGACGATCGAGGAGTGCACGGAGTAGCCGAGCGCGTCGTCTCCGGCCCGCCCCTGCTCCCACATCACGGCCGCCTCGTGGGCGAAGGTGCCGCCACCGCCGCCGTACTCCTGCGGGATCGAGATGCACAGCAGACCCGCGGCGCCCGCGGCCAGCCAGGTCTCCTTGTCGACCTGGTGCTGCTCGGCGAAGCGCTCCGCGTGCGGCGTCACCTCCCGCTCGAAGAAGGTGCGGGCGAGGGTGAGCACATCGGCCACCTCGTCCTGCATCCACGGGGAGGCATAGGGCTGGGGCATCAGGATCTCGGGCATCGTTGCCTCTCTGTCGTGAGTGCGGTTCGACCAGGGATGCCGCATCTCCCTAGGGAAATGACACCTCCTGTGGGCATTTCCCTAGGGAGATGCGACGTCTGGGTGCTATTTCCCTAGGGAGATGCGAAGTCGGGGGCGGGCGACGGGGCGGTCAGGATGGGCGAAGGGGGGCGAGCGGCACGTCGTGCTCCGCAGCCCAGGTGGCCCACTCGTCGGCCGTACGGCCGGCGAAGAGCTCCGCCAGCCGCTCGCGCGAGAGCTCCTCGGGCGCGATCCCGAGGACCTCGAGCAGGCGGGCGGTGAAGTGCGGCTCGAGCGCGGCGAGCGCGATCGGCCGGTCGGCGGTGTCGTAGACGGCGTAGACCGGCAGGCCGCCACCGAGCAGCGCGCCCGGCGCGGTGAGCCCGTGGCGTCGGGGGCCGGCGATCGTCGCCGACACGTCCGACAGGGCCACCTCGCGGCGTACCCCTTCACCCGTGCGGGACCGGGCCACGAGCGCGGCCGCAGCCTCCGCCGCCGCTCGCTCCGACCCGGCGAGGTCGACGACGAGGGTGGCGGGCATCCTCCCTTCGCCGAGCAGACCTGTCACTGCCTGGTAGGTGAGGTCGTGACCGGGCGTCTCCGCCTCGTCGCCCGGGTGGCCGACGATGTCGACCTGGCAGACCTGCGGGTGCCGCGCGTGCACGGACTCGAAGTCGAGCCCGAGCCTGCGCAGCGCCGACGGCCGCGAGCTGGTGACGAAGACGTCTGCGGCAGCGAGGAGCTCGTCGACCTCGGCCCGACCGGCGTCGGACTTCAGGTCGACCCGACGCACCTCCTGACCGACGTGCAGCTCGTCGTAGTAGTCCTTGGCGAACTGCTCCATCGGGTCACCGCCCGGGGGCAGGACCGTCACGGCGCTCGCCCCCTGCCCGGCCAGCCGCGCGACGGCGGCCGGCCCGGGCAGGTTGATGGCGATCGAGACGACGCGGACGCCGGTCAGGGGGTCGGACACGTCAGGTCTTGTCGACGAGGGTGCCGGCGGCGACGCGGCCGCGCAGCCACTCCGACGGGCGGAAGCGCTCGCCGTAGGTGTCCGCGAGCTCGTCGGCGCGCGCGACGAAACCGGCCAGGCCGCCCTCGTAGTTCGTCATGAAGGTCGCCGGCCCACCGGTGTGCGGCGGGAAGCCGATGCCGAAGATGCCGCCGACGTTGGCCGACTCGGTGTCGGTGAGCACGCCGTCCTCGAAGCAGCCCGCGGTCTCCAGCGCCATGATGAAGAGGTAGCGGTCCTGCAGATCACGAAGGGGGACCTGCGTCCCCTTCGCGAAGCGCTCGCGCAGCCCGGGCCACAGGACCTTGGGCCCGTCGGCCGGGTAGTCGTACATGCCGGCGCCGGCGGCGCGGCCCTTGCGACCCTCCGCGACCATCGTGTCGATGAGCTCCTCGCCCGGGCCCTTGGGCAGGGTCTTGCCCTCCGCGGCCGCGGCCTTGTCGGCCTCCGCGCGGATGTGCTGGGTGAGGGTCAGCGAGACCTCGTCGAGCATCGCCAGCGGCGGCGCGGGGAAGCCCGCCGTCGTCGCGGCCCGCTCGACGACCATCGGGTCGATGCCCTCGGCGACGGCGACAGCGCCCTCGAGGATCAACGTGCCGAAGACCCGGCTGGTGTAGAAGCCGCGCCCGTCACCGACGACGACCGGGATCTTGCGGATCTGCTGGACGATGTCGATCGCGCGGGCGGTCGCCTCGTCGGAGGTCTGCTCGCCGCGGATGATCTCGACGAGCTGCATCTTGTCCACCGGCGAGAAGAAGTGCAGGCCGATGAAGTCGGCCGGCCGGCTGGAGAACTCCTGCAGCGAGGTGATCGGCAGGGTCGAGGTGTTGGAGCACAGAAGCGTGTCCGGCCCGACGACTGCTTCGACCTCGGAGAAGACCTGCTTCTTGAGGTCGTAGTCCTCGAAGACCGCCTCGATGACGACGTCGACGCCCGCCAGGTCGTTGACGTCGGCCGTCGGGGTGATCCGCGCGAGCACGGCGTCGGCCTTGGCCTGGTCCATCTTGCCGCGCTCGACGCGCTTGGCGAGCAGCTTCTCGGAGTAGCCCTTGCCCTTCTGCGCGCCCTCGATCGAGACGTCCTTGAGGACGACCTCGATGCCTGACATGGCGGCGGAGTAGGCGATGCCGGCGCCCATCATCCCGGCGCCGAGGACCCCGACCTTGCCGACCTGGCGGCGCTCGACGCCCTCGGGGCGCAGCTTGCCGCTGTTGATCGCCTGCAGGTCGAAGAAGAAGGCCTGGATCATCGCGGTCGACTCGCGGCCCGCCGCGAGCTCGGTGATGTAGCGCGACTCGATCCGGCTCGCGGTGTCGAAGTCGACCTGCGAGCCCTCGACGGCCGCGGCGAGGATCGCGCGGGGCGACTTCGTCGGGGCACCCTTGAGCGTCTTGCGCAGGTTGGCGGGGAAGGCCGGCAGGTTGGCGGCGAACTTCGGGACCGACGGGCTGCCGCCGGGGATCTTGAAGCCCTTGATGTCCCACGGCTTGGTGGCCACGCCCTCGTCGTCCTGGTGCTCGCGGATCCACGCCTTCGCGGCCGGGACGAGCTCCTCGCGGGTGGCGACGAGCTGGTCGACGACCCCCTTCGCGTGGGCCTGCGCCGGCGCGTACTGCTGGCCCTGCAGGAGCCAGCCCATGAGGGCCTCCTGGATGCCGAGCATCCGCACGAGGCGGGTGACGCCGCCACCACCGGGCAGCAGGCCGAGGGTGACCTCGGGCAGGCCGAGCTTGACCTTGGGGTCGTCGACGGCGATGCGGTAGTGGGTCGCGAGCGCGAGCTCGAGACCGCCGCCGAGCGCCGCACCGTTGATCGCGGCGACGACGGGCTTGCCGAGCTGCTCGAGGCGCCGCAGCTGCGACTTGATGCCCTCGATGCCGGCGAAGAACTCACCGGCGGTCTCCTCGGTCACCGACTGAAGGTCGGTGAGGTTGCCGCCGGCGAAGAAGGTCTTCTTGGCGGAGGTCAGCACGACACCGGTGATGTCGTCGCGCTCGGCCTCGAGGCGGTCGACGGTCTCACCCATCGCCGCGACGTAGGTGTCGTTCATCGTGTTGGCGCCCGCACCGGGGTCGTCCATCGTCAGCGTGACGATGCCCTCGTCGTCGCGCTCGTAGCGGATCATGTTCTCGCTCATGGCTTCTCGTGCTTCCTGTCCGTGACGAAGGGGGGTCAGACGCGCTCGACGATCGTGGCGACACCCATGCCGCCGCCGATGCAGAGGGTGGCGATGCCGCGCTCGAGGTCGCGGCGCTCCAGCTCGTCGACGAGGGTGCCGAGGATCATCGCGCCGGTGGCGCCGAGCGGGTGGCCCATGGCGATCGCGCCACCGTTGACGTTGGTCTGCTCCTCGCTCCAGCCCATGTCGCGCATGAGCTTGAGGGCGACCGCGGCGAAGGCCTCGTTGATCTCGACGAGGTCGATGTCGCTGGCCTTCATGCCGACCCGGTCGAGGGCCTTGCGGCACGACGGGGCGGGGCCGGTCAGCATGATCGTCGGCTCGGAGCCGATGACCGCGGTGGAGACGATGCGGGCGCGGGGGGTCAGGCCCATCTCCTGGCCGACGCGCTCGTTGCCGACGAGCAGCAGCGCGGCGCCGTCGACGATGCCCGAGCTGTTGCCGGCGTGGTGGACGTGGTTGATCGCGTCGACGTGCGGGTACTTCTCGGTGGCGACGAAGTCGAAGCCGCCCTGCTCGCCCATCGCGGCGAAGGAGGGACGCAGCCCGCCGAGCGACTCGGCGGTCGTCCCGGGGCGGATCGTCTCGTCGCGGTCGAGGATCGTGATGCCACTGGCGTCCTTGACCGGGATGACGCTCTTGTCGAAGTAGCCGCCCTCCCAGGCAGCAGCCGCGCGGGCGTGGGACTGCGCGGCGAAACGGTCGACCTCGGCGCGGTCGTAGCCCTCGATCGTCGCGATGAGGTCGGCGCTGATGCCCTGGGGCACGAAGTCGGTCTCGAGGGCGGTGCGCGGGTCCATCGCCCACGCGCCGCCGTCGCTGCCCATCGGCACGCGCGACATCGACTCGACACCACCGGCGATGAGCAGGTCCTCGAAGCCGGAGCGCACGCGCGCCGCGACCTGGTTGACCGCCTCGAGGCCGGAGCCGCAGAAGCGGTTGAGCTGCACGCCCGCGACCGGCTCGGGGTAGCCCGCCTTGAGGGCGGCGATGCGCGGCAGGACGGCGCCCTGGTCGCCGACCGGCGAGACGATGCCCATGACGAGGTCGTCGACCTGGGCGGCGTCGAGGCCGGGGTTGCGCTCCCGGATCGCCTGCAGGAGGCCGACGGTCAGGTCGATCGGCTTGACCTCGTGGAGGGAGCCGGAGGCCTTGCCCTTCCCTCGGGGTGTGCGGACGGCGTCGTAGATGATCGCCTGGGGCTGCTCGGGCATGGGCCGGCTCCTTCGCGGGTCACTGCTGGGGTTCGCCTCGCACCCTACGCAGGCGTTGAACACGTGTGCAATGGTGGGTCGACTTGTTCACCGTCACACCGAAGGCAGGTCCCCGTGGGTTCACGAGAAGGCGCCGCCGGCGACACCAGCACGCGGATCCGGGACGCGGCACTGGCGCTCTTCGCCGCGCGGGGAGTCGCCGCGACGAGCCTGCGCGAGGTCGCCCGCTCCGCCGGCGTGGCCCCGGGGCTCATCGGTCACCACTTCGGCGGTAAGGAGGGTCTGCGCGAGGCGGTGGACGCCTTCGTCGTCCAGCGCTTCCGCGAGGCCCTGGCCTCGGTCCCCCTCGAGGGCACGACCGCGGAGATCGCGGCGGGCCGTGACGCCGCTGTCGCCCGGATGTTCGCGACCAACCCCGAGGTCATCGACTACCTGCGCCGCGTCGTCGTGACGCCCGGCCCCGGCGATATCGGCCTGGCCCGCCTGCTCATCGAGGAGACCATCGCGCAGACCCAGACCCTGCGCAACCACGGCGTGACCCGCAGCGGGGTGCCGGTCACCGAGCAGGCCGTCGCCGTCCTGCTGCGGCAGCTGGGCACCTGGCTGCTCCAGCCGACCCTCGACCGGATCTGGCAGCTCTCCGGCGCCGAGGGCGACTCCCCGGAGGTCCGCGTCACCCTGCGCTGACCCACCCGGCCCCACCTCCGGTCCCTGCCCTTCGAGACGCTCGGCCGTGGACGGCCTCGCTCCTCAGGGCCCGGAGGCCGCCCGCGGCGGTCCCAGAGGGCCCTGTCCCGGCGGCAGGCTCACGAGCCCCGCTCAGCCGTTGGGGTCGGCATTGGCCGGGCACTCGCACCACTGGTCGGCGGGCACCTGGGCCCGCACCTGCGCGACGTGCTCGCCGCACCCGCTCCACGTCGTCTTGCCGCACTGCTGGCACCGGACCGGCATGCACACGGGCGGTCACTCCCCTTCGTCGTCGTCGCGCCGGACACGCTCCGGCGCCGCTCACAGTAGGGTCCCAGCATGGCCGATCGCAGCACCTACCTCCTCGTCGACGGGGAAAACATCGACGCCACCCTCGGGGTCTCCGTCCTCGGGCGGCGCCCGGAGCCGCAGGAGCGGCCGCGGTGGAACACGCTGCTCGAGTACACCGAGGCGGCGTGGGGCCAGCCGGTCAAGGGGCTCTTCTTCCTCGCGGTGGCCGGTGAGCTGCCGGCCTCCTTCGTCCAGGCGCTGCTCGCGATGGGCTACCGGCCGGTGCCGCTGCGCGGCGAGGGCAAGGTCGTCGACATCGCGATCCAGCGCACGGCGCAGGCGCTCGTCGAGCGCGATGCCGACGTCATGCTCGTCAGCCACGACAACGACTTCACGCCGCAGATGGAGGCGCTCGCCGAGGACGAGGACCGGCGCATCGGCATCGTCGGCTTCAGCGAGTTCATGGCCAACGGGCTCAAGCAGATCGACGGCATGGAGTTCTTCGACCTCGAGTACGACGTGTCGGCCTTCAAGAGCCGCCTGCCGCGCGTCCGGGTCATCGAGATCGACGAGTTCGACCCGCTCGAGTTCATCTGACGAGCTGCGCGTCACCGCTCGAGCATCCTCGGCGCTGCCCTCGTTGGACTCCCGGAACGCCAGCCGATAGGCAGGAGGCATGGAGCAGACACCGGTGCCCCCGATCCTCATGGGCGTCTACCGCTACCCGCGGATGATGACCTCGAAGTCCGAGCCGACGATCCTCGGCGTCCTCCCGGGCCGGGTGTGGCTCGTCGGCCAGGGCGGCGTCCTCTTCGACGCGCCCGCGCAGGCGATCCGCGCCAAGGCGAGCAAGACCGTCGGACACGTCACCCTCGAGGTAAACGGCGGCAAGCACGTCCTCGCGGGGATCGGCAGTGCCTCGGGCGCCCCCTTCAGCGAGCAGCAGCTCGCCGAGCTGGCCGCCTCTCGTCCGGCCGTCGAGGGCCATCCAGCAAGCCAGTCGCTGATGGCCGGCCGCACCCTCTACGTCGGGGCTCCGGGCAAGATCGACGGGACCTACCAGGGCGGCGTCCAGTCGATCGTCGGCCGCGAGATCGGGCAGCAGCGGGAGATCGGCGCTGCCCTGCGCGAGCTGCTCACCGCCGTGGGCGTCGCGGTCTGAGGCCGCCCGACTGCCGGGCGCTGCATCCCCCTTCGTCGCCGCGTCGCGGGCAGTCGTCAGGGCAGGTCGACGACCACGACCCGACCGGTCGCCGTCGTGATGACGGCCCGGTCGTCCGACAGCAGCCGCACCGAGGTCCCGCCGACGTAGCCGGAGAGCAGCGGGCGGCTGCGGCCCGTCGCGGGGTCGAGCTCGTCGACGAAGCCCAGCGTCGTCGCACCGACGATCGTCCCGTCGGACCGGACCGCGAAGTCGTCGAGGCTCGTGCTCACCCCGGCCACGCGCTGCGTCGCGCCGGTCGACGGGTCGACGCGGAAGACGGCGCCGAGCAGCGTCGAGCCGACGTACAGCTGACCCTGCGGCCCCACGGCCACCCCGTTGGGCGTGGGGAAGGACGAGGTGAGACGGCGCCGCTCCCCGGTCTGCGGGGCGACCCGGTGGACCCCTGCGTCACCGCCCAGGGTCACGCTGACGACGAGGTCACCGTCGGGCAACCGGGCCATCCCGTTGGCCTCACCCATGCCGGTGGTGACGGTGCGTCGGGCCCCGGTCGTCAGGTCGATGGCGAACACGCCGCCCTTGCGGGTGAAGATCGAGGCGGGTGTGTTGCCGGTGACGACGTAGACGGTGTCGCCGTCGACGACCATCTGGCTGGGGTCGGCGACCTCTGCGACCGTGGTGATCTGGTGCGTCTGCGCGTCGACACGCTGGATCTTGTGCTGGTTGAGGTTGGCGACCAGCAGGTCCCCGTCGGCCAGGATCGCCGCCCCCTCCGCCCAGCCGCCGATGTTGACGTCGAGTCCGTCGGTGACCGCGACGCTCGTCGTCGGCGCGGCGACCGCCCCGGCCGACGGAGCGGCGATGAGCGTGAGAGCCGCGGCCGCGGCGACGATCGTGGTCCGGGTCAGGTGGCGCATGGTGTCCCCTCGTCGAGCGGAGCTCGCCTCGGCAGACACGGCCAACCTAGCGACCGAGGGTGCCGCGCACCTGGCAGACGTCAGAGCTCCCCTACTCAGGGGACGTCCCGATCGTCGTTGAAGGGCGACTCACGGAGCACGGCGACGTGGTCGGAGTGCAGGCGATCGCCCCACGCCAGCTCCACCCGGTTCAACCAGAGCTCGCTCAGGTGGAACCACTGACGCCGAGAGTCCTCTCGCGGGCGACGATGCCTTGCCTCGTACGTCCTCGCGAGCTGGGCCGCCATGTCCGTCACGAGCGACTCGACCACCCCGTCGACGCTCTCGTGCACCTCGTCCCGGACGAGCTTGCCCCGCTCATGAGCCCGGACGAAGAGGCGGCCGTCGTCCTCGCCGTAGTACGGGTGGGCTCCGTCGATGTTGTCGCGGTCCGGCACCCGCCAGGGCCGCAGACCCGACTCCCGCTCGAGGACCGCGACGCACTCCTCCAGACGGCGGGCGACCTCGGCGAGACGATCGGGCACGTCGGCGCCGCGCCCGGGCTGAGTCTGCGGGTCAGGTGCCATGCCGGCCAGCCTGCCACCGACCGGATGCAGGCACGACGAAGGGCGTCCCACCAGCTGGTGGGACGCCCTTCGTGAACTGTGCGCGAGGGGGGATTTGAACCCCCACGCCCTTTCGGACACTGGCACCTGAAGCCAGCGCGTCTGCCGTTCCGCCACTCGCGCAAAGAGTGAGCCGCGCACCTCTCGGCGCACGAGCCGTCTCATTGTGCCCCATGACCCGACCGATCCCCAAAGCGGCGGGGCGCGGGGTCCCGGTCAGCCCTGCTCGCTCACGCTGAGGTGCTGCTGGGCCAGCCGGCGAAGGGGGGCGAGCACCCGGTCGACGAGGACGGTCCCGAGGACCACCTGCCGCACCGCGCCGGCGGGGTCCTGGGGGACGGAGTCGACGTCGACCCGGGCCACACGCAGGCCCCCTTCCGCGTAGGCGCTCATGCGAGTCTCGTCGACCCCGGGTACTCCTCGCGCAGCCGGCGCACGACCCCCGGCACCCCCACCTGGGCCGCGGAGCTGAAGGAGGCGCATCCGCGCGCCCCGCACCCACTGAGCTTGTCTCCCTTCGAGACGGCCGCGGGCGGCCT
>NZ_PIPF01000017.1:0-13538 GCF_004025845.1 Janibacter hoylei PVAS-1
ATCGCCAACCGCCGCACCCCTGATCTCGACGACGTCGCCGACAAGGTCTACACCCGCGACCTCTTCGGCACCGACAGCTGACCTTGCTCGGTCGGCTCCGGTCGAAGGGGGGATGGCTGCGCCCGCCGAAGTCCTTCGTGTCGCAGGCATCTCGCCGTGTCGTGACCGACGTCGGCTTGGTGTGCGCAGCCATCCCCTTTCGACCTGCGCGCGGCGGTCCCCCTTCG
The DNA here is from genome assembly GCF_004025845.1 of Janibacter hoylei PVAS-1. Lineage (NCBI taxonomy): Bacteria > Bacillati > Actinomycetota > Actinomycetes > Micrococcales > Intrasporangiaceae > Janibacter > Janibacter hoylei. The sequence continues at coordinate 228 of NZ_PIPF01000017.1, forward strand.
GCCTGCGCGTGATCGTGACCGTGTGGGCAGGCGACAGACCACGGGGGGCGTGTTGTCGTTGAACACCTGTGCAAGAGCGAGGTGATGGCCGGTAGCATCACGGCCGTGAGCGCGAACCCAGACTTCGACCTGTTCCGTACCACCGAGGACCACGAGGCGATCCGCGAGGCCGTCAGGGCCGTCGCGGAGGCGAAGATCAAGCCCTTCGCCGCTGCCGTCGACGAGGAGTCCCGGTTCCCGAGCGAGGCCAACCAGGCTCTCATCGCGGCCGACTTCCACGCGGCCCACGTCGCCGAGGAGCACGGCGGCGTCGGCGCGGACGCACTCGCCGTGTGCATCATCATCGAAGAGGTCGCGCGCGTGTGTGCCTCCTCCTCGCTGATCCCCGCCGTCAACAAGCTCGGCTCCATGCCGGTGATCCTCGGCGGGTCCGAGGAGATCAACGCCCGGTACATGCCGCGCCTGGCGAAGGGGGAGGGCTTCAGCTACGGCCTCTCCGAGCGTGAGGCCGGCTCCGACACCGCGGGCATGAAGTGCAAGGCGACCCGCGACGGCGACGACTGGGTGCTCAACGGGCAGAAGGCGTGGATCACCAACGCCGGCGAGTCCGAGCTGTACACCGTCCTCGCGGTCACCGACCCCGACGGCCCTCGCGGCAACAACATCTCCGCCTTCGTCGTCGAGAAGTCGGACGAGGGCTTCGGCTTCTCCGAGAAGGAGCGCAAGCTCGGCATCAAGGGCAGCCCGACGCGCGAGCTGCACTTCGACAACTGCCGCATCCCCGGCGATCGGATCGTCGGTGCCGAGGGCGAGGGCCTGAAGATCGCCCTGCGTACCCTCGACCACACCCGCGTCACCATCGGTGCGCAGGCCGTCGGCATCGCCCAGGGGGCGCTCGACGAGGCGATGGCCTACGTCAAGGAGCGGCAGCAGTTCGGCAAGCACATCGCCGACTTCCAGGGCATCCAGTTCATGCTCGCCGACATGGCGATGGAGCTCGAGGCCGCCCGCCAGATGGTCTACGTCGCCGCGGCCAAGTCCGAGCGCCACGACGCCGACCTGTCCTTCTTCGGTGCCGCCGCCAAGTGCTTCGCCTCGGACGTCGCGATGAAGGTGACGACCGACGCCGTCCAGCTCCTCGGTGGCGCGGGCTACACCCGTGACTTCCCGCTCGAGCGGATGATGCGCGACGCCAAGATCACCCAGATCTACGAGGGCACCAACCAGGTCCAGCGGGTCGTCATGGCGCGCCAACTGCTCAAGGGTCTGCCGACCGCGCGCTGACCTCCCTTCGCCGAGGCCGCATCTCCCTAGGGAAATGCGGCCTCGGCCGGCCAACCCGGCCGCATCTCCCTAGGGGAATGTCACCCGGCCGGCCCGCAGGGTCGCCTCGGCGCACGGGTGGCACCGCGCACGGAAAAGTCCGGACCACTTCACGTCGACGTCGCGTCGCGTGGGCAGTCCGGACTTTTCTGTGATGCGCGCGGGTCCACCCGCACGCCTCGGTCCGTGGAGCGCGCGGGGGCACCCCCACGCCTGGGTCTACTGCTCGTAGGTGTAGAAGCCGCGGCCGGTTTTGCGGCCGAGGAGGTTGGCGTCGACCATGCGCTGCAGGAGCGGCGAGGGAGCGTAGAGCGGCTCCTTGAACTCCTCGTAGAGCGACTCGGCGACGGCCATCGTCGTGTCGAGGCCGATGAGGTCGGCCAGGGCGAGGGGGCCCTGCGGGTGGGCGGCACCCAGGACGAAGCCCTGGTCGATGTCCTCGGCGGTCGCGAAGCCGGACTCGTACATGCGGATCGCGCTGAGGATGAAGGGGATGAGCAGGCTGTTGACGACGAAGCCGGCGCGGTCCTGGCAGGTGATCGCGTGCTTGCCGAGCTCGCCGTCGACGTAGGCGCGGGCCCGCTCGGTCGTCTCCTCCGCCGTCATGAGCGAGGGGACGAGCTCGACGAGCTTGAGCACCGGCACCGGGTTGAAGAAGTGGACGCCCAGGACGTTGGCCGGCCGCTTGGTGACGGTCGCGAGCTTCATGATCGGGATCGAGCTCGTGTTGGACGCGAGGATCGCGTCGGGGGAGGTGACGATCTCGTCGAGCTGCTTGAAGAGGTCGACCTTGGCGCCCTCGTCCTCGACGATGGCCTCGACGACCATGTCGCGGTCGGCGAGCTCACCGAGCTCGGTGACGACCCGGATCCGCTCGAGGACGGCGTCGGCGCGCTCGAGGCGGCCCCGCTCCTCGGCGCGGCGCAGCGACTTCTCCAGGCGGCCTCGTCCGGCGTCGGCCCGCTCCTGGCTCGACTCGACGACGACGACGTCGGAGCCGGCCCGAGCACAGACCTCGGCGATGCCGGCGCCCATGAGGCCGCAACCCACGACCCCGATCTTCTGCAGCGTGTTGTCCATGCGCTCACGGTATCCGGTGTGTGACACCCCTCACTCGCCGGGATCTTGGCATAGCCTGCGAGGGAGGTCACCACCGTCGAGGAGGTCAGATGAGAGTCGCCCTCATGGCCACGTGCATCGGGGACACGATGTTCCCGGACGTCGCGAAGGCCACCGTCCGACTGCTCGAACGGCTGGGGGTGGAGGTCGACGTGCCACCGGCGCAGACCTGCTGCGGCCAGCCGATGATCAACACTGGCTACTTCGACGAGGCCGAGCCCGTCGTGCGGTCCTACGCGAGCACCTTCGCCGACTACGACGCCGTCGTCCTCCCTTCGGGCTCCTGCGCCGGAAGCGTCCGCCACCAGCACGAGATCATCGCGCGGCGCTCCGGCGACGCCGGGCTCGTCGCCGCGGTCGAGCGCCACGGACCTCGTGCCCACGAGCTGTCGCAGTTCCTCGTCGACGTCCTCGGGGTCACCGACGTCGGAGCATCCTTCCCGCACTCGGTCGCCTACCACCCGACCTGTCACTCGCTGCGGATGCTCGGGGTCGGGGACCGGCCACGACGGCTCCTCGAGGCGGTCCGCGGCCTCGAGCTGCGTGAGCTGCCGCAGGAGCGGGAGTGCTGCGGCTTCGGCGGCACCTTCGCCGTGAAGAACGCCGACGTCTCCGCCGCCATGGGGCAGGACAAGGCGGCCCACGCCATCGAGTCGGGCGCCGAGGTGCTCGTCGCCGGGGACTCCTCCTGCCTCATGCAGATCGGCGGCGTCCTCTCCCGGCAGGGGGCGGGCGTGCGCACCATGCACCTCGCCGAGGTGCTCGCCGCGACCGAGGAGGACGCATGAGCGCCGACACGCAGACCACCTTCCTCGGGATGCCTCCCTTCCCGGAGGCTGCTGTCCACGCCCTCGCGGACGAGCAGCTGCGGGCCAACCTCCACCGGGCCACCAGCACCATCCGCGCCAAGCGCGCCGACGTCATCGGCGAGCTCGACGACTGGGAGGGGCTGCGTCAGCGGGCCGCAGACATCAAGGACCGCGCCCTCCACGGGCTCGACGAGCACCTCGTGCAGCTCGAGGAGCAGCTGACCGCCCGCGGCGTCACCGTCCACTGGGCCCGCACGGGGGAGGAGGCCTGCCAGATCGTCGGTGACATCGCCGCCTCCCACGGCGTCGACGAGGTGGTCAAGGTCAAGTCCATGGCCACCCAGGAGATCGAGCTCAACGAGGCCCTCGAGGCCCGCGGCATCTCCGCGTGGGAGACCGACCTCGCCGAGCTCATCGTGCAGCTCGGGCACGACCTGCCGAGCCACATCCTCGTGCCCGCGATCCACCGCAACCGCACCGAGATCCGCGACATCTTCCTCGAGGAGATGGGGCAGGTCGGGCGCCCCGCGCCCGACGACCTCACCGACGACCCGGCGGCCCTCGCCGAGGCCAGCCGGCTCCACCTGCGGGAGAAGTTCCTGCGGGCGAAGGTCGCGGTGTCGGGGGCGAACTTCGCCGTCGCGGAGACGGGGACCCTCGTCGTCGTCGAGTCGGAGGGCAACGGCCGGATGTGCCTGACGCTGCCCGAGGTGCTGGTCAGCGTCGTCGGGATCGAAAAGGTCGTCCCGACGTGGGACGACCTCGACGTCTTCCTCCAGCTGCTCCCGCGCTCGAGCACGGGGGAGCGGATGAACCCTTACACCTCCACGTGGTCCGGGGTGACCGAAGGGGACGGGCCGCAGGAGTGCCACGTCGTCCTCCTCGACAACGGCCGCAGCAGGGCCCTCGCCGACGAGGTCGGCCGGCAGGCGCTGCGCTGCATCCGCTGCTCCGCCTGCCTCAACATCTGCCCGGTGTACGAGCGCACCGGCGGCCACGCCTACGGCTCGGTCTACCCGGGACCGATCGGCGCGATCCTCAACCCCTTGCTCAAGGGCGTGGGGCACAGCGACCAGGTGGACTCCCTCCCCTTCGCCTCCAGCCTGTGCGGTGCCTGCTACGAGGTCTGCCCGGTGAAGATCGACATCCCGACCGTCCTCGTCGACCTGCGCGCGCAGGTCGTCGACGCCCACCGGGACGACCGCGTCCCGAAGCCCGAGGCGGCCGCGATGAAGGCGACCGCCTGGGCCTTCGCCGATGCGCGCCGGCTCGCCCTCGGGCAGCGCGCGAGCGGTCTCGCCGGGCGGGTCCTCAGCCGCGTGAGCCGGCGCGAGAACGCCGCCGGCCGAGCGGTGCTCGGCTGGCTGCCCTCCGTGGGGCGCCAGTGGACGCAGGCGCGGGACATACCCGTCCCACCTCGGCAGTCCTTCCGGCAGTGGTGGCAGGGGAGGTCGCGATGAGCGCCGCACGTGAGGAGATCCTGGCGGCGGTGTGCGAGGCGGTCCGCGGTGCCGAGCCGATCCCCGCCGCGGAGGCGCAGCCGACCCTGCCGCCGGTCGACCGCGCCCAGGTGCTCGACCGCTTCGCCGAGCTGGTGAGCGACTACCGGGCCACCGTCGTGCGCTGCCGTGCCTCCGAGGTGCCCGTGCAGGTGCTCTCCGCCCTGCGCGGAGCCGAGCGGGTCATCGTGCCCGACGGGGTCCCGGGCGCCGTCCGTGAGGCCGTCGTCGACCGGCTGGGGCAGGACGCCGTGTCGACGGGCGACGCCGACGACCACGGGATCGAGGGCTTCGACAGCGTCGTCACCACGTGTGCGGCCGGCATCGCCGCGACCGGCACCGTGGTCCTCGACCACGCCGAGGGCCAGGGCCGTCGAGCCCTCACCCTGTTGCCCGACCGGCACGTCGTCATCGTGCGGGCGAGTCAGGTCGTGCCCGACGTCCCGCACGCCGTCCGTCGCCTGGACCCGCAGCGCCCGCAGACGTGGATCAGCGGGCCGAGCGCGACGAGCGACATCGAGCTCAGTCGTGTCGAGGGTGTCCATGGCCCGCGCACCCTCGTGGTACTGCTCGTCGAGGACTGAGGGAGCGCCCTTCGAGACGGCCGCGGGGCGGCCTCCTCAGGGAGCCGTCAGGGGTCGCGCGGCCTCCTCAGGGAGCTGTCAGCCGTCGCCCGGCTCGACCGTGATCGGCCGGTCGGCGCGCAGGTCCTCGAAGAGCTTCGTCGACTGGGCCTCGTCCCACTGGACCGCGGAGCCGACGCTGGTCGGCAGGTTGTTGTTGGCGACGGGCACGGTGACGGAGTTGCCGTCCCCCTTCGCGATGCTGCGGAAGGCCCACATCGCCCGCGCGGTGCCCAGCAGCGAGTCGTCCTCGCCGACGGTCAGCGCGCCCGCCGTCTCGGTGCCGAGGGAGTGGACCTTCCACGGCTGGAGCATCGTGCTGGGGGTGGCGATCTTGCCCATGAGCGCACCGAGGAACTCCCGTTGCCGCTTGGCGCGACCGAGGTCGCCCTCGGGGTCGGAGTAGCGGGCGCGCACGTAGCCGAGGGCGTTCTTGCCGTCGAGGACCTGGCAGCCCTTCTTGAGGTTGATGTGCGCCTTCTCGTCGTTCATGTCGTTCTTGACGCAGATGTTGACGCCGCCGACGGCGTCGACGACGGTCGCGAAGCCGCCGAAGCCGATCTCCATGTAGCCGTCGATCTTCAGCCCGGTGTTGTGCTCGATCGTCTGCGCGAGCAGCTTGGCGCCGCCGATGCTGAAGGAGGCGTTGATCTTGTTCATCCCGTTGCCGGGGATCTCCACGTAGGAGTCGCGCGGGATCGACAGGAGGGTCGACTCCCCGCCGCCGGTGTGCAGGACGAGGATCGAGTCGGTGCGGGCGCCTCCGGTGTCGTGACCGGTGCCGAGCCGGTTGCGCTCCTCGGGGGTCATGCCGTCGCGGGCGTCGCTGCCGACGAGCAGGACGTTGCGCCCTTCGCTCGACGGCCGGTCACCCTCGGGGGTGGCATCGACGCGGCCGACCTCGCTCCACGCGGAGTTGACGGCCCAGGCCATGCTGCCGCCCCACAGCAGCAGGACGAGGACGAAGGCGCCGAAGGTCCGCAGCGGGTTGCGTCGGCGCGGCTTGGGGGCCCCCTGGCGCGGGCGCGCATCCGGGCCACCCGGACCGCCGGGCCGGCGGGGTCCGCCGTCACGCGGGGGAGCAGGTCGACGTGGCGTGGCGGCCTGCTCCGGGTCAGGGCGCGAAGGGGGCGTCCCCGCCGGCATGACGCGGGTGCGGGGCTCGTCGGTGGTCCGGCGAGGCGGTGTCGTGCGCGGGCCGGTCGCGGCCGGCCGGGTGGGCATCGGGCGGGCTGCGCCGGACGGGTCGCGGGGCCGACGGGCGGCACCGGAGCCGCCCGTCGCGGACGAGGCCGCGGCGCGCTCGCCGGACGCCGGGCGGCGTGGGCGGTCCCTCTTGCCCGTCGGGATCGCCCGCGCCTCGTCGCGTCCGCGGCGACCCTTGCGCATGTCGAAGGTCATCGCGTCGTCGCGCCCGTCGTCGGGGCGTCGCGGGCTGGTGGGGCGATCAGGCATGCCAAGGAGGATAGGAGCAAAGGCTGGCAGGTCGCAGGACGACGACGGCGCGTCCGCGGGGCGCCCACCGTGACCTTGTCCATACTGGAGCGCGTGTCCCCCCGTGTCAGCGTCGTCATGCCCGTGCTCAACGAGGCCCGCCACATCGCCGACTCCGTGGCGATGGTCCTCGGGCAGGACTGGCCCGGTGAGCTCGAGCTCGTCCTGGCACTCGGCCCGTCGACCGACGACACCGACGAGATCGCCGCTCGGCTGAGCGCGCAGGACACCCGGGTCCGCACCGTGCCCAACCCCTCCGGCCGCACTCCTGAGGGCCTCAACGCCGCCATCGCCGCCTCGACGGGCGAGATCGTCGCGCGGGTCGACGCGCACGCGGAGATCCCGACCGACTACCTGAGTCGGGCGGTCGAGGTGCTCGAGGCCACGGGGGCCGACAACGTGGGCGGGATCATGGACGCCGTGGGGCGCAGCCCGCTCGAGCGGGCCATCGCCTGTGCCATGAAGAGCCCCTTGGGCGTCGGCGGGGCGCGGTTCCACGTCGGTGGCGGGGCCGGCGAGTCCGACACCGTCTACCTCGGCGTCTTCCGCCGCTCCGCCCTCGAGCGGGTCGGTGGTTACGACCCCCACTTCGCGCGGGCCCAGGACTGGGAGATGAACCACCGCATCCGGTCCACCGGCGGACGGGTGTGGTTCACGCCCGAGCTCGTCGTCACCTACCGGCCCCGCTCAAGCGTGCGGGCGCTCGCCGACCAGTACTTCAACTACGGCCGCTGGCGGAGGGTCGTCGCCCGGCTGCACCGTGGCACCGCCAACGCGCGCTACCTCGCGCCGCCGGCGATGGTGGCGGGGACGACGGCGGCGACCCTGGTCGGCGCCGTCTGGCGCCCCGCGTGGATCGTCCCCGCCGGTTACCTGGCCGCGGTCACCGTCGGTGGCATCGCCATCTCGAAGGGGGAGGAGCCCGCCGTGCGGGCCCGGGTTCCCCTCGCGATCGCCACGATGCACTGGGCCTGGGGGCTGGGCTTCATCACGAGTCCGCGACACCTGTCGGCCGGACTTCCGCAGGAGCGCTGACGCGAGGACAATCCCCCCATGGGAGTCGTCCGTGAGCATCGTCGTGTCCTGACCCGCGTCGTCGTGGCGGCGGTGAGCGTCATCGCGATCGGTGGTGGCTCGGCCCACGGTGCTGCGGCTGCTCCCGCGACGGCCGCCGCCCAGTCGGTCGACACCTCGCCGTGGAGCTTCACCGGACGCGGCTTCGGTCACGGGGTCGGCATGAGCCAGTACGGCGCCCTCGCCCAGGCCAAGGCGGGGCGCTCCGCACGCGAGATCCTCGGCTTCTACTACGCGGGCACGACCTACGACGCGGTCCCCGACACCCAGACGATCCGGGTCAACATCGTCCGGGGCCGGAGCACGACCGCGGTGAGCGGTCTCGCCCGCTCCAGCGGCGGTGGCACCCTCACGGTGACGGCCGGGTCGAGCACGCTCAGGGCCGCCGCGGGCCGCAGCGTCTCCCTGCGACGCAGCGGCTCGTCGGTCGTCGCCTCGTGCTCTGGCTGCTCGCCGGCGTCGGTGACGGGCTCGGCAGTCTCCATCACCTGGGACCAGACACGCACGGATCTCTCGCTCGGCGGCAAGCGGTACGCCCATGCTCCCTTCGTCGTCACGCCGACACCGGGGGCCGCGACGCTCGAGGGGGTCCTGCACCTGCGTCTGGCCGACGAGTACCTCGACCAGGTGCGTGAGGTGCCGTGGTCGTGGCCGGACGCCGCGCTCGAGACGCAGGCGGCCGCAGCTCGCGCGTACGCCCTGCGCAAGGTGGCCGGCGGCGTACGATCGGCCTGCGCCTGCCACGTGCAGGACAGCATCACCGACCAGGTCTACGGCGCGGTGCCCACGGGCAGCGAGGCCAGCGCATGGCCGCGGTGGCGCGCCGCGGTCGCCGCGGGCGGCAGCTCGACGACCGGCTACGTACCCCGCTACGGGGGTCAGGTCATCGAGGCCATCTACTCGTCATCCTCCGGCGGCCACACGGTCAACAACGAGGACATCTGGGGCGGGGCCCCGGTGCCCTACCTGCGCGGTGTGCCCGACCCGTGGAGCACCAAGAGCGACAACCCGCGGCGGAGCTGGACGACCGAGGTCCCGCGGTCCAAGGTGGCCACCGCCTTCGGTCTACCGGACGTCCGCTCCCTCGACCTGTCCGAGCGCACGAGCGCCGGCTCCGTCCGCTGGGCCCGCGCCACCTCATCGGCCGGGGTGACGAAGACGCTGCGGGGCGACGACATGCGACGCGCCCTCGGTCTCTCCTCGGCGTCGACCCGGCGACCGGGGGAGCGGGTCACGGGCGACACGCCGGCAGACCTGGCCGCCGCCACCGCCCGCTCGGCGCCGTCGACGGCCACGAGCGTCGTCATCGCCCCCGCCTCGCAGACGCATGTCGCCCACCTCGTCATGGCCCGGCCCCTCGCGGGGTCGCTGCGGGCGCCGCTGCTGCTCAGCGGCACGACCCGGCTGGCTCACGCGACCCGCACCGAGCTCGACCGCCGGGGTGGGCGCATCACGCGCGCCTACGTCGTCGGTGGAGGACCGATGGTCAACACCTCCGTCATCACCGAGCTGCGTGCCCGGGGCATCACCGTGACCCGGGTCGGGATGAGCGACCAGGACGCGACCGCGGCGGCGATCGTCGACCTCATGGCCGCGCAGGGACCGATCACGCGGGCAGCCGTTGCCACGCAGGAGACGGTGCCCGAGGCCGGAGCCTTCTCTGCGGTCGCCGGCACCCGACGCGAGCCGATCGTCTGGGCGAGCCGGTCCGCGGTCGGGCCACGTGCCAAGGCGGCGCTGCAGCGCGCCCGGGTGCGCAGCGTGCGGATCATCGGGTCCTCCAGTCGGATCCCCACCGCCGTCTCGAGCGACCTGAGTGCCTCCGGCTTCAGCCCGTCACGCCTCGCGGGGACGAGCTCGGCGGAGATCTCGGCCGGCATCGCCCAGTACTTCCGCAACAGCTACTCCGCGACCCGGGTGTCGCTCGCGCGGTCGACGAGCACCCGCACGAGCGACCCGGCGATCGCCGCGGCCTATGGCGAGCCCGTGCTCATCGTCGGCACGGCACCGCCTGCGCAGGTCGTCGCCCAGGTGCAGCGCAGCCCGCAGTGGCCGAGCATCCGCGCCGTGGGCCCCTCATCGCGGGTCACCTCGACGACGCTCGCGCGGGTCCGCGACTCCTGACGCTCCCTGTCAGTCGAGCTCGACGCGCAGCTGCGCGCCGGTGCGCTCGACGACCTCCTCGGTCGTGACGCCGGGGGCGAGCTCGCGCAGGACGAGTCCGGTGTCGGTGACGTCGATGACGGCCAGGTCGGTGATGATCCGTTGGACGACGCCCTTGCCGGTCAGGGGCAGGGCGCACTCGCGCACGATCTTGTGGGAGCCGTCCTTGGCGACGTGCTCCATGAGGACGATGACCTTCTTGGCGCCGTGGACCAGGTCCATCGCGCCGCCCATGCCCTTGACCATCTTGCCGGGGATCATCCAGTTGGCGATGTCACCGTTGGCCGCGACCTGCATCGCGCCGAGGATGGCCGCGTCGACCTTGCCGCCACGGATCATCCCGAAGCTGGTGGCCGAGTCGAAGATCGAGGCGCCCTTGCGCAGGGTGACCGTCTCCTTGCCCGCGTTGATCAGGTCGGCGTCCACGGCCTCCTCACTCGGGTAGGCCCCGACACCCAGGATCCCGTTTTCGGACTGCAGGACGATCTCCACGTCGTCGGGCACGTAGCTGGGCACGAGCGTCGGCAACCCGATCCCAAGGTTGACGTAGTCACCGTCCGACAGCTCCTCAGCCGCACGGGCGGCCATCTGCTCACGGGTGAGCGCCATGTCAGACACCTTCCTTCGACGAGTCACGAGTAGGGGTGATGGTGCGCTTCTCGATCCGCTTGTCCGCGGCCTGCTCCGGGGTGAGCTCGACCACCCGCTGGACGTAGATGCCCGGCAGGTGGATCGCGTCAGGGTCCAGCTCGCCGGGCTCGACGAGCTCCTCGATCTCGGCGATCGTCACCCGACCAGCCATCGCGCACAGGGGGTTGAAGTTGCGGGAGGTCGTGCGGAAGACGAGGTTGCCGTGCCGGTCGCCCTTCCACGCGCGCACGAGAGCGAAGTCGGTGGCGATGGCCTCCTCGAGGACGAACTCGTGCTCCTCGGTCACCGTCGACCCGTCGGCCCGGCGCGAGGCCACCGCGAAACTGCGCGTCTCCTTGGCGGGGGAGGCGACCACCATCTCACCGGCCTGGTCGTAGCGCCACGGCAAGCCACCCTCGGCGATCTGCGTCCCGACACCGGTGCGGGTCCAAAAGCCGGCGATGCCCGCACCACCAGCACGCAGCTTCTCCGCGAGGGTGCCCTGCGGCGTCAGCTCCACCTCGAGCTCACCCGAGAGGTACTGCCGGGCGAACTCCTTGTTCTCCCCGACGTAGGAGGAGACCATCCGCCGGATCTGACCACCGGCCAGCAGCAGGCCCAAACCCCAGTCATCGACACCACAGTTGTTCGACACGCACTCCAGGTCACCCACCCCCTTCGCCTGCAACTCGGCGATGAGCACGCTCGGGATCCCGCAGAGCCCGAAACCGCCCACTGCCAACGTGGCACCGTCGGAGATGTCCGCGACGGCCTCGGTTGGTGAGGAGACGACCTTGTCCATGGGGTCACCGTAGCGGCCGGCCCGTGGGGTCGTGGGTGTGGTCAGGTCACACCAATCCAGTGCGAAGGGGTCGCGTGGCGACAGCCCGGGCGGGGGTCACGAACTGTCACGAGGAGTGAACTACAGGGACGTAATACATCTCGTGGGTCTAGCGGGACGTGTGTGGTGGGTGGAACATGAGTGACGGATCGTGACCTTCGGTGCTGCCGTGACTGGTGTGACTCGAGGGGGCGACCCACTGCCCTGATCGGGTTCCCCTGCCCGCGTCCACACAAGGAGCTCCCCGCGTGTCACGTTCTGTCCGTTTCGTCGGCGCCGCACTCATCCCCGCCTTTACCCTCCCCGTCGGCGGCGCTGCCGTGGCCAGGAGCGCGGACGTACCCCCGCCGCCGACCAACAAGAACCTGCCCCGCGATCTCGACGTGGCCTCGCCCTACATCCCGCAGTCGGTCTGCGACCCGACACCGAAGCCCGGCGTCACCGCCTTCGCCCGGCTCATGGCCAACCACTACGACGAGTTCAACTACGGCATCTCGCGGGCGTGCAACTACGGACTGACGGAGCACTCCGAGGGACGCGCTCTCGACTGGATGCTCAACGCCTACGACCCCCACGAGCGGGCGGTCGCCGATGGCGTCATCTCCTGGCTGCTGGCCCCCGACTCCCAAGGGCGGCCGGCCGCGATGGCCCGCCGATTCGGCGTCATGTACATCATCTGGAACCGTCAGATCTGGGGCACCTACCAGATGGATGCCGGCTGGCGGCCGTACAACGGCGCCAGCCCGCACACCGACCACATCCACTTCAGCTTCAGCTGGGACGGCGCCATGCAGCGCACGTCGTGGTGGACCGGTGTGGCCTGGACCGGCGTGACCCAGGGACCCGGCGGACCGCCGGCGCCCCTGCCCGACCCGACGAGCTACCCGACCCTGCGCGAAGGTGCCTCCGGGCCCGACGTGCAGCTGGCCCAGAAGGTCATCGGCGTCTCCGCGGACGGGGTCTTCGGTCCGGCGACCCGTGAGGCGCTCAAGACCTGGCAGTCGAAGAACGGCATCAAGGTCACCGGCATCCTCGACCAGGCGACCTGGGACCAGATGGTCAAGCTCGGCAAGATCCCGCCGCGTGGTGGGGACGATGCGGGCGGTGCCCTCACGCCCTACCTCAAGACCAAGATCCGCCTCGGGTCCACCGGTGACGCGGTCAAGGCGCTGCAGAAGGAGCTGAAGATCAGCGCCGACGGCGTCTTCGGCTCGGGCACCGAGCAGGCCGTCAAGGCGTACCAGAAGTCGAAGGAGCTGGACCAGAACGGCATCGTCTCNNCTCGCGGGTCTGAAGTACACGAAGACCGACCCCGCCAAGCCGGCCCCCGGTGGGGACCTCGCGCCCTACCTCACCACCAAGATCCGCAAGGGGTCGACCGGTGACGCGGTCAAGGCGCTGCAGAAGGAGCTGAAGATCGACGCCGACGGCGTCTTCGGCTCCGGTACCGAGAAGGCCGTCAAGGCGTACCAGAAGTCGAAGGAGCTGGATCAGAACGGCATCGTCTCGCCGAACGTCTGGCGCGCCCTCGCGGGTCTGAAGTACACCAAGACCGACCCGGCCAAGCCGGCTGCGCCCGGTGGTGCGCTCGCCAAGTACCTCGAGACCAAGGTCCGCAAGGGCGACCGTGGTGCTGCCGTGACGGCCCTGCAGAAGGAGCTGAAGATCGACGCCGATGGCGTCTTCGGCTCCGGTACCGAGAAGGCCGTCAAGGCGTACCAGAAGTCGAAGGAGCT
>NZ_PIPF01000018.1:0-5704 GCF_004025845.1 Janibacter hoylei PVAS-1
CACTCCCCTGATGGGGCGTGGATTGCAAACATGTGATGCCCGCGGAATGTGCGAGAGCCCCCAACGACTCGTTGGGGGCTCTCGACTTCAATGTTTGTCCGGCTGCGTCCTACTCTCCCACACCGTTCCCAGTGCAGTACCATCGGCGCTGAAGGGCTTAGCTTCCGGGTTCGGAATGGGACCGGGCGTTTCCCCTTCGCTATGACAGCCGAAACTCTATGGAAATACGTGGACAGTGTCCCGACCGTATCTCGGGAACTGCACAGTGGACGCGAGTCAATCTTTTGTTACGCAACACAAGGTTGAGTGTGTATCAAGTCATCGGCTTATTAGTACCAGTCAGCTCCATGCATTGCTGCACTTCCACATCTGGCCTATCAACCCAGTAGTCTACTGGGAGCCTCTCGAACCGAAGTTCATGGAAACCTCATCTTGAGACATGCTTCCCGCTTAGATGCTTTCAGCGGTTATCACTTCCGAACGTAGCTAATGAGCGGTGCCCTTGGCAGAACAACTCACACACCAGAGGTTCGTCCAACCCGGTCCTCTCGTACTAGGGTCAGCCTCTCTCAAGTTTCCTACGCGCACAGCGGATAGGGACCGAACTGTCTCACGACGTTCTAAACCCAGCTCGCGTGCCGCTTTAATGGGCGAACAGCCCAACCCTTGGGAGATACTCCACCCCCAGGATGCGACGAGCCGACATCGAGGTGCCAAACCATCCCGTCGATATGGACTCTTGGGGAAGATCAGCCTGTTATCCCCGGGGTACCTTTTATCCGTTGAGCGACGGCGCTTCCACAAGCCACCGTCGGGTCACTAGTTCCGACTTTCGTCCCTGCTCGACATGTCTGTCTCGCAGTCAAGCTCCCTTGTACACTTGCACTCGCCACCTGATTGCCAACCAGGCTGAGGGAACCTTTGAGCGCCTCCGTTACATTTTAGGAGGCAACCGCCCCAGTTAAACTACCCACCAGGCAATGTCCCTGATCCGGATCACGGACCGAGGTTAGATAACCAGAACGACCAGAGTGGTATTTCAACGATGACTCCACACACACTGGCGTGCATGCTTCACAGTCTCCCACCTATCCTACACAAGCCGTCCCGATCACCAATACCAAGCTATAGTGAAGGTCCCGGGGTCTTTCCGTCCTGCTGCGCGTAACGAGCATCTTTACTCGTAGTGCAATTTCGCCGAGTTCGCGGTTGAGACAGTGGAGAAGTCGTTACGCCATTCGTGCAGGTCGGAACTTACCCGACAAGGAATTTCGCTACCTTAGGATGGTTATAGTTACCACCGCCGTTTACTGGGGCTTAAATTCTCAGCTTCGCCCACAAGGGGCTAACCGGTCCTCTTAACCTTCCAGCACCGGGCAGGCGTCAGTCCGTATACATCGTCTTGCGACTTCGCACGGACCTGTGTTTTTAGTAAACAGTCGCTTCTCCCTGGTCTCTGCGGCCCATCTTCCTAGCCCGCAAGGGGCTTCAGAATCCGGGCCCCCCTTCTCCCGAAGTTACGGGGGCATTTTGCCGAATTCCTTAACCACGATTCACTCGATCGCCTTAGTATTCTCTACTTAACCACCTGAGTCGGTTTGGGGTACGGGCGGCTAGAACCTCGCTAGAGGATTTTCTCGGCAGCATAGGATCACCCTGCTTCCCGCTATAAGCGGTCACTATCAGGTCTCAGGATACGTGCCAGGCGGATTTGCCTACCTGACTCCCTACACCCTTGGACGTGGACAACCATCGCCACGCGGAGGCTACCTTCCTGCGTCTCCCCATTGCTTGACTACTACCAGATCGGGTCACGCGTTCCACCCACCAACGAGATCCGAAGACCTCTAAGGGTGAGCTTCAGGCGTTTAGCATCACTGGATTCATCATGGGCGGTTCTTCGCCGGTTCCGGAATATCAACCGGATGTCCATCGACTACGCCTGTCGGCCTCGCCTTAGGTCCCGACTTACCCAGGGCAGATTAGCTTGACCCTGGAACCCTTGGTTATTCGGCGGACGGGTTTCTCACCCGTCTTTCGCTACTCATGCCTGCATTCTCACTCGTGTGGCATCCACGACTGGATCACTCCGCCGCTTCACTCGCCACACGACGCTCCCCTACCCATCAACACGCCTGGACACCACAAGGGTGCCGAGCAGTGTGTCAATGCCACAGCTTCGGTGGTGTGCTTGAGCCCCGCTACATTGTCGGCGCGGAATCACTTGACCAGTGAGCTATTACGCACTCTTTAAAGGGTGGCTGCTTCTAAGCCAACCTCCTGGTTGTCACGGCAACTCCACATCCTTTTCCACTTAGCACACGCTTAGGGACCTTAGCTGGTGATCTGGGCTGTTTCCCTCTCGACTACGGAGCTTATCCCCCGCAGTCTCACTGCCACGCTCTCACTTACCGGCATTCGGAGTTTGGCTAACGTCAGTAACCTGGTGAGGCCCATCGGCTATCCAGTAGCTCTACCTCCGGTAAGAAACACGTGACGCTGCACCTAAATGCATTTCGGGGAGAACCAGCTATCACGGAGTTTGATTGGCCTTTCACCCCTACCCACAGCTCATCCCCTCAGTTTTCAACCTAAGTGGGTTCGGTCCTCCACGACGTCTTACCGTCGCTTCAACCTGGCCATGGGTAGATCACTCCGCTTCGGGTCTAGACCCAGCGACTCAAACGCCCTATTCGGACTCGCTTTCGCTACGGCTTCCCCACACGGGTTAACCTTGCCACTGAGCACTAACTCGCAGGCTCATTCTTCAAAAGGCACGCCGTCACCCCACAAGGAGGCTCCGACGGATTGTAAGCGCACGGTTTCAGGATCTATTTCACTCCCCTCCCGGGGTACTTTTCACCTTTCCCTCACGGTACTTGTCCGCTATCGGTCACCAGGGAATATTTAGGCTTAGCGGGTGGTCCCGCCAGATTCACACGGGATTTCTCGGGCCCCGTGCTACTTGGGAAATCTTCCATGGAGTCCACGCCATTTCGTCTACGGGGGTCGCACCCTCTGTGCCGGGCCATTCAAGACCCTTCGACTATGACAAAGATTTTTTACTCCACCACGACATGTCAGCATCGTGAAAAAGCTCCCACAACCCCGGACCTGCAACGCCTGACAGCTATCACACAGACCCGGTTTGGCCTCATCCGCTTTCGCTCGCCACTACTCACGGAATCACTATTGTTTTCTCTTCCTGCGGGTACTGAGATGTTTCACTTCCCCGCGTTCCCTCTACCTGCCCTATATATTCAGGCAGGAGTGACTGGACTTGCCTCCAGCCGGGTTTCCCCATTCGGAAATCCTCGGATCAAAGTCTGGTTATCGACTCCCCGAGGCTTATCGCAGATTCCTACGTCCTTCTTCGGTTCCTGGTGCCAAGGCATCCACCGTGCGCCCTTAAAAACTTGAGCCACAAAGATGCTCGCGTCCACTGTGTAGTTCTCAACATACGGGCGGCACCCCACCACACGACCACGCCCACAGAAACCAGTTCCATGAGTACGCGACCAGGCGAGGCCCACAACCCACACCCAACCAGCACAAGCCGGCCAAGCGCGTGGTCTTGAAGCTTCACTCGCGTGAACCCTCAGGACCCAACAACGTGTCAGACACCCCCCACACGCCACCACACTTTCCACCACACCAAACAGTGCAGGTACTCACACAGCGACACACAAGAGACGTCAAATAATCGATGTTCCACCCAGAGCACCAGGTGTCAGACACTCGCCGACAAACCCAGCGTTTTTGAACCACCCACACCAGGCAGGCAGCCAAAGCTCCTTAGAAAGGAGGTGATCCAGCCGCACCTTCCGGTACGGCTACCTTGTTACGACTTAGTCCCAATCGCCAGTCCCACCTTCGACGGCTCCCTCCACAAGGGTTGGGCCACCGGCTTCGGGTGTTACCGACTTTCGTGACTTGACGGGCGGTGTGTACAAGGCCCGGGAACGTATTCACCGCAGCGTTGCTGATCTGCGATTACTAGCGACTCCGACTTCATGGGGTCGAGTTGCAGACCCCAATCCGAACTGAGACCGGTTTTTTGGGATTCGCTCCACCTTACGGTTTCGCAGCCCTTTGTACCGGCCATTGTAGCATGCGTGAAGCCCAAGACATAAGGGGCATGATGATTTGACGTCATCCCCACCTTCCTCCGAGTTGACCCCGGCAGTCTTCCATGAGTCCCCACCATAACGTGCTGGCAACATAGAACGAGGGTTGCGCTCGTTGCGGGACTTAACCCAACATCTCACGACACGAGCTGACGACAACCATGCACCACCTGTATACCGACCTAAAAGGGGCACCCATCTCTGGATGTTTCCGATATATGTCAAGCCTTGGTAAGGTTCTTCGCGTTGCATCGAATTAATCCGCATGCTCCGCCGCTTGTGCGGGCCCCCGTCAATTCCTTTGAGTTTTAGCCTTGCGGCCGTACTCCCCAGGCGGGGCGCTTAATGCGTTAGCTGCGGCACGGAACTCGTGGAATGAGTCCCACACCTAGCGCCCAACGTTTACGGCATGGACTACCAGGGTATCTAATCCTGTTCGCTCCCCATGCTTTCGCTTCTCAGCGTCAGTAGTGGCCCAGAGACCTGCCTTCGCCATCGGTGTTCCTCCTGATATCTGCGCATTTCACCGCTACACCAGGAATTCCAGTCTCCCCTACCACACTCTAGTCTGCCCGTACCCACTGCAAGTCCGGGGTTGAGCCCCGGATTTTCACAGCAGACGCGACAAACCGCCTACAAGCTCTTTACGCCCAATAATTCCGGACAACGCTCGCACCCTACGTATTACCGCGGCTGCTGGCACGTAGTTAGCCGGTGCTTCTTCTGCAGGTACCGTCACTTTCGCTTCTTCCCTGCTGAAAGAGGTTTACAACCCGAAGGCCGTCATCCCTCACGCGGCGTCGCTGCATCAGGCTTTCGCCCATTGTGCAATATTCCCCACTGCTGCCTCCCGTAGGAGTCTGGGCCGTGTCTCAGTCCCAGTGTGGCCGGTCGCCCTCTCAGGCCGGCTACCCGTCGTCGCCTTGGTGAGCCATTACCTCACCAACAAGCTGATAGGCCGCGAGCCCATCCCAAACCGAAAAACTTTCCAAACCATGCCCATGCGGGCCAGTTTCGTATCCAGTATTAGACGCCGTTTCCAGCGCTTATTCCAGAGTCTGGGGCAGGTTGCTCACGTGTTACTCACCCGTTCGCCACTGATCCACTCCAGCAAGCTGGAGCATCACCGTTCGACTTGCATGTGTTAAGCACGCCGCCAGCGTTCGTCCTGAGCCAGGATCAAACTCTCCGTTGATGATCAACACCCCCTCGAACCCACAAAGAGCTCACAAGGAGGCCAATCCATAACCCAACAAAGGGCTGAACCATGACTGAGCAAGAACAACCAGCGCAATCGCTGTTTGATTCATTGTCAACCAAAGGAAAAAATTCGCTCGACCAACCACACCCAACCCCCACAACGAGGACCAGGCACAATCAGCCAAAACGAGGTATTGGCATCGATTTTTGACACGCTGTTGAGTTCTCAAGATTCACACGCACACCCCACACAACCCACCACATCAGGCGAACCGCACAAGGGGCAACTTCTCCAACTTACCGCTGTCCACGCTTGGGCGTCAACTCCGTGACCCGCTCTCAGAGCGGCCGGAGACCTACGCGCTTGGATCTTCAGC
>NZ_PIPF01000002.1:0-238841 GCF_004025845.1 Janibacter hoylei PVAS-1
AGGGACCGGGCTCTCGTCACGGTGGGCGGCCTCCTGAAGGACCGGGGAGGGTGCTCGGCGTCTAGGCTGGCGGGGTGCTGCGCACCCGCCAACCCACCCGGCTCCTGGGCCCCGACGACGTCGATGCCGCCTTGGACCTGTGCGCGCGCGACCCAGCCGCCCACGTCTTCGTCGCGAGCCGGATCCTCGACGGTGGGCTGGGGTCCGGAGCGGCCGGCGCCTTCGGGTGGTTCGAGGACGGACAACTGGCCTCTCTGGTGTGGACGGTCGCCAATGTCGTGCCCGTCGGGACGACCCCGGCCAGCTGGGGGCCGCTCGCCGCGCAGGTGCGCAAGGTCCGTCGCCGGTCGGCCTCCTTCCTCGGCCCCCGCGACGAGGTGCGCGGCCTGTGGGACGCCGTCGGCCACGACTTCCCGCCCCCCCGCGCAGTGCGCGGCGAGCAGCCGCTGCTCGCGACGGCGACACCCCCGTCTCGGCTGGGGATCCCGCTCGACCCCCGGGTCCGGCCCGCGCAGGAGCACGAGGTCGACCTCGTGCTTCCCGCCGCCGAGCACATGTTCACCCAGGAGATCGGCTACCGGCCCTACACCGGCAGCCCTGCCTTCTACCGCGACTCGATCTGGCGGCTGATCCACGCCGGACGCACCTACGTGGTCGTCGAGGGCGGACGGGTCCTCTTCAAGGCCGACGTCGGCTCCGTCGGTCTCGGGGCCTGCCAGATCCAGGGGGTCTGGCTCACGCCCGAGCTGCGCGGTCAGGGTCTGGCCGCGCCGATGATGGCGGCAGCGCTCGAGCAGTCGATGCTCGACCACGCGCCGCTCGCGACGCTCTACGTCAACGACTACAACGCGCCCGCCCTCGCGACCTACCGCCGCATCGGGATGGAGCGGGTCGGCACCTTCGCGACGATCCTGCTCTAGGCCCTCACGACGGGTCGGTCGGCTCCCAGCGCCAGCGTGACGCCGTCCGTTGCACGGGCGATGCCAGGGTGAAGGTCGTCTTGCCCGCGACGGTGGTGGCCATGGCCACGACGGTCTCGTCCAGCCGGTGACGCATCGCCTCGGGGGTGACGTCCTCCCACACCTCGTCGCCCGCGCGGAGCAGACGGGCCCGGCCCGGGGAGTACCCGGGGTTCGCCCACGCATGGCCGTCGGAGGCGCCCGCGCCGACGACCCACCGGTCGTCCACGCGGGCCGCGCTGGTGATGCCGTAGATGTCCACCGGCAGCGGCAGTGCCTCGACCTCGTCCTCGACCGTCCCGTCGGTCGAGACCCGCTGGATGCTCAGCTCATCGGGTCCGTCGTCACCGTCGGTGCGCCACAGCAGGAGGGCGCCCTCGGGGGTGTCGACTGCCCGCGCGAGATGCATCCCCTCAGGGGCCTTGCCGACCTCCTGCCAGTCGAGTCCTGCGTCGTCGGCGAAGAGGACCCGCACGCCGTCCATCCCGTCGACGACGAGGACGAAGCCGGTCCCCGTCGAGGCGAGGTCGACCGGGATGCCCGGCGCCTCGAGTTCGTCCCCCCAGCGGCAGGCGCTCGCGTCCGGGCTCACGGCGAGCCCGCGTGTGGTGTTCTTCACCCCCGACGTCGACTCCTGGTGCCAGGCGGTCACCCCCAGATCGTGGCTGTCGATGGTCGCCACCGCGACGAAGGAGTGGAGTGCGGTCTCTCCAGAGATCATCGGGTCGGGAGCTGCCGGCACCTTCGACGCCGTCGGCGCGGGCAGCGCAGCGTCGGGGTCGGACTGGCCCGCCCAGTCGCCGGACCACGACCGCAGCGTGTGGTCAACCGTGTGGGCCGACGAGGCCCCCAAGGCCACCCACGGGCCGTCTTCGCTGCCCGGCAGGGCCGCGAGATCGACGGGGCGGACCCTGCTCGTGGTGTCGACGTATGCCTCCCACCGACCTCCGGGTACCTCTCGCTGCGGCAGCAGGGCGAAGCCGCTGTCCGTGGGCGCCAACAGGAGGGTCGAGCGACCGTCGGTCCACCACTGCTGGAGCCCCCCGGGAACCTCGTCGTGGGCTTCGGTGGCGATGAGCTGCACGGTGCCGCTGCCGTCGCCCGCCTCGGTGACCATCAGCTCGTCCTGCCAGGGGCGCGCCGCGCCGAGCCACCCCGCGCCCACCCCAGGAGGCCGGCGAGGGTGGCGGCAACGACGGTGGTACGGGAGGGAGCGCGCATGCGGCGAGGGTAGCCGTGCGGGCCGGCGTCAGAGGGTGAAGACGATCTTGCCGATCTGGTCGCCCTCGATCATCTGCGCGAACCCGTCACGGGCCTGCTCGAGCGGCAGCTGGGCATGGACGAGGGGCCGGGTGCCCGTGGCGTGCAGCATCTGGACGAGGGCGTCGAGCTCGTCGCGCGTGCCCATCGTCGAGCCGATGACGCCCAGCTGGAGGAAGAAGATGTGCGTGAGCATCGCGTCGTCGACCTGCGGCCCGCTCGTCGTGCCGGCGATGACGATCCGACCGCCGGGGCGAAGGGAGCGGATCGAGTGCTGCCAGGTCGCACGACCGACCGTCTCCATGACCGCGTCGACCTTGACCGGCAGTCGCTCGCCGGAGTCGAAGACCTCGTGCGCCCCGATCTCCAGGGCCCGGGCTCGCTTGGCCTCGCTGCGGGAGGTCGCGTAGACCCGCAGGCCGGCGGCCCGGGCCAGCGCGACGAGCGCCGTCGAGACGCCACCACCGATGCCCTGGACGAGCACGCTCTCTCCGGGGCGCATCGCCCCGCGGACGAAGAGCATCCGGTAGGCGGTGAGCCACGCCGTCGGCAGGCAGGCGGCCTCGACCATGCTCAGGCCCTCCGGCTTGGGCACGAGGTTGCGCCGCGGCACGACCACGGTGTCGGCGAAGGTGCCCTGATAGCGCTCGGACAGCAGCGAGCGACGCGGGTCGGTCGTCTCGTCGGTGCCGGTGAAGCCAGGGTCCGAGATGACCGCGTGGACGACGACCTCGTTGCCCTCCTCGTCGACGCCGGCGGCGTCGCAGCCGAGGATCATCGGCAGGGCCTCCGCCTTGAGCCCCTGACCACGCAGCGACCACACGTCGTGGTGGTTGAGTGCCGCGGCCTTGACGGTGACCCGCGCCCACCCCTCCGGCGCCTGTGGCTCGGGTCGCTCGCCGACGACGAGCCCGGAGAGCGGGTCCTTGCTGTTGATGCTCTCGGCGTACACGGCGCGCATCGGTGCGCTCCCTTCGATCGGGGACGATGCGCCCTACTCTGCCACCGGGCACTAGCGTGGGCATTACGGACTGTTCCCGAACAAGGAGCTGCGCATGAGCACCATCGCCGACAACGTCATCGCCACCCTCAGGGCCAACGGGGTCACCCGCGCCTACGGCGTGCCGGGTGACTCGCTCAACGGCTTCACCGAGGCTATGCGTCGTGACGGCTCGATCGCCTGGCGTCTGGTGCGCCATGAGGAGTCCGCCGCCTTCGCCGCTGCGGCCGATGCCGAGCTCACCGGCGACCTGGCCGTCGTCCTCGGCAGCTGCGGCCCGGGCAACCTCCACCTGATCAACGGTCTCTTCGACGCACAGCGCAGCCGGGTGCCGGTGCTGGCCATCGCCGCCCAGATCCCGAGCTCCGAGATCGGCAGCGGGTACTTCCAGGAGACCCACCCGCAGGAGCTCTTCCGCGAGTGCAGCGTCTGGGCCGAGATGGTCACCGACGCCTCGCAGATGCCACGGATGCTCGAGACCGCCATGCGCGCGGCGATCCAGGAGCGCGGGGTCGCCGTGCTCGTCGTCCCCGGTGACGTCGCCCAGACCGAGGCCGCCGACGACCGGGTGACCGTCGTCGAGCGGGCCCGCGCGCGGATCGTCCCCGCCGCAGACCAGCTCGAGCGGGCCGCGGAGCTGCTCGGCGCGTCGAAGCGCACCACCCTGCTCGTCGGGGCCGGGGCAGCCGGAGCGAAGGACGACGTCCTCGCCCTCGCGGACCTGCTCGCGGCACCGGTGGTGCACACCCTTCGCTCCAAGCAGGACATCGAGGGAGACAACCCCTTCGACGTCGGCCTGACCGGCCTGCTCGGTTTCGCCTCCGGCTACCGGGCGATGGAGGAGGCCGAGACCGTGCTCATGCTCGGCACCGACTTCCCCTACCGGCAGTTCTACCCGGAGGGTGCGCGCTTCATCCAGGTCGACACGAGGGGCGAGCACCTCGGGCGGCGGGTGCCGCTCGACCTCGGGCTCGTCGGCGACGTCGGCGACACGATCCGGGCACTGCTCCCGCTCCTGCAGCGCGCGCGCGACCGCACCCACCTTGAGGACTCGGTCAAGCACTACCGCAAGACCCGCGACAAGCTCGACGAACTCGCCGAGCCACCGAAGAAGGGGCTGCTCGGGGGCCGCAAGCACCAGGCGATCCACCCCCAGTACCTCGCCCGACTGGTCGACGAGATCGCGGCCGACGACGCCGTCTTCATCCCCGACGTCGGTTCGCCGGTCGTGTACGCCGCCCGGTACCTCGAGTGCCGCGGTGACCGCCGGCTCATCGGCTCCTTCATCCACGGGTCGATGGCCAATGCCGTGCCGCAGGCCATCGGCGCGCAGCTCGCGCAGCCCGAGCGTCAGGTCGTCACGCTGAGCGGTGACGGCGGCCTGGCGATGCTCATGGGGGAGCTGCTTACCGTGCGTCAGCACGACCTGCCGATCAAGATCGTCGTGCTCAACAACTCCTCGCTCAACTTCGTCGAGCTCGAGATGAAGGCCGCCGGACTACCCGACTTCGGCACCGACCTGCACAACCCCGACTTCTCCCAGGTGGCACAGGCCTGCGGGATCAAGGGCTGGCGCGTCACCGAGGCCGCCGACCTCGAGACCAGCCTGCGCGAGGCCTTCGCCCACGACGGACCGGCGCTCGTCGACGTCGTCACCGAGCGGCAGGAGCTGACGATCCCGCCGGCGATCTCCGCCGAGCAGGTCAAGGGATTCACCCTCTACGCCCTGCGCACCGTGATGTCCGGCCGCGGCGACGAGCTGCTGGACCTGTCGCGGGCCAACCTGCGACAGATCTTCTAGGAGGAAACCGATGACCCGACCCGACCTGCCCACGACCGGCCTGGCCGCCCTCCTCGTCGGCGCGGGAGTGCTTCACATCGCGCGTCCCGAGGTCTACGAGCCGATCATCCCCGCACCACTGCGCGGGCGCGCCAGAGAGCTCGTCCTCGCCTCAGGTGTTGCCGAGATCGCCTGCGGTGCAGGGTTGCTGGTACCGGCGACCCGCCCGGCCGCCGGCTGGGCCAGCGCAGCGCTCCTGATCGGGGTGCTGCCGGCCAACGTCCAGATGAGCGTCGACCACGGCCGTCGGGCGCGGCGCAAGGGCACGCCGCAGGCGGTCGGGTTCTTCGCCGGGACGCTGGCCCGGCTGCCGCTCCAGTGGCCCCTGGTGCGCACCGCCCTGCGCGCGGCCCGCGGCGGCTGATCCGTGGGCGTGCTGGAGTGGTCGCCCACGACCGCGGACGACATCGCCTCGCTCGTCCGCCTCGGGACGGCCTGCCTCGAGCGCGACGGCGGGCTGCCCGACCTCGCCGACCCGCAGCACCTGCGCGACGGCTACCTGACCGAGCAGTCGATCTGCGGGCGGGACGAGCTCGGTGACATCGTCGCGGCGGCCGCCATCGGCATCAGTGCCGACGGCGCTCGGACGGCGACCGGCCTCATCGACCCCGCCGCCATGGGGCAGGGGCTCGGGCAGGAGATCGCCGAGTGGGTCATCGGCCACTCGGTGGGCCCGGTGCGCTTCGTCCTGGACTCGGTGAGCCCCGAGGCGGAGACCCTCTTCGCCGAGCTCGGCCTGCACCGCGGTTTCGCCGAGTCGATCATGCGGCACAGCCTGCGCTCGATCCCCTTCGTCCGCCGGCCCGAGGACATCGTCACCCTGCCCTTCACCGACGACACCTCCGAGGCCTTCCGCCACGCCTACGCGGCCTCCTTCGGCGACCAGCCCGGCTACAGCGCCGGCAGCTCCCGGGCCTGGGGCCGGTGGCTGCGCGAGCAGCGCGGCTTCCAGCCGGAGGACTCCCGGGTCGCCATGGACCGCCGCGGCCACGTCGCCGGCTTCGTCACCCTCTCGGACGGCTGGATCGAGGAGGTCGGGGTCGTCCCCGAGTGGCGCGGCCACCGGCTCGGTGCCCATCTCGTCGCCCGCTCTCTGACGGCCCTCCAGCGGGCCGGCGCCGACGAGGTCTGGCTGGCCGTGGGCTGCGACAACCCCGCCCGGTCGCTCTACGAGCGCCTTGGCTTCCGGGGCCACGGCACCCGTGCCCAGTACGAGCAGCCGACCCCGGCGAGCCAGGACTGACCGCGGTGCTCGAGACCCACGAGGCCCCATGGCGCAGCCAGGTCTCCTTCGGCCGGCGGATGCGCCACGACCTCAACGAGATGTGGGGCAACTGGCCCGTGGGGTGGAACCGTCTCGGCGTCTTCTTCGTCGCCCCCATCGGGGTGCCCCTCCTGCTCGGGCTGGCGGTCCGGCCGAGCGGCTCCGTGGGGGACCGACTCTGGACCCTCGTCCTGGCCGCCGCCCTCGGCCTCTACTGGTGCTCGATCTTCTTCCACATGCTGCGCCCCGGTCCGGTGGTGCGGGTGCTGCTCATCGGGACATACGTGCTGGCGTCCGCAGGGGCCGTGCTCGGCGGCCTCGCGCTGCTCGCCGTCGGGGTGCTGGGGCTCGCCCTCGGCGGCGGGGTCGGCCTCGAGCTGGCTCTCGTCGGGTTCGTCCTCCTCGGCGGCGGTGGGTTCATGGCCTTGTGGCTGCGCTGGGAGGTCCGCGGCGGATCGCGGTCCGCTCGGGCGCGCGCGGGTCAGGGAGGACCGCAGGACCCGTCGGCGGCGGTGGTGCTGCCGACGAGCCCGGACACCTCGCATGTGGTCCTGCGGTCGCCGACCGGAGAGGTCGGCACGACACTCCTCGGGCCGATGCAGGCGGCCACCCCCGTCACCACCGCAGCAGGAGGCGTCGTGCACTCGCGGGCCGCCGTCTTGCTCGGCGACCCCGGGGGCCGCCTCGTCGTGCCGGCCGACGTCGCCACCCGGCCCGGGCACGTCCTCGTCACCGAGGTCCTCCGAGGCGGGCAGGTGCACTTCCTCGTGCCGCAGTCCGTGCCGCCCCTTGCGATGATGTGGCGGCACGCCCAGCCCGTACCTCCGCAGGAGCACTCGTGACCGAGACCACCGAGACCGACCTCGTCGTGCCCGACGCCGTGGTCGATGCCGTCCGCGGCGCCCGCCGCGTCCTCGTCCTCTCCGGTGCGGGGATGAGCGCGGAGTCGGGCGTGCCGACCTTCCGCGACGCGCAGACCGGGTTGTGGGAGGAGTTCGACGCCAGCGAGCTGGCGACGGCCGAGGCCTTCCGGCTGGACCCTCCCTTCGTCTGGGCCTGGTACGCCTGGCGGATGCAGCTCGTCCGCGGCGTCGAACCCAACCCCGGGCACCGGGCGCTCGCCGAGCTCGCCGGCCGGCGCGAGGTGACCATCGCGACGCAAAATGTCGACGACCTGCACGAGCGGGCCGGCTCGACCGTCGCCGCCCACCTGCACGGGTCGCTCTTCGAGCTGCGGTGCAGCGACTGTGACACCCCGTACACAGGCGACGTGGACCTGCCGACCGAGCCGACGGAGCGCATCGACCCGCCGACCTGCCCCGAGTGCGAAGGGGACGTGCGTCCCGGTGTCGTGTGGTTCGGCGAGGTCCTGCCGGACGACGCGGTCGCCGCGACCGAGGCGGCCATCGACGCCCTCGAGCCGGGTGACGTCGCGCTCGTCATCGGCACCTCCGGCATCGTCTACCCCGCAGCCGGCTACCCGGCGATGGCGCGGGCCGAGGGAGCCACGGTCATCGAGGTCAACCCCGGCGAGACCGAGATCTCGGACATGTGCCACCTCGTCGTGCGGGGCACCGCCGCGCACGTGCTGCCGCAGCTGGTGGCCGCCGCCCGGTAGAAGCCGGTCGGGTGCGCCCGTCGCTGCCGGCGGTCACCTCCCCACGTGGGCCGCCGGCTCCGGCGAGGGGTCCGGCAGCGCCTCAGGCCGGCGGGGGCGTGAGGCCCACAGGACCCCGCCGACGACCAGGGCGCCTCCGACGAGCTCGAGGGGGGCGGGCACCTCGTCGAGGAGGAGCCACGCGAGGGCCAGGCCGGTCACCGGCACGAGCATGGAGAAGGGGGCGACCGTCCCCGACGGGTGGCGGGCCATGAGCCAGGTCCAGATGCCCAAGCCCACGAGCGTCGCGAGGACGGTCGTGTAGGCCAGGCCCAGCCAGGCGGGGATCGCCGCGGTGGAGAGCGAGTCGGCCAGGGCCGTGCCGATGCGCTCCGGCCCCTCGACGAGCAGCGACAGGGTGAGCATGGGGACCGGCGGGATCACCGTCATCCACAGGGTCAGGTGCAACGGCCGCGGCGCCACGGCCAGGCGGGAGGCGAGGTTGCCGAAGGCCCACCCGAGCCCGCCCATGAGGGTGAGGACGAAGGGGAGGAGCCCCGCCTCCGCGTCGAGCCGCTGGCTGCCGACGACCGCCATCCCGAGCGCGGCGACCGCGACGCCGGCCGCGGCCCGGGTGCCGAGGCGCTCGCCGAGGAGTACGGCCCCGAGGACGACGGTGAAGGGAGCCGAGCTCTGCAGCACGAGGGAGGCCAGACCGGCCGGCATGCCGACGTCCATGGCGAGGTAGAGGAAGGCGAACTGGAGGATGCCGAAGCCGACGCCGTAACCGACGAGCCACCGCGTGGGCACGTCGGGGCGGGGCACGAGCAGGAGCGTCGGGATCGCCATGAGCGTGAAGCGCAGGGCGGAGCAGAGGAAGGGTGGGAAGATCTCGAGGGAGGCGTGGATGGCGATGAAGTTGGCGCCCCAGAGGACGGCGACGACGACGGCGAGCAGGCGGTGGCGGATCGGCACCCGTCGATCGTCGGCGACCAGATCGTGCAGGACAAGCAAATCATCGTGACTGCTCCCTTTAGGGTTGCTACATGGACATCCGGCACCTCGAGCTGCTCCGCGACCTGCGCGAGCGGGGGAGCCTCGCGGCCGTCGCGGCGGCCACGCACCGCACCCCGTCGGCCCTCTCGCAGCAGCTGCGCACCGCCCAGCGGGCCGCCGGCACGCCACTCGTCGAGGCGCGCGGCCGGGGGCTGCGCCTCACGGAGGCCGGCGAGCTGCTCGCCGACGGCGCGGACGAGGTCGGCGCCGCGCTGACCCGGGTCGCGGCCCGCCTCGAGGAGCACCGGGGTGACCCGGTGGGCACGGTCCGGGTCGCCGGCCTGCCGAGCGGCCTGACGGCGCTGCTGCCCGGTGCGCTGACGTCGCTCGCCGGCAGCCGTGTGTCGGTGGAGATCGACGACCTCGACCTCGCGGAGACCGACTACGCCCGGGCCGCGGCCGATGCCGACATCGTCATCGCGCACTCCCTGACGAGCGAGGTGCCCGTCGGAGGTGAGCGGCTGAGCAGCACCGTCCTCGTCCGCGAGCCGCTCGACGTCGCCGT
Source organism: Janibacter hoylei PVAS-1 (assembly GCF_004025845.1). Taxonomy (NCBI): domain Bacteria; kingdom Bacillati; phylum Actinomycetota; class Actinomycetes; order Micrococcales; family Intrasporangiaceae; genus Janibacter; species Janibacter hoylei. The sequence goes on from NZ_PIPF01000002.1 coordinate 9,482, forward strand.
CCCGCCCGACCACCCCCTCGCCCGGCGCTCGTCGCTGCACCCCGGCGACGTCGTCGACGAGGCGTGGATCAGTGTGCCGGAGGGCTACCCCTTCGACACGGTGCTGCAGCGCATCGAGGCCGAGTGCGGTCGAGCCCTGCGGCGGCGCCTGCGCGTGCGGGACAACCAGCTCGTCGCCGCCCTCGTCGCGACCGGCGAGGGCCTGGCCCTGCTGCCGCGCTACACGACCCGCACGGCAGACGAGTTCGCGCTCGTCCCGCTCGTCGACGTGCCCGCGGCACGGTGGATCGTCGCGCTCTCACGACCCGACCGTGCCGAGCGGGTCGCGGTCCGCCTGGTCACCGCACGCCTGCGCGCTGCCGGGGCGGCCCTCACGGGCGAGCGGATACCCTGAGCGGGCACACCCCCTTCGCCTCACCAGGAGCACCGTCCGTGGTCACTCGCATGTCGTCCTTCTTCCTCCGCACCCTCCGCGAGGACCCCGCGGACGCGGAGCTGCCGGGCCACAAGCTCCTCGTGCGGGCGGGCTACGTCCGCCGCGCCGCCCCCGGCGTCTACACGTGGCTGCCGCTCGGGCTGAAGGTGCTGCGCAAGGTCGAGGCGATCGTCCGCGAGGAGATGGAGGCGATCGGCGGCCAGGAGCTGTCCTTCCCCGCGCTGCTGCCCAAGGAGCCCTACGAGGCGACCAACCGGTGGACCGAGTACGGCGACAACCTCTTCCGCCTCACCGACCGCAAGGACGCGCAGATGCTCCTCGGGCCGACGCACGAGGAGATGTTCTGCCTCGCGGTCAAGGACATGTACACGTCGTACAAGGACCTGCCGCTCACCCTCTTCCAGATCCAGACCAAGTACCGCGACGAGGCCCGCCCGCGCGCTGGTGTGCTGCGCGGTCGTGAGTTCGTCATGAAGGACTCCTACTCCTTCGACATCGACGAGGCCGGCCTGCAGAAGGCCTACGACGCGCACCGTGACGCCTACATCAAGATCTTCGACCGGCTCGGCTTCGAGTACGTCATCGTCCACGCCGACTCCGGCGCGATGGGCGGCAGCGCGAGCGAGGAGTTCCTCGCCGTCAGCCCCAACGGCGAGGACACCTTCGTGCGCGACGCCTCCGGCTACGCGGCCAACGTCGAGGCCGTCGAGCTGCCGCAGGCCCCGGCGGTCGAGGTGACCGCCGGACCCGCGCACGTCGAGGACACCCCCGACACCCCGACGATCGAGACCCTCGTCGCGGCCCTCAACGCCCACCACCCGCGCACCGACGGGCGGGAGTGGACCGGTGCCGACACGCTGAAGAACGTCCTCGTCACCCTTGTCCACCCCGCCGACGAGGAGCACGACGAGCCGTGGCGCGAGCCCCTGGCCATCGGTGTGCCCGGCGACCGCGAGGTCGACGCCAAGCGCCTCGAGGCGCAGGTCTCGCCCGCGGAGGTCGAGGACTTCGGCGAGGCCGACTTCGCCGCCCATCCGATGCTCGCCAAGGGCTACATCGGCCCGGGTGTCCTCGGCTCCGAGCGCTCGAGCGGCATCAGGTACCTGCTCGACCCGAGCATCGCCGAGGGCAGCGCGTGGGTCACCGGCGCCGACGAGCACGGCAAGCACGTCATCGACCTCGTCCACGGCCGGGACTTCACCGCCGACGGCACGATCCAGGCCGCCGAGATCCGTGAGGGCGACCCGAGCCCGACCGGCTCCGGCACCCTGACCCTCGCGCGCGGCGTCGAGATGGGCCACATCTTCCAGCTCGGCACCAAGTACGCCGAGGCGCTGGGCCTGAAGGTCCTCGACGAGAACGGCAAGCTCGTCACCGTGACGATGGGCTCCTACGGCGTCGGCGTGACCCGTGCGGTCGGTGTCGTCGCCGAGGACAACCACGACGAGCTGGGCCTGGTGTGGCCCCGCGAGCTCGCTCCCTTCGACGTGCACGTCGTGGCCGCGGGCAAGAGTGACGAGATCTTCACGGCGGCCGGTGACCTGTCGGCCCAGCTCGAGGCGCAGGGTGTCACCGTGCTCTACGACGACCGCACCGGCAAGGTGAGCCCGGGCGTGAAGTTCAAGGACGCCGAGCTCGTCGGCGTCCCGACGATCCTCGTCGTCGGCAAGGGCCTGGCCGACGGGGTCGTCGAGATCAAGGACCGCCGCAGCGGTGATCGTCGCGAGGTGCCCGTGGCTGAGGCCGTCGCGGCCGTGCTCGCAGAGGTGAGGGGCACGGCCTCGTGAGCGTCGACGAGATGCGCCACCCGCTGACGGTCCACGAGCGGCCGGCCGCGGGCCCGGTCGAGGCGGTGATCTTCGACTGGGGCGGCACGCTCACCCCGTGGCACACGATCGATCTCGGCCAGCAGTGGCGGGTCTTCGCCCGGGAGGTCCACGGCATCCCGATCGAGTCCGACGAGGTGCCGCAGGCGGACCTGGACCGCGCGCAGGAGCTCGCCGAGCGGATCCACGCCGTCGAGGCCCATGCGTGGCGCCAGGTCCGCGACGAGCAGCGCGGCGCCCATCTGGACGACATCCTCGCCGAGGCCGGCATCGACCCGCGCGAGGACCGGCACCACGTCGCGCTCGCGGCCTATCGCCGCTTCTGGGAGCCGCACACCCACACCGACCCGCAGGTGCGGCCGCTCTGGGAGGGGTTGCGCGCGAGGGGCCTCAAGGTCGGGGTGCTGTCCAACACCATCTGGAGCGGTGAGTACCACCGCGAGATCTTCGCGCGTGACGGAGTGCTCGACCTCGTCGACGGGGACGTGTACTCGTCGGAGATCAAGGTCGTCAAGCCGCACCGGGAGGCCTTCGAGGCGGCGGCCGCGGCCGTCGGTGTGCCCGTCTCCCACGCCGTCTACGTCGGCGACCGGCTCTTCGAGGACGTGCTCGGGTCGCAGGAGGTCGGCATGCGGGCGGTCTGGGTGCCGCACAGCGACATCCCGGCCGACCAGCAGGTGACCGTCGACGTCGAGCCCGACGGCGTCGCGCACGAGCTGCTCGACGTGCTCGACATCGTCGACGCCTGGCTCTAGGCGAGGCGGCTGACGACGAGCCAGGTCGCGCCGGCGAGCACGAGGGCGAAGCTTGCCACCCACAGCAGGGCCGGCACACCCGTGACCCGGGCGAGCGCGCCCGGGTCGCTGGCCGGCTCGGGCCGGGGCAGCAGCGTCGCCAGGTGGCGCCAGGCGCCGATGAGCAGGAGGACCCCGACCCCGACGAGGACCTGCTGCTGCAGCGCGTCGTCGCGCCACCACCACAGGGCGCCCGTCGCCGCCGTCACCGTGAGGACCACGAGGCCGGTGAGGGCCGATCGCACCCGCGTCAGGGCAGCCAGCAGCCCGGCGAGCACGACGGAGAGTGCAGGGGCGGACCACCCGACGGTGGCGAGCAGGACCACTGCCGCACCGACGACCCCGGGTGCGGGGTAGCCCGCCCAGGTCGTGGCGACCACACCGGCGCCCCGGGCCGGGCCGACGGTCACCGCGTGGCCGGACATGTCGGAGCGCAGGACGAAGCCCGTGAAGCGTCGCCCGCACGCCATGCCCACGAGGGCGTGCCCGAGCTCGTGGACGAGCGTGACGCCCAGGCGCAGGGTGCGCCAGGCCGGCCACCAGGTCGCGGCGATGCAGCCCACCGCGAGGACGGCGACGAGCACCCAGCCCTCGAGGTCGGGGGCGGGACCCGCGGGGGAGAGTCGGTCGATGAGCTGCTGCACGGGGGAGACGCTAGGTGCGCAACCTGTGCGTGGGAGGGTGAGCGCATGACGCACGTGCTGATCCTCGGTGGGACCGCCGAGGCCAGGGATCTGGCCGCCCACCTCGAGGCGAAGGGAGTCCCTCTCACATCCTCGCTCGCGGGCCGTGTCTCCCGCCCCCGACTGCCCGTCGGACAGGTCCGCATCGGCGGCTTCGGGGGCGTCGGAGGACTCCGGTCGTGGCTGCAGGAGCACGACGTGACGGCGGTGGTCGACGCCACCCACCCTTTCGCGACGACGATGGGCGACCATGCGGCACAGGCCTGCTCGTCACTCGGCCTGCCTCTGCTCCGGCTCGCGCGACCGGGCTGGCGTCGGCACCCGGATGCCGGGTCGTGGACCTGGGTGGACTCGCACGAGGCGGCACGGGCGGCCGCGGACGAGGTGGGGGGGACCCCCTTCGTCACGACGGGTCGGCAGACGTTGCACCACCACGTCGACGCCTGGCGTGAGCGGCCGGTGCTCGTCCGGCTCGTGGAGCCGCCCGAGTCGCCGCTGCCGGCGGCGTGGACGGTGCTGCGCTCGCGCGGGCCCTTCGCCGTCGCCGACGAGGAGGCGATCATGCGCACCCACGACGTCTCCGTGCTGCTGACCAAGGACTCCGGCGGGCGCTACACCGAGGCCAAGCTCGACGCCGCGCGCACGCTCGGCGTCCCCGTCGTCGTCGTGGCCCGACCCACGCGTGCTCCGGGCGTCGCCGAGGCGGCGGATGCCGCAGCAGCGGCGACCTGGGTGGAGTCGCTCGGCTCGCTCCGCCCCTGACGCGCGCCCCAGACGCGCTCAGGGGCGGAGCGCGCGGGCGACCAGGCGACCGGCGAGGGCGCCGGCGAGCGCGACGGTCCCGACCCGACGGGCCAGGGTGATAGCACGTGGGAGGTCGGGGACCGTGGGTGCTGGTCCCGACCCCATGACGACCCGGTCCTCGGCACCGCTCGCGTAGACCGTCCGACCGCCGAGGCGGATACCCAGGGCGGCGGCGAAGCCTGCCTCGACCGGTCCCGCGTTGGGGCTGGGGTGGGCCCGGCCGTCGCGGGCGGCGGTGCGCAGCACCTCAACGGCACGGAGGGGGACCGCCGCCGCGGTCGCCAGCACGGTCGCCCGTGCGGGCACCCAGCCCAAGAGGTCGTCGAGTCGCGCTGCGGCCCAACCAAATCGGGCATAGCGCGAGGTGCGGTGCCCGTGCATCGCATCGAGGGTGTTGGCCGCGCGGTGCAGCACGATCCCGAGCGGGCCGAGGGCGGCGCCCCACACGAGTGTGCCGACGACGGCGTCGGAGGTGTTTTCGGCGATCGACTCGACGGCGGCCCGGGCCACCTCGTCGGCCTCGAGGTCGTCGGTGACGCGACCGACGAGGTGCCGCACCCGGGTCCGGGCGCCGGTCAGGTCGTCGGCGGCGAGCAGGTCGTGGACGGCGCGGCCTTCGCGCCCGAGGCTCGTGCCGCCCAAGGCTGTCCAGGTGAGTGTCGCGGTGGCGAGGGTGGACGAGGGGCCGGTGAGCCGGCCCGCAGCCACCCCGAGGGCCACGACGGGGGCGAGGGCGAGGGCCTCGGTGGCGATGCCCGCGGCCCGGCTGTCGCGGTGGGTGCGGGCCTCGACCCACCCGGCCCACGTGCCAAAGAGGGCGACCGGATGCCCGCGGCGAGGGTCGCCGAGCGCAAGGTCGGCCACCCAGCCGAAGGCCAGCCCGAGGCTGACGGCGTCGACGCGGGAAGCGTGGGTCATGCCGGCTCCTTGATCGTCAGCACCTGCCCGGAGACGACGAGGTCGACCCGGTCGGAGGCGCTCGCGATGCGTTGGTTGAGCCAGCCGAGCCGGTCGGCGAAGATCCTCCCGGACCGGTGCTCCGACACCAGTCCCCAGCCGACCTCGTTGGTCACCCCGACGATGAAGGGGGTTGCGCGCCAGGCCTCCTCGAGAGCGGAGACCCGCTGCTCGAGATCCGGTGCCCAGTCGGTCTCGGGGGCCGCCCACGCACCGATCTCGTCGAGCTGCGCGGTCAGCCAGGTGCCGAGGCAGTCGAGGAGCACCGGGCCCGACGCCGCCCGCATACCGGCGGCGGCGTCGGTGCTCTCGAGCGTCAGCCAGGTGTCGGGTCGCCGCGCTCGGTGGGCGGCCACGCGCGCGGCCCAGTCGGCGTCGTCGCGCTGGGGCCCGGCTGCCAGGTAGGTGACCGGGTCCACGCGTGGGTCCCATGTCCCGCGGGGGCGGCCGTCCTCGATCGTCTCGAGGGGAGAGCCCGGCAGGAGCAGGGACTCTGCGTGCCGGGACTTGCCGGACCGGATGCCGCCGGTGACGAGGACGCGCATCGTCACCACGCCACCGTGAGCAGGACGAGCAGGACGGTGAGGGCCACCTCGACCCCGGCGCCGATGACATCACCGCCCACTCCACCGAAGGTGCGAGCAGCCCTGTCCCGCAGGGAGATCGCGGCCCAGACGGCCGCTGGTGCCGCCAGGGCGCCGATGAGGAGCGCCCGGACGGTGACCCAGAGGGAGGTGCTGGAGTCCAGGCCGCCGGGCTGCAGGGCGACGGGCAGCACCGAGGCCACGAGGAGGGCGCTGACGGCGAGGGTCGCGAGCAGCGCGCCCACGACGGGCACGGTGCCCACGAAGGCTGCGCCGAGGCTCGAGCCCTGCGAGGCCCGCTGTCCCCGGGTGCAGACGGCGGCCGGCGCGACCCGGGAGGCGATGACGGCGGCACCGACGACGAGGGCACCCCGCCACCCGGCACCGAAGAGGGCGGCCATCGCAGCGGCCTGCACCAGCAGGAGGACGACGAGAGCGATCGCTCCCATGGGGCCGACGTCACCGCGACGCATGACCTCGAGCGCGCGGTCCCGGTCCCAGCCGGCGCCGAGGCCGTCGACCGTGTCGGCGAGCCCGTCGAGGTGCATCCCGCGCGAGCCGTACGCGAGCACGCCGACCGCGAGGCCCGCGGCGACGAGCGCTGGCACCCCGAGCGGGACGGTCAGCCCGACGAGGACGACCGGGAGAGCGAGTGGAAGCACGGCGAAGGGGGCGAAAAGCAGGGCCGTGCGCGCGGTGTCGGGGGTGATCGTGACCCGACCGCTCGGCGACCGGGTGAAGGTCCCGACCGCCAACCGCATCCCTTCGCCCAGGCTCACGACGAGGCCGGGTCCTGCAGGGAGTCGACGACGTCGCCGATGACGGTGATGGCCGGGGGTGCGATGCCCTCCGCGTCGGCGACGGCGGCGATCTGCGACAGCGGTGCGCGCACCGAGCGCTGCAGGGGGGTAGCGCCGTCGGCGATGCAGGCGGCAGGCGTCTCCGGAGACAGGCCGGCGGCGACGAGTGCCTCGGCGATCGAGCTGAGGGTCGCGACGCCCATGAGGACGACGATCGTCAGTCGCGAGGTGGCGAGGGCGGCCCAGTCGACCTCGCTGCGCGGGTCGTCGGGGCCGACGTGGCCCGACACGACGGCCACTCCCTGGGAGAGCCCGCGGTGGGTCACGGGGATGCCGGCGAGGGCCGGAACGGAGAAGGCAGAAGAGACCCCCGGAACGGCCTCGACGGGGACACCGGCGGCGACGCAGTGGTTCCACTCCTCACCGCCACGACCGAAGAGGTACCCGTCGCCCCCCTTGAGCCGCACGACGGTCCGCCCGGCCCGGGCGTGCTCGACGAGCAGCTCGTTGATGCGCTCCTGCGGGGTGAAGTCCCCGCGCGGGATCTTGCCGACGTGCACGATCTCGGCCTGGGGTGCGATCTCGTCGAGGGCTGACACCGGGCCGAGCCGGTCGGTGACGACGACGTCCGCGGCGGCGAGCGCGTCGCGTCCGGCCACGGTGAGCAGGGCGGGGTCCCCGGGTCCGCCGCCGACGAGCAGGACCCGACCGGTGGCGGGTGCGGTGGTGGCGTCGGTCATGCGGTCCTCCGGTGCAGGATGTGGCCGAGCTCGCGCAGGAGCCCGTCGATGGTGTGCGGGTCACGGACGGCGATCCGCACCCAGGTGGGGTCGAGCCCCGGGAAAGTATCGCCCCGACGCACCGCCCAGCCGGCATCGCGCAGCGCCCCGTGGACACCCGCGCCCACCCGGGCGAGGACGAAGGGGGCGGCCTCGCCCCCGGTCGGGACGCCCAGGGCGTGCAGCCCGCGGGTCAGGTGAGCGCGCCAGATCGTGAACTCGTCGGCGGCACGGGCCGCCTCGGCGAGCGCGGCCGGGGTGGCGGTCTCGGTCATGAGCCGCAGTGCCAGCGAGCCCACGGACCAGTGCGGCTGGTGCGCAGCGAGGGCGGTGACGAGCTCGGCGTCACCGACGACGTAGCCGGCGCGGATGCCGGCGACGGCCCAGGTCTTCGTCAGGGAGCGGACGACGAGCAGGCCGGCGAGGTCACCGTCGAGCAGGCTCTCGCGCTCGCCGGGCACCGCGTCGACGAAGGCCTCGTCGACGAGCACGACCCGCCCCGGGCGCACGAGCGTGCGGATCGCGTCGGCCGGGTGCAGCACGCCCGTCGGGTTGGTCGGGTTGCCGATGACGACGAGGTCGGCGTCCCCGATCTGCCCGAGCGCCTCGGGCGTGAGCGCGAAGCCCTCCTCCGCCCGCAGCAGCACGTGCCGCACCTCGTGCCCGGCAGCCCGCAGCGCGGCCTCCGGCTCGGTGAACTGGGGGTGCACGACCACCGCGTCGGTCGGCGTCAGCGCTCGCGCGACCAGCGTGAAGGCCTCGGCCCCACCGCTCGTCGGCAGCACCTGCTCCCGCGCCACACCGTGTCGCGCCGCCAGCGCGTCCACCGCCCGGGTCGCGTCCGGGTAGGACGCCACGGACCCGAGCTCCTCGACGAGTGCCCGTGCGAGCCACTCCGGAGGCTGCGTCAGCCGCACGTTGACCGCCAGGTCCACCAGGTCGTCCGACACCTCGGCGTCGCCATGATGCCGCAGAGGATCGGGCACCGATCCCTCGAAGGCGACCGGGGGCGTGCGGTCCGGCAAGGACGTGGATCGGGCTGGGGTGGCGCGACTCAAGGGCTGAGCCGGTTGCGATGAGTCAGGTGAGAGCTCCGAGAACTCGTGGTGCACGTGCGAACCCCCCAGCGCCACCCCACCCGATCCACGGACGCCCCGAGGGCCCGCGCCAGACGCCACCGCGCGGGCTTGTGACGCCACCACGCGGGCAGTGCCCCAGCCACAGGCGGCGTCGACGAAGGAACGGGCGACGGAGGGCGAGCCGGCCCAGTGGGTGTGGAGGTAGGAGGCGACGAGGGTGGCTCGGCCGGTGGCGGCGGGGTCGAGGGCGAAGCCCTCGGTGCGGTCGCCGAGGTCCCAGGCTGCGGTGGTGCCGAAGGGGGGGTCCGTCACCGTGCGGTGGAACTCGTGGCCCGTCACCCGGGTTCCGGCGGGGCCGAGGACGGAGTCGACGACGCTCGTCGCCTCGCGGTAGCCGAGGGTGAGGCGCCGACCCATCGCGGCCCGGGCGGGCAGGGCGCCGACCATCGGGTGGTCGTCGAGGGCCTCGGCGAGGTAGAGCATGCCGGCACACTCGGCGACGGTGGGCATCCCGGCGGCGATGGCGTCGCGGATCTGCTGCACGAGAGGGCGATTCGTCGCGAGGGTGCGCGCGTGCACCTCGGGGAAGCCGCCCCCGAGGTAGAGGCCGCTGGTCCCCTCGGGGAGGGCGACGTCGCGTGCCGGGTCGAGCTCGACGACCCGAGCACCCGCCGCTTCGAGCAGCTCGACGGTCTCGGGGTAGCGGAAGGTGAAGGCCCGACCGCCCGCGACGGCGACCACCGGGGTCTCCCGTCGAGACGGGCGCGGGGCGCCCTCCTCAGGGTGCGAGGAGGGGAGCGCTGGGTCCCAGGGCGTGACGTCGAGGTCGGGCGCCGTGCGCGCTGCGGCGAGCAGGGCGTCGAGGTCGAGGTGCTCCTCGGCGACGGCGGCGATGTGGTCGAGGGTCGCGGCGGCCTGCCCGCGCTCGGCGGCGGGGACGAGGCCGAGGTGGCGGGAGGGCACGTGCATGGCGGCGTCGCGGGGGAGCACGCCCCACACGGGCACGCCGACGGCCTCGACGGCTCGGCGGGCCTCGTCGCCGTGGCGGGAGGTGCCCGCCTTGTTGAGCACCACGCCGACGACGTCGAGGTCGGGGTCGATGGTCGCGAGCCCGTGGACGGTCGCGGCCACGGTCCGGGAGGTCGAGCTGATGTCGACGACGACCAGGACGGGGGTGCGGGTCAGCGTGGCGACGTGGGCGCTCGAGGCGAAACCGTCGGTGCCGAGTCGCCCGTCCATGAGGCCCATGACGCCCTCGAGCACCGCGACGTCCGCGGGGGTCGGGTGGGTGGCCCCCCGGGCGAGCAGCGGCTGGACGAGGTCCTCGCCGACGAGCCACGGGTCGAGGGTGCGGCTCGGCCGGCCGGTGGCGAGCGCGTGGTAGCCGGGGTCGATGTAGTCCGGGCCGACCTTGGCCGGGGCCACGGTCAGTCCACGGCGGGCGAGGGCGGCCATGATCCCCACGGCGATCGTCGTCTTGCCGTGACCAGAGGCGGGTGCCGCGACGAGCACCCGGGGGAGGGTCACCACTCGATGCCCTTCTGGCCCTTCTGACCCTGGTCGAAGGGGTGCTTGACCTTGGTCATCTCCGTCGCGACGTCGGCGATCTCGAGCAGCCGCGGGTGCGGGTCGCGGCCGGTGATGACGACGTGCTGGTAGCCGGGGCGGTGGGTCAGCGTGTCGATGACGTCGTCGAGCTCGACCCAGCCCCACTTCATGACGTAGGTGAACTCGTCGAGGATGTAGACGGTGTGCGTCTCGGCGGCCAGCCGCCTCTTGATCTCCTCCCAGCCCTCACGGGCGTCGGCGGCGTGGTCCTCCTCGGACCCGGCCTTGCGCGACCACGACCAGCCCGAGCCCATCTTGTGCCACTCGACGGGACCCCCTTCGCCGGTCTCCTCGTGGACGCGGCCGAGGGTCCTGTAGACCTCCTCCTCGCCGATGCGCCACTTCGCGGACTTGACGAACTGGAAGACGCCGATCGACCAGCCCTGGTTCCACCCGCGCAGGCCGAGGCCGAAGGCCGCCGTCGACTTGCCCTTGCCGACGCCACCGTGGACGACGACGAGCGGCCGGTTGCGGCGCTGCCGCGTGGTCAGCCCGTCCTTCGGCGTGACGGGGGTCTGTCCCTGGGCCATCAGGCGGCGCTCCTTCGGGTGGTGCGGTCGGTGACGATCTCGACGAGGCCGCTCGCGGCGACCTGCTCGAGGGGGATGTGCTCGGCGCCCATCCGCCTGGCGAGGTCGGCGGCCAGACCCATCCGAAATCGGCCGGTCTCGCAGTCGACGACGACCGTCTCCGCGGTGCCGCCCCAGGCGTCGGCGATGTGCTGGGCGCGGGCGAGGGCGTCGGGCCCGGCGGTGGCGCGCCCGTCGGTGACGAGGACGACGAGGGCGCGCTGGTGACGGTCGCGGATGCGCTCTCGGGCCACGACCTTCGCGATCTCGGTCAGTCCCTCGGCGAGCGGGGTGCGGCCTCCGTGCGGCATCTGGGCCAGTCGCGCGGCGCCCGCCTCGACCGACGAGGTCGGGGGCAGCAGCAGCTCGGCCTCGTGCCCGCGGAAGGTCACCAGACCCACCCGGTCGCGGCGCTGGTAGGCGTCGAGCAGGAGCGAGAGGACCGCCGTCTTGACCTCGCCCATCCGCTTGCGGGCGGCCATCGACCCGGAGGCGTCGACGGCGAGCAGCACGAGGTTGGCCTCGCGCCCGCGGGTGATCGCGTGGCGCAGGTCGTCGCCGGTGACCCGGGTCGGGCCGGTGCCCGCAGCGCGCCGCGCGGCCGAGGCCCGGAGGGTGGCGGTCAGGTGCACCGGCGACCCGGCGGGCTCGTGGCCCGCTGGGTGGGTGCCGACGACCCGGCCACGCGGGGTGAGGGCGGGCGAGCGGCGACCGGCCGGGCCGGTGCCCACCCCGGTCAGCTCGAGGCGCCGGGCGCGGTAGGGCTCGGTGGCCGTGGCGGTGCCGGTGGGCGTCGGCTGGGCGCCGGTCGGGGGCGAAGGGGGCGACTCGGGGGCCTCTGTCGCCTCGTCCGGGGGGTCGGGGGCCGGGTCGGCGGACGACTGCGGCCCGGTCTGGGGCTGGTCGCCGGACGACGTCGGGCCCGGGGGCTGGTCGGAGGGGTCGGCGGCGGGCGCCTCGCCCGGGCCGTCGCCGGGCTGGTCCCCGCCCTCCGGCTCGCCACCGTCGGGCTCCTCGCCACCACCCGGCGGGTCGTCCTCGGGCTCCTCGTCGAGCAGCCGGTCGAGCAGGTCCTCGTCGAGACCCGGCGCGTCGAAGGGAGCACGACGGCGGCGGTGGGGCAGGGAGAGCAGCGCCGCGGCCCGGATGTCCTCGCGGGTCACGTGGTCGCGCCCCTCCCACGCGGCGTGCGCCGCAGCGGTGCGGGCGGTGACGATGTCGGCGCGCATGCCGTCGACGTCGAAGCCGGCGCACACCCGCGCGATGGTCCGCAGGGTCCGCTCGTCGAGCGCGACCCGGCGCACCGCCTCGCGGGCGGCGGCCAGGCGCTGGGTCAGCTCGGCCTCGGCGTCGGCGAAGCGGGCCGCGAAGCCCGCCGGGTCGAGGTCGGCCTCGAGCCGGCGACGCACGACCTCGGCGCGCACATGGGGGTCGCGGCTCGCGGCGACGTGGACGGTCAGGCCGAAGCGGTCGAGCAGCTGCGGGCGCAGCTCGCCCTCCTCGGGGTTCATCGTGCCGACGAGGGTGATCTGCGCCGGGTGCGAGATCGAGACACCGTCGCGCTCGACCGTGTTGCGCCCCATCGCGGCAGCGTCGAGCAGCACGTCGACGAGGTGGTCGTGCAGGAGGTTGACCTCGTCGACGTAGAGGATGCCGCGGTGGGCCTCGGCGAGCAGACCGGGCTGATAGGCCGCCTCGCCGTCCCCGAGCGCCCGGCGCAGGTCGAGGGAGCCGACGACGCGGTCCTCGGTCGCGCCGACCGGCAGCTCGACGAGGCGGGCCGGGCGGGTCGTGGCCGCGTCCTCGTGGGGGCCGTCGGGGCAGTCCTCGTCGCGGTCGGGGTCGCAGCCGAAGCGGCACTCGCTCGCCACCCGCTGCTCGGGCAGGACCGAGGCGAGGGCGCGGACGGCGGTCGACTTGGCGGTGCCCTTCTCACCGCGGACGAGGACGCCGCCGATCTCGGGCGAGATCGCGCTCAGCAGCAGCGCCGACGTCAACTCGTCGGCACCGACGAGCGCGGTGAAGGGGAAGGTGGGGGTCCGGGACCCGGTGCGGCTCACAGTGGCGGCCTCCTGGCGAGTGTCCACGCTCGCCGTCCGACGACATCGACGCGGGTTCGCGACGACGGGCACCGACCGAGTGTCTGGCTCGGGCCGCGTGGGCCGTGACAGTGGCGGGACCGCTCCGGAGTTGCACCGGATTCCTCGGGGGAGTGCCTGGGCGCGATCCTCTCACAGGAGGGCGAGGCCCTAGGGTGGGCGTCCGTGATCGAGGTCGTGGGTATCGGGGACGACGGGTGGTCCGGTCTGGACGAGGCCCGACGCGCCCTCATCAGCGGTGCTGCGACCCTCGTCGGGGGCGGCCGTCACCTCGACCTCGTCGCCCCCCACGCACCCGAGGCGCAGCTCGTGCCCTGGCCCAGCCCCCTTCGCCCGGCGCTGCCCGCCCTCGTCGAGGCGCACCCCGACGCCGTCGTCCTCGCCAGCGGTGACCCGCTGCGCTCCGGCATCGCCACGACCCTGGTCGAGCTCGTCGGCGCCGACCGCGTGCGCGTCCACCCCGCCATCGGCAGCGATGCCCTCGCCCGCGCCCGTCAGGGGTGGTCCGCCGAGGAGACCGTCGTCGTCACGACCGTCGGGCGCGACATACGCGCGGTCCTGCCCCACCTGGCCCCCGGCGCGCGACTCGTCGTCCTCCTCTCCGGGGGCGGCGACCCGGCTCGGCTCGGCGCACTGCTCACCGAGCACGGTTGGGGCGCAAGCATGCTCACCGCCCGCTGGCACCTTGGCAGCCCCGACGAGGGCGCTCGCTCCGAGCGCGCCGACGGCTTCGCCGGGGCCACCCCCGACCTCGTGCTCGCCTGCCTCGACGTGCGCGCCGACGACCCCGCGGCGACTGCCGCGACCGCCGGAGCGGTCCCGGGGCGCCCCGAGGACTTCATCGACCACGACGGCCAGCTGACCAAGCGCGACATGCGGGCGAGCGGTCTGGCCCGACTGCGACCCACCCCCGGAGCCCACCTGTGGGACCTCGGTGCCGGCAACGGCTCCGTCGCCCTCGAGTGGTGCCTCGCCGCCGACCGCGCCACCGTCACCTGCGTGGAGCGCGACGCGACCCGCGCCCAGCGCATCCGCGACAACGCAGCCGCCCTCGGCCTCGCCGGCCGCGTCGACGTCGTCGTCGGCGACACCGGCAGCACCGACCTGGCGATGCTGCCGACGCCCGACGCGATCTTCGTCGGCGGCGGGCTCGACCCCGACCTGCTCGACCGGGCCTGGTCCTCCCTTCGCCCCGGCGGACGCCTCGTCGCGCACGCCGTGACGCTCGAGGGGGACGCCGCGCTCATCGGCCGGCACGCCCGCACCGGCGGCGAGCTCACCCGCCTGTCCGTGGAGCGGGCCGTCCCGCTCGGTCGCTTCCTGTCGTGGACCCCTGCCCGCACCGTCACCCAGCTCGCCGCGATCCGCACCGACTCCGAGGACCCGACATGACCGTTCACTTCATCGGCGCCGGCCCCGGTGCCGCCGACCTGCTGACGATCCGCGCGACCCGCCTGCTCGCGGCGAGCCCGGTCTGCCTCTACGCCGGGACCTACCTCGATGCCGCCGTCCTCGAGCACTGCCCCGACGGCGCGCGGCTCGTCGACACCCAGGACCTCGACCTCGACGGGATCACCGCCGAGCTCGTCGCCGCGCACGAGCGGGGCGAGGACGTCGCCCGGCTGTGCTCCGGCGACCCGAGCGTCTACTCCGCGATCGCCGAGCAGACCCGCCGGCTCGACGCCTCCGGCGTGCCGTGGGACATCACGCCCGGCATCGCCGCCTACGCCGCGACCGCCGCCCGGCTCGGCCGCGAGCTCACCGTGCCCGAGGTCGCCCAGTCGGTCGTGCTCACCCGCGCCCAGCGGGACTCGACGGCCATGCCGTCGGGGGAGTCGCTCGAGGCCTTCGCCGCGACCGGTGCGACCCTCGTGCTGCACCTGGCGATCCGCCGCGCCCGCGAGCTCGCCGACCGGCTCGCCGAGCACTACGGCGCCGACTGCCCCGTCGCCGTGGCCTACCGGGTCGAGCAGCCCGAGGAGATCGTCCTGCGCGGCACCCTCGCCGACATCGCCGCCCAGGTCGAGGCGCACGACCTGCGGCAGGCCGCGATCATCGTCGTCGGGTGGGCCCTGCAGGCCGAGGGCTTCGTCGAATCGCACCTCTACTCCTGCCGCCGCGCGGCCGAGCGCGAGGAGCGGACGGCAGCAGACATCCCGGGCGGGCTTCGCTAGTCTCGGCCCCAGCCATCGCCTCCACCTGGAGGAACCCGGTGAGAGTCCGGGACGGTCGCGCCACTGTGAGCGGGTCTTCCGCGAGTCAGGAACTCCGGGGCGAGGGCTGCAGCGGCCGGACGCGTCATCCGGCCAGAGAGAGATTGCGCTGATGCACATCGCCGAGGGCTTCCTGCCACCGGTCCACGCCGCCGCGTGGACTGCTGTCGCCGCCCCCTTCGTCATCCACGGCACCCGCAGTGCCGCCCGCATCGTGCGGGACAACCCGAGCGCCAGGCTGCTGCTCGGGGCCGCGGGCGCCTTCACCTTCGTCATGTCGGCGATCAAGCTGCCGTCGGTCACCGGGTCCAGCTCCCACCCGACCGGCACCGGCGTCGGCGCGATCATCTTCCGGCCACCGGTCATGGCCCTGCTCGGCACGATCGTCCTGCTCTTCCAGGCGCTGCTCCTCGCGCACGGCGGCCTGACGACGCTCGGGGCCAATGTCTTCTCGATGGCGGTCGTCGGGCCCTGGGTCGGCTACGGGCTCTTCCGGCTGCTGGCCGCCGCGCCCTTCATGGTGCGGGTCTTCGTCGGCGTGGCCGTGGCCGACCTCGCCACCTACGTGACGACCGCGACGCAGCTCGCGCTCGCCTACCCGGAGGGCGGCTTCGTCGAGGCTTGGGGTCGCTTCCTCGGGATCTTCGCGGTGACCCAGGTGCCCCTGGCGATCGTCGAGGGCCTCGTCGGGGTCTTGCTGATCAACGCGCTCATCGCCTGGGCGCGCCCCGAGATGGAGGACCTCGAGGTCGTCCCCGCCGAGACCAAGGAGCCTGCCCGTGCGTGATTCCACCCAGACCCTCGGGCGACGCGGCATCGCCCTCGTCCTCGCCGCCGTCGTCCTCCTGCTGGCCGTCGCCCTCTACCTCGGTGGCCGCGCCGCCGCGGGGGAGGAGGAGGCCTTCGGTGGCACCGATGCCGCCGCCACCGAGCAGCTCGAGGAGGCCGGCCACGAGCCGTGGTTCGAGCCCCTCATGCCGCCGGCCGGTGGCGAGATCGAGTCCGGTCTCTTCGCCCTGCAGGCGGGCCTCGGCGGGCTGGCGCTCGGCTACGTCTTCGGCCGGCTCAAGGGGCGCGACGCCACCCGGACCGGGACGGCTGACCGCACGTCATGAGGCTCACCCTCGACGACGCGGCGTGGTCCTCCCCGTGGCGGACCCGCTCGAGGCTGGAGAAGTCCCTGCTCTGCCTGGGGCTGCTCCTCGTCGCCGCGACGACGACCTCGCTCGTCGTCGCGGGCCTCGTCGGGGTGTGCGCCGTGGGCCTCGCCGCCGTGGCCCGGGTCCCGGCGCGGGTCTGGTGCCACGCGATGGCCGGGCCCGCCGTCTTCATCGCCATCGGCGCCGTGACGATCGCGGTGACCTTCGGTGGGGGTGACCTCGTGAGGTGGGGTCCGGTCGGTGTCGACGAAGGGAGTGCCTCCCGGGCCCTCCTCGTCGTCTCCCGGGCCCTCGCCGCGACGAGCGCGACGGTCCTGCTGGCCGCGACCACGCCGATGGTCGACCTGCTCGCCGGGCTGCGCCGGGCGCGGGTGCCCGAGGTGGCCGTCGACGTCGCCGCGGTGACCTACCGGATGATCTTCGCCCTGCTCGACGCCGCGTCGGCGATCCGCGCCGCTCAGGCCGGTCGGCTGGGCTACGCGAGCGGTCGGACCGCGCGACGCTCGGTCGGCCAACTGTGCGCCGCCGTGCTCGTCGCCGCGTGGGACAAGGCCCGCAGGCTGGAGGACGGGCTGGCCGGTCGTGGTGGAGTCGCTGCCGTGCCGCTCGTGCCTGCCCGGGCCGTGTCGACCCCCTTCGTCCTGGCGGCCGGAGCACTCGTCGTCGGGCTGGCCGGGCTGTCGCTGCGGGCGGGACTGTCATGACGCACCGCCTCGGGTCGTGGACCCCACCCGACGACGCCGACACCGCGCTCGCGCTGCGCGGCGTGCACGCCGGCTACCCCGGCACCCCGGGCGTGCTCGACTGCGTGAGCGTGACGATCGGTGCGGGCCGGCGCACCGCGATCCTCGGGGCCAACGGGTCGGGCAAGACGACGCTGCTGCGGGTGCTCTCCGGCGCGCACGCGCCAGCCGAGGGCTCGGTCGTCTCCGGCGGGGAGGTCCTGCGGCACACTCGGCGCGGGCTGACCGCCCACCGGCAGCGGGTGCAGCTGGTCATGCAGGACCCCGACGACCAGCTCTTCAGCGCCGACGTCCGCAGCGACATCGGCTACGGCCCGACCAACCTGGGTCTCGGCGCCGCCGAGACCGCCTCGCGGGTCGACGAGGCGCTCGCGGTGCTCTCGCTCGAGGAGCTCGCCGACCGGCCGGTCCACCGGCTCTCCTTCGGTCAGCGCAAGCGGGTCGCCGTCGCCGGAGCGCTCGCGATGCACCCGCAGGTGCTGCTCCTCGACGAGCCGACGGCTGGCCTCGACCCTGCGGGCGTCGAGGAGATGCTCGCCGCGGTCGCGGCCCTCGAGGCGCACGGCACGACGGTGGTGCTGTCGACTCACGACGTCGACCTCGCCTGGCGCTGGGCCGATGAGGTCGCTCTGGTGGTCGACCACGTCGTCCACCAGGGCGAGGTGACCGATGCGCTCACCGACGTCGACCTCGTCGAGGCTGCGCGGCTGCGTCCACCGTGGTCGGTGCAGCTGCTGCGCGAGTTGGGGATCGAGCCGGCCGCGGTCGGCTGGCCCCGCACGCCCGGCGAGGTGGCGGGGTGCCTCACCCGCCTCGAGATTTCCGGGTGACCCGATAATCCCCGGCTTAGCATGAGTACCGGACTCTTGCGAAGTCGGGGTTTCTCTTGCTGAGCGGCCGCTTCAGCCCTCGCGGGCCGCCAGGATCTGCTCGCGCAGGATGTCGGCGTGGCCCGCGTGCTGGGCGAGCTCGCGCAGCACGTGCACGAGGACCCAGCGAAGGGGGAGCGGCCCTCGGCGGTTGCCGGTCACCACGTCGTCGAGGTCGAGCCCGACGATCGCTGCCCGGCTGTCGCTGCACGCCAGGCGGTGGGCCGCGACGGCGGAGGCGATCGTGTCCTCGGCGGTCAGCGCGAAGGACGCGTCGGGTGACGCGGGGATGCCGATCTCGGCGCGGGTGCGACCGTGGACGCCTTCGTCGAACCACACCCGCTCGACGAAGGTGGCGTGCTTGACCAGCCCGAGCAGGGTCGTGCGCGACGGCACGAGTCGACGCCGCGCCTCGTCCTCCGTCAGGTCGTCGAGGCAGCGACCCAGCATCGCCCGGTGCTCGTCGACGAAGGCGAGCAGCTGCTCGCGTGCCGACGCGTCGAAGGGGACCTCATGCTGGAAGGGCGGCAGGTTCACCCCACGACGGTAGCGTCGGGCGGTCTCACCCCTCGCCATAGATCTCGCCGCCCCGTCGACCTCGCCGGCTCGCCGCGGCTCCGGGCCGACGACCTCGAAGACCATCGCCGGGAACTGTCCGTCGCGCTCCACCCGCTCGCGGCGCAGCCGCAGGCGGCGGAGGAACGTGGCGCCGGCGCCCAGGACGAGGGGCGTCTGGTGGACCCACACCTTGTCGAGCAGGCCGGCATCGGCGAACTGACCGGCCAGGCCGCCGCCGACGACCCACACGTCCTTGTCGACGGCCGCCTCGGTTGCGGCGGCGTGCAGCTCGCGGTGCACCCACGCATAGGTGTTGGCCACGCAGATGACGGCCCCAGCGTGACGGGCGCCACCGACACCGATGCCGCACGACGAGGCGCGGTTACGCTCCCTTCGTCCCCGCTCGAGACCACCCCCGAGGACCCACGCATGAACCGCGTCCCCCGCATCCTGTGGACCGTCGCCACCGCCAAGCGGCGCGGCAGGGTCGCCCCCGGCGAGGTCGCCGTGCTACCGCTGCGGGTGCTGCCCAACGACATCGACTTCGCGTGGCACATGAACAACGGCGTCTACTTCACGATGGCCGACCTCGGGCGCATCGACCTGGCGATCCGCTCCGGGTGGGGCCTGGCGCAGGTCCGCAAGCGGGTGGCGGCGGTCGTCATGCAGGAGACGATGACCTTCCGCAGCTCGCTGCAGCCGCTGCAGGCCTACGAGCTGCACACCGTGATCGCCGGGTGGGACCGCGTCAGCGTCTTCTTCGAGCAGCGCTTCGTCACCGACGGCCAGGTGAGCGCGCAAGCGCTGGTGCGCATGCGCTTCCTCCAGCGGGGCAAGGGCGTCGACACCGACCGGCTGTGGCCGATGCTCGGGATCGCGCCGCCGCCCAGCCACGTGCCGGACTGGGCGAAGGGGTGGGGCGACGGCACCCGGCTGCCCTCGCCGCGCGAGGACGCGCCGGCAGGACCGCCGCCCTTCTGGGGGTGAGGTCAGGCCCTAGCCGACCGACCGCGGAGTCCACACCC
The DNA here is from genome assembly GCF_004025845.1 of Janibacter hoylei PVAS-1. NCBI lineage: Bacteria > Bacillati > Actinomycetota > Actinomycetes > Micrococcales > Intrasporangiaceae > Janibacter > Janibacter hoylei. The sequence continues at coordinate 29,068 of NZ_PIPF01000002.1, forward strand.
GGCCGTCGTCGGTGACCCGGGTCGTCGAGGCGCCGATGACGACGAGGCAGCCCATGTCGACGGCCTCGACATCGAGCTCGCCGAGCGTCGTCACCCAGGACGACTCCTCGTCGCGGCCGACGTGGCGCGCGACGACGACGACGCGGTCCGGGCCGACCGCTTCGACGAGCAGGTCACGGGCGGCGCCGAGGGTGTCCGGGCGGGAGCGGGAGCGCGGGTTGTAGAGGGCGATCGAGATGTCGTTCGTCGCCAGCGCGGTCAGCCGCGCGGCGAGGACGTCCCACGGCTTGAGGTTGTCGCTGAGGTTGACCAGGGCGTGGTCGCCGCCGAGGACGGCACCGACGAGGGCGCTCGCCGCGTGGGCCGCGGTGACGCCCGGCACGACGTCGACCGGCACGTCGGCGTAGCCGGGGTCGTCGGACAGGGCCGCCTCGCGCGACTCGAAGAGCGCCGTCGCCATGCCGAAGACCCCGGCGTCACCACCCGAGACGAGGGCGACGTCCGCGCCCTCGCGGGCCAGGTCGAGCGCCAGACGGCCGCGGTCAAGCTCGACGGAGTTGCCGGAGGCGTGGCGGGTCAGGCCCTCGCGCTGCGGCACCCGGGCGACGTAGGGCGCGTAGCCGACGACGTGGTCGACCCGGGCGAGCACCTCGCTCGCCTGCGGAGTCAGCCAGTGGTCCGGCCCCGGCCCGAGCCCGACGACGTGGACGGTGCCGACGGACGAAGGGGAGGGCTCGCCCCCTTCGTCGGGGGCGCCCGCCGTCAGCCGAGCGAAGTCCGCGGCCCGCCCGGCGGCGTCGTCGCGCAGCCCCTCGCCGGGGACCACGACGAGGGACATGTAGGGCACGCGACCTTCGTCGACCTCGGCAGCCGGCATGACGAGCTCACCCGGGTAGGACGCGCGCTCGACGTAGACGGCACGCTCGAGCATCCCTGCCTGGCGCAGGGCCTCGCGGACCCCGGCGAAGGTGCGGCCGAGCTTCATGATGATCGCCGCGTCGGTGTCGGCCAGACGCCGGGCGAGCTCGGGCACGGGCAGGGTGCCGGGCAGGACGGTGAGGGTGTCCTCGTGCCGGCACAGGCCGGTCGCGACCGCGGCGGTGGCGGCGGACAGCGAGGTGATCCCGGGGACGACCTCGGTGGGGTAGCGCGGACTCAGCCGGTCATGGACGTACATGAAGGAGCCGAAGAAGAGCGGGTCGCCGATGGCGAGGACGACGACGCTGCGGCCGGCAGCGAGGTGGGCCTCGAGCCGGTCGCAGCACTCGTCGTAGAAGTCGGCGAGGGCCCCGTAGTAGCCGCGAGGGTGGTCGGTGAAGCCGGTCGTCACCGGGTAGCGCAGCTCTTCCTCGATGGCGCCATCGGGGATGAGGTCGGCGGCGATGGAGCGCGCGAGCGACTGCTTGCCGGCGCCCGCGTGGTAGGCGATGACGTCGGCGTCACGGATGAGCCGCGCGGCCTTGAGGGTGATGAGCTCGGGGTCGCCGGGACCGATGCCGACGCCGTAGAAGCGCCCGGTGGTCGTCTCGTCGCTCATGCCAGCTCGTCCGGGTGGGCGAGGGCGTTGAGGGCGGCGGCGGCCATCGCGGACCCACCGCGGCGGCCGTGGACGACGAGCCAGGGGATCGGGCCGCCGGTCAGGTCGTGCTCGGCGAGGGCCACCTTGGACTCCGCGGACCCGACGAAGCCGACCGGCATGCCGACGATCGCCGCCGGTCGGGGGGCACCGTCGTGGAGCAGCTCGAGCAGGTGGAAGAGGGCGGTCGGGGCATTGCCGATCGCGACGACCGCGCCCTCGAGGCGCTCGCCCCACAGGGAGACCGCGGCGGCTGCGCGGGTCGTGCCCCACTGGGCGGCGAGGTCGGGCACCTGCGGCTCGCGCAGCGTGCAGATCACCTCGTTGTCGGCGGGCAGACGGCGGCGGGTGACGCCCTGCGCGAGCATGTTGCTGTCGGTGAGGATCGGCGCGCCGGCGACGAGCGCGGCGTGGGCGGCAGCGGCGACCTCGGGGTGGCCGGCGATCTCGCTCGTGATGCCGACGTCACCGGCGGCGTGGATGATCCGCACGGCAGCGCCGTGGAGGTCCGCGGGCAGACGGCTGAGGTCGGCCTCGTCGCGGATCATCCCGAAGGAACGGCGGTAGATCTCCTGCCCGTCGGTGACGTAGTCGTACCGGCGAGGCGGTTGGCGAAGGGGGTTCATCAGGCCTTCTCGTGTTGTGCCGCAACGACATCCGCTGCGCTGATGGGGTTGAGGGCGGTCGCGTGCGTGCGGGCGGGGTGGCCGCACGAGCGCTCGCAGCCGATGACGTGCACGGCCGGTCCGGTGACGTCGACGAAGGGGGCGGCCTCCCTGGCGAGGTCGCGCGTGCGGGTTGTCGTCCGCGCGCACGAGGGCGCCCCGGCGCAGGCGGTGAGGACGGTCCAGGGGGAGTCGGCGGTCGTGGCGAAGCCGGCCGCCGCGAGCACCTCGGCCCGTGCCGCCCCACCCGGCACGATGACCGAGCGCCAGGGCGTGATGCAGAGCTTCCCCTCGAGCCCCGCCACCATGGCCGGCGTCAGCAGCCCCAGCGGCACGAGGGCCACGAGGTCCTCGCCAACCGGTCCGGGCGCCGGTGGCTCACCCGCGAGCACGTCGAAGGGGAGTCCCCCCGGCAGCAGGTCGGTCCGGGTCGCGTCGGGCAGGTCGCGGATGTTCCAGGTCCGGTCGTCGGTGCGGGCGGCGAGGAAGCGACGGGCCACGTCGAGGGCGGCGGCAGCAGCAGCCTCGCGGGGGACGGTGATCGCCCGGTCCGCGGCGAGGAGGGTGGCTTCGAGGCTCGTTCCTCGCACCTCAGCCAGCGGGGAGGTGACGATCGCGACGTCCCAGGGTTCCCCGAGGACAGCACCACCGGGCTCGGCGACGGCGAGGAGGAAGCGCCCCGGCAACTCGGCCAGCCCGGGGTCCGCGAGCAGTCCCTCGTCGAGCGCGGTCACGAGGTCGTCGAGTCCGGCATGCGGGTCGGCGACGATGTTGCGCGCCTTGTCGTGCGGCCCGGAGGGGACGAGTCCGAGGTCGTCGATCGCCGTGATGAGCTCACGGGGGAGCGGGTCGGGCAGGCCGCGCAGCTGCAGGCTGCCCCGCGAGGTGAGCGTGATGGCCGGGTTGCCGAATCGCTGTGCGAGAGAAGAGATCTCGCGCAAGGTGGACGCGTCGACCCGACCGCCGGGGATGCGCAGGCGCACCATCGCCCCGTCCGCCGAGACGAAGGGGGTGAGCAACCCCGGGCAGCGGTCGGCGCCGCTGCGGGAGGGCGTCGGTGTGCTCACGGCAGGGCAGCCTACGCGGCCCCGGTAGGCTGCCGGACAACCGAGCAGCGCGGAACCCGGTGCAAGTCCGGGACGGTCCCGCCACTGTGAGCGAAGCCCACTTCGCGAGTCAGACACGCCCTGCCGGCCGGCCCGCACGAGACCGTGCGGGTCACTCCCTTCGAACCGCGGGGCGCGGACCCCCGCCAAGGAGCCCACGACGTGACCACCGTCGCCCTGCTGTCCACCTCCGACACCGACCTGCTGAGCGCGCGCAGCGCCGGCGTCGACTATGTCGTCGGCAACCCGGCCCGCCTCACCGACGAGCAGATCGCCGAGCGCGTCGCCCGCGCCGACGTCGTCGTCGTCCGCTACCTCGGCTCGCCGCAGGGGCTGTGGGAGGGCTTCGCCGACCTGCGCAGCGCCAGCGCACCGCTCGTCGTCCTCGGCGGCACACAGGAGCCCGACGCGGCGCTCATGGAGCTGTCGACGGTGCCGCCCGGCACCGCGGCGGAGGCCCACCGCTACCTCGCCGAAGGGGGCCCGGCCAACCTCGCGCAGCTGCACGCCTTCCTCGGCGACACGCTCCTGCTCACCGGTGAGGGCTTCGAGGCGCCGCAGGCGCTGCCCCAGTGGGGTGTCCTCGACCGCGACGAGCCGGCCGCCCTCGACGCAGCCGGCGGCGATGTCCGGCGCCCGCGGGTTGGTGTCCTCATCTACCGGGCCCAGTACGCCGCCGGCAACACCGACTACGCGCACGCGCTCGCCGACGCGATCGACGCCGCCGGCGGGCAGGGCGTCGTCATCCACTCGGCCTCGCTGCGCGACGCGCCCGACGGCCTGCTCGAGCACCTCGGCACCCTCGACGCGCTCGTGACGACCGTGCTCGCGGCCGGCGGCACCAAGCCCGCCACCGCCTCGGCCGGCGAGGACGACGAGGCCTGGGACGTGGAGAGGCTCGCCGCCCTCGACATCCCGATCCTCCAGGGCCTGTGCCTCACCTGGGGCCGCGCCGACTGGGAGGAGTCCGACGACGGCATGAGCCCGCTCGACGTCGCGACCCAGGTCGCCGTCCCCGAGTTCGACGGTCGGCTCATCACGGTCGCCTTCTCCTTCAAGGAGTTCGACGACGAGGGCCTGCCGCACTACGTCGCCGACCCCGAGCGCGCCGCCCGCGTCGCCGGCATCGCGGTCAACCACGCTCGCCTGCGGTCCACGCCGGTCGCCGAGCGCAGGATCGCCGTCGTCCTCTCGGCCTACCCGACGAAGCACTCCCGCCTGGGCAACGCCGTCGGCCTCGACACCCCGGTCTCGACGATCCGGCTGCTGCGCGCGATGCGCGAGGCGGGCTACGACCTCGGCGAGGGCTTCGTCGGGATGGACCTGCTCCCTCCGGTCGAGGGCGAGGCCCCCGACACGACGTCGGGCAATGCCCTGATCCACGAGCTCATCGCCGCCGGCGGGCAGGACGAGGAGTGGCTCACCCAGGAGCAGGTCGAGGGCGCGCAGGTGCGCATCCCAGCCGCGCGGTACCGGGAGTGGTTCGACGCCCTCCCGGCCGACCTGCGCGAGGCGATGACCGAGCACTGGGGCGAGGCGCCCGGCGAGGTCTTCGTCGACACGACGACCGACGCCCAGGGCGAGATCGTCACCGCCGCCCTCGTCCGCGGCAACGTCGCGCTCCTCGTGCAGCCGCCCCGCGGTTTCGGTGAAAACCCGATCGCGATCTACCACGACCCCGACCTGCCGCCGACGCACCACTACCTCGCGACCTACCGCTGGATCGAGGAGGAGTTCGGCGCGCACGCCGTCGTCCACGTCGGCAAGCACGGCAACCTCGAGTGGCTCTCCGGCAAAAACCTGGCGATGTCCGCCTCCTGCGGCACCGACGCGGCCCTGGGCAACCTGCCGCTGATCTACCCCTTCCTCGTCAACGACCCCGGTGAGGGCACGCAGGCCAAGCGCCGTGCCCACGCGACGATCGTCGACCACCTCGTCCCGCCGATGGCCCGCGCCGAGTCCTACGGCGACATCGCCCGCCTCGAGCAGCTCCTCGACGAGTACGGCAACGTCTCGGTCATGGACCCGGCCAAGGCGCCGGCCCTGCGCGGCGAGATCTGGCAGCTGCTGCACGCGGCGCAGATGCACGTCGACCTCGGGCTGGGCGACGACGTCGACCTCGACGACGCCGACGGCTTCGACGACCTCGTCATGCACGTCGACGGCTGGCTCTGCGAGATCAAGGACGTCCAGATCCGCGACGGCCTGCACGTCCTCGGCCAGGCGCCGCAGGGCGAGGAACTCGTCAACCTCGTGCTCGCCGTCCTGCGCGCCGCGCAGGTGTTTTCCGGTCAGGTCGGGTCCGTCCCCGGTCTGCGGGCGGCGCTCGGCCTCGCCGAGGACGCCTCCACCACCGAGACCGATGCGGTCGAAGGGAGGGCCCGTCACCTCGTCGAGGCCCTCGCCGCCGCGGACTGGTCCGCCTCTGCCGCAGGCGATCTCGTCGCCGAGCACGAGCCGCAGCTCGACCCGGCGGCGGCCGCCGAGGTCACCCGGGTGCTGGAGTTCGCCGCGACGCAGGTCGTGCCGCGGCTCGCCGCGACCGAGCGCGAGCTGCCGATGGTGCTGCACGCCCTCGATGGCGGCTACATCCCTGCGGGGCCGAGCGGGTCCCCCCTTCGCGGCCTGGTCAACGTGCTGCCCACGGGGCGAAACTTCTACTCCGTCGACCCCAAGGCGATCCCCTCGCGGCTGGCCTACCAGACCGGCACGGCGATGGCCGACTCGCTCCTCGCCCGCTATCGCGAGGAGACCGGCGAGCTGCCGACCTCGGTCGGCCTGTCGATGTGGGGCACGTCGGCGATGCGCACCTCCGGCGACGACATCGGCGAGGTGCTCGCCCTGCTCGGCGTGACGCCGGTGTGGGACGAGCAGTCCCGCCGGGTCACCGGGCTCGAGCCGATCCCGCTCGCTGAGCTCGGCCGCCCACGCATCGACGTCACCGTGCGCATCTCGGGCTTCTTCCGCGATGCCTTCCCGCACGTCATCGCCCTCATCGACGACGCCGTCGCGCTCGTCGCTGGCCTCGACGAGTCGCCCGAGGACAACCACGTGCGCGCCCACACGATCGCCGACCTCGCCGAGCACGGTGACGAGCGGCGCTCTCGCACACGGATCTTCGGCTCCAAGCCGGGGTCCTACGGTGCGGGCATCCTCCAGGTCGTCGAGTCGGGCAACTGGCGCAGTGACGACGACCTCGCGCAGGTGTACACCGCGTGGGGTGGCTACGCCTACGGCCGCGACCTCGACGGCGCACCCGCCGCCGAGGACATGGAGCGCACCTACCGCCGCATCCAGGTCGCGGCCAAGAATGTCGACAACCGCGAGTCCGACATCCTCGACAGCGACGACTACTTCCAGTACCACGGCGGCATGGTCGCGACCGTCCGCGCGCTCACCGGCAGCGAGCCCAAGGCCTATGTCGGCGACTCGACCTCGCCCGACGCAGTGCGCACCCGCACCCTGCAGGAGGAGACCAACCGCGTCTTCCGCTCGCGCGTGGTCAACCCGCGGTGGATCTCGGCGATGCAGCGCCACGGCTACAAGGGCGCCTTCGAGCTCGCGGCGACCGTCGACTACCTCTTCGGCTTCGACGCGACGGCCGGCGTCGTCCACGACTGGATGTACGACCGGGTCGCCCGCGACTACGTGCTCGACGAGACCAACCAGGAGTTCATGCGTCGGGCCAACCCCTGGGCGCTGCGCGGCATCGTCGAGCGACTCACCGAGGCCGCCGACCGCGGCCTGTGGGAGGAGCCAGACCCCGAGGTCGTCCGTGCCATGCAGCAGGTCTACCTCGACGTCGAGGGGGACATGGAGGACAGCGAGTGACGAGCGGAGGGAGCGAGCCCCGATACGCCCGGCCGGTCCCGACGATCGGCGACACGAGCAGCGCGGCGCAGCGCCGGGACGACCCGACGGGCTGGGCCATGGGCGAGGCGGTCACCGAGGCCCTCGCCGCGGTCGTGGCCGGCCGTCGCGACATCCGTCGCTACCGGCCCGACGCAGTGCCCGAGGAGCTCATCACGGCCGTCCTCGAGGCCGGGCACCGGGCGCCGAGCGTCGGGCACTCGCAGCCCTGGCGCTTCGTCGTCGTCAGCGACCCGGCGACCCGTGACCGAGCCGCAGCGATGGCCGACAGGGCTCGGGTCGACCAGGCCGCACACCTGGCCTCGGAGCGCGCCGCGCGCATGCTCGACCTCAAGCTCGAAGGTCTGCGCGAGGCGCCCGTCGGCATCGTCGTCGCCTGCGACCGGCGCACTCCTGCAACGGGCGTGCTCGGCCGAGCGACCTTCCCCGACGCCGACCTGTGGTCCTGCGCGACCGCGATCGAAAACATGTGGCTCACCGCCCGCGCCCACGGTCTCGGCATGGGCTGGGTGACCCTCTTCGACCCCGACGAGCTCGCCGACCTGCTCGGTCTGCCCGAGGGCGTCGTCACCCTCGGCTGGCTCTGCCTCGGCTGGCCCGACGAGCGCCCGCCGTCGCCCGGCCTGGAGCGGGTCGCGTGGTCGAAGAAGACGCCGCTCGAGCAGGTCGTCCTGCACGACCGCTGGCCCGCGGACGAGGCCGCTCCGCAGCAGCCGGTCTCGCACCTGCGCGGTCCCGAGCCGACCCGGCTCGTCGGCGCGACCGACGCCGCCGACGAGCTGCTCTCGCCGCCCGAGTCGCTCGGCGTCCTCGACCGCGCGCTCAACCGCGTGCTCGCCGTGGGCGCCCAGGACGTCACCGGTGGCACCCTCGTGCTCGCCGGCGCCGACCACCCGGTGACCGGGCTCGGCGTCAGCGCCTTCCCGGCCACGACGACCCACGACGTGCTCGCCGCGACCGTCGCCGGCACCTCCCTCGGTGCCGCCACGGCGAAGGGAGCCGGACTCGCCGTCGTCGGTGTCGACGCCGGTGTGGCACAGGCGGTCCCGGGTGCGCACAAGACACGGCCCGCGGGGGAGCGGGGCGACCTCGCCACCACGGATGCGATGACGCTCGCCGACGTAGAGGCCTTGGTCGCCGCAGGGCGCGACATCGGTACCGGGGCCGCGGTCACCGGTCTCGTCTGCCTCGGCGAGGTCGGGGTCGGCAACACGACGGTCGCCGCCGCTCTGGCCTGCGCCCTCCTCGACCTCGAGCCGCAGGACGCGGTCGGCCTGGGCTCCGGCTCGGATGCCGACATGGTCGCGCGCAAGCGCGACGTCGTCGCCGCGGCGCTCGCCCGGACGCAGGGTGAGTCGGACCCCCTTCGCCTCCTCGCGATGGTCGGTGGGCCCGAGATCGCGCTGCTCACCGGAGTCACGCTCGGGGCCGCGGCCGCCGGCGCACCGGTGGTGCTCGACGGCCTCGCCGGATCGCTGCCGGGCGTCATCGCCGCTCGTCTCGAGCCGGCCGCCCAGGCCTACCTGCTCGCCGGGCAGGTCAGCCGCGAGCGGGCCCACGCCCTCGTGCTGCGCGAGCTGGGCCTCGAGCCGCTGCTCGACCTGCGCCTGCGCGCCGGCGAAGGGGTCGGCGCCTGCCTCGCCGCCTCGATGCTGCTGCAGGGCCTGGCGGTCCGCCGCATCGCCGCCCGCACCCGCTGACCCCCGGTGGCTGAGGAGGTCGCTCTGCGACCGTCTCCCTGACCCCGGTGGCTGAGGAGGTCGCTCTGCGACCGTCTCCCTGACCCCGGTGGCTGAGGAGGTCGCTCTGCGACCGTCTCGAAGCCTCAGGCAGGCGTGAGCGCGTAGACGTCCATGACCCACCCGTGGGTCGCCCGCAGGTCCGCCCGCAGCTGCACGATCTCGTCGATGACGTCGGCCAGGCGCCCGGAGCGCAGCTCCTGCTGCGGCATGCCGACGTAGGCGCCCCAGTGGATCACCGTGTCGGGGTGGGTGGCGGCGAGCTCGCGGCAGTGCAGGTGCCCGTCGAGCATGACGACGACCGTGCCCAGGCCCAGCCCCGCGGCCTCGGCCGCACGCCACTCCTCGACGAGGCGGCGACCGGTCGTGATGTGGACCGGTTCGCCGACGCGGTGCAGCACGACGCCGTGCGCGGCGGCGAGGGTCTGGAAGGCCGAGATCCCCGGCAGCACCCGCACCCGTGTCGCGATCCGCTCGCCGATCGCGTCGACGACGCGGATCGTGCTGTCGTAGAAGGCCGGGTCGCCCCACACGAGGAAGCCGACGACCGCGTCGGCGGGCAGCTCGTCGATGATCCGCACGTAGGCGTCGGTGCGGGCGGCGTGCCAGTCGCGCACCCCCTGTGCGTACTCGGCGGAGTCGCGGTCGGCGTCCGGCCCGCGCTTCGGGTCCGGCACGGTGACGAACTCGTAGGCGTGGTCGGCGGGGATGAAGCGGTCGCAGATCGCCCGACGCACCGCGACGAGCTCGTCCTTGGCCCCGCCCTTGTCGGCCACGAGGAAGACGTCGACCTCGGCCAGTGCCGCGGCCGCCTCGGCGGTCACGTGCTCGGGCGAGCCGGCCCCGATGCCGATGACGTGGATGGTGCGAGCAGCGGTGTCTCTCAAGGCTTCTCCCGGGTGAGGTCGATGATCGCGTCGACGTCCACGTGCGTCTCGAGGGCATCGGCGAGGATGTCGATCATCCCCTCACGACGAGCGGCGAAGGGGGCCGCCCCCGGCTCCGCGGACCACCGCGCCCCGACCGTCGCGGCCACGTCGTCGAGCAGGGCCCGCCGGTAGTCGTCGCACTCCAGCGTGCCGTGCCAGATCGACCCGCGGACCGGCCCGACGGCGTGGCCGCCGGGGAAGTCCTCGCCGCCGGTCGGCTCGACGACGCCGTGGTGGATCTCGTAGCCCTCGACGTGGTGACCGCGCCAGGTCCCGATCGGGCGGGCGAGCACCTTGTCCTCGTGGAAGACGACCCGGCCGGGCAGCAGCCCGAGGCCCAGGACCGTTGCGGCAGAGGGGGTCTCGCTCCCTTCGTCGGGCGTGCTCTCGACCCCGTCGTCGACGATCTCGTCGAGGAGCATCTGGTAGCCGCCGCAGATCCCGAGCACGGGCGCGCCACGGCTGGCCCGCTCGAGGACGACGTCGGCGAGGCCGGTGCGGCGGAGCCAGGCGAGGTCGGAGGTCGTCGCGCGCGAGCCGGGCAGGACGACGAGGTCGGCCTCGCGCACGGCGTCGGAGTCCACCGTCACCCGCACGTCGACCCCGGGCTCGGCGGCGAGGGCGTCGACGTCGGTGCCGTTGGAGGTGCGGGGCAGGCGGACCACCGCGACCGACAGGCGACGGTCGGCGGGCACGCCGTCCGCGGCATCGCCCCACGCGCCCATCGAGAGCGAGTCCTCGGAGTCGAGCCACACGTCCTGCAGCCACGGCAGGACCCCGAGCGATGGCATGCCCGTGCGGTGGGTGATCTCGGCCAGCCCGGGCTCGAGCACCGACGCGTCGCCGCGGAACTTGTTGATGACGTAGGCCGCGAGCAGCGGCCGGTCCTCGTCGGAGACGAGCGCCCAGGTGCCGTAGAGCGCGGCGAGCACCCCGCCGCGGTCGATGTCGCCGACGAGCACTGTGGGCAGCGAAAAGCGTTGCGCCAGACCAAGGTTGACGTAGTCACCGGCCCGCAGGTTGATCTCGGCGGGTGAGCCGGCGCCCTCGCAGACGACGAGGTCGTGCTCGGCCGCCAGTTCCTCGTAGGCGGCGAAGGCCGCCTGCGCCAGGTGCGCACGCCCGGTCGCGTACTCGCCGGCGCGCAGCTCCCCAGCGGGGCGACCGCGGACGACGACGTGCGCACGGCGGTCGCTGCCCGGCTTGAGGAGCACGGGGTTCATCGCCGAGGTCGCCTCGACGCCGGCAGCCTGGGCCTGGAGGTACTGGGCGCGCCCGATCTCGGAGCCGTCGCGGCAGACCATCGAGTGGTTGGACATGTTCTGCGCCTTGTACGGCGCGACGGCCAGACCTCGTCGGGCCAGCGCGCGGCAGAGCCCCGTCACGACGAGCGACTTGCCCGCATCCGACGAGGTCCCGGTGATCAGGAGGCCGCTCACGAGCCGACACTCTACGGATCCCCACTACGGTGGCCACCGTGAGCCCGACGCGCGTGCACCTCATCCGTCACGGGCAGTCGACGTGGAACCGTGACGGACTCGTCCAGGGCGCCTACCGCGGTCGCAACCAGTCGGTGCTCACCGACGAGGGTCGCGCCCAAGCGGCACGTGCCGGTCTGGCCCTCGGCGCCCTGGTCGGCCCGCCCCGCCACGAGCACTCGCTCGACCTGTGGAGCAGCGACCTCATGCGCACGATGCAGACCGCGGAGATCATCTCCGTGGCGCTGCGGCCGATCCGCTGGATCGCGTCGGTGCGCAACGAGCCGGGGCTGCGCGAGCAGGCGCTCGGAGAGCTCGAGGGGGAGCGGACCGACGCCCTGCAGGCCCAGCCGGTCCCCGAGGGAGAGCACATCAGCGAGATCCGGTGGGGCGGTGGCGAGTCGATGCGCGACGTCTTCGAGCGGGTGGGTGACTGGTTCGCCCCGGCCCTCATCGAGCAGCCCGACCACCTCGTCGTCGTCAGCCACGAGCACACGATCCGCGCTGCGCTCGCCTGGTTGCGCTCGCGGTCCCACCGCGACATCGACTGGGACGAGCCGATCGACGCGGGCTCGGTCACCACGGTCGACGTCGTCGACTGACGCTCCGCGCCGCCGCGCCCACGTGGGTCCGTCAGCCGCAGGTCGGCAGCCGGTCCCCGACGTCGTTGACGTCACCTGGCGGCGATGATGTCGCTGGGGTGCCCGGAGCAGGGCCACCAGGTGGCATCAACGCCGCCACGCGGCACCAACGCCGCCACGGACGCGCCCAGTGGTCCGGCTGTGGACAACTCCACCGCTCGCGGGCGCCATCCCGGTCACGATGTGGCCATGCATCCGATCATCCGGGCCGCGCTCGACGCCGGCCGCGGCACGGCCACCGGTTCTGACCTCCTCCGGCGGGGAGCGAGTCGCCGCGACGTCGAGCGCGCTGTCGGCGCGGGCGACCTCGTGCGGGTCCGTCGCAACGCGCTCGTCGACGGTGAGCGGTGGCGGGAGACCAAACCGTGGCACCGACATGACCTGCGGCCACGAGCCGTGGCGCGGGCTCTCGGCAATGAGCCGCCACTGGTCCTCACCCACCACAGCGCACCCGCGGTGCGCGGCATCGAGGTCCACGGCGTCGACGACCGCGTGCACGTCGCGCGCATCGGGTCGGGACGCGGGCGCACCGACACGGGTCTGGCCGGCCACCGCCCTCTGGGCGCCTCACTCACCGCGACGCACCAGGGCCTGTTGACCGTCACCCCGACCGTGGCCTGCGTCCAGGTCGCCAGCCACTTCGGAGGGGAGGCAGGCCTGGTGAGCGCACACCATGCGCTGCACCAGGAGGTGATGACCCGCGCCGACTTCGACGGTGCGATGGCTGTCCTGGAGCCGTGGCGGTGGTCACGCGAGCCGGCCAAGATGCTGGCCCTCGCGGACGGCAGTGCCGAGTCCGGCGCGGAGTCCCGCACGCGATGGGCGCTGCGGACGCTGGGTCTGCGTCTGCCGACGCCCCAGGTGGAGATCTTCGACAGCAGGGGTGACTTCGTGGCGCGCGTCGACTTCCTCTACGAGGACATGAAGCTCGTCATCGAGGTCGACGGTCGCAAGAAGTACGAGAAGGCTCAGGACGTGTGGGACGAGAAGTTGCGGGAGGACCGTCTCCGGGCGCTGGGGTACGTCATCGTCAGACTGACGTGGGCTGACCTGGACGACCTGGCCGTCGTCCGCGGCAAGGTCCTGCGCGGCGTCGCCCTCGCCGCCTGACGGCGTTGGCGTCGCCCGGTCCCCCTTCTCCGGGCAACCCGGTGACGTCATCGACGACGGGTGACGTCAACGCTCCCAAGCGCCACCGTAGGAGGGCCTCAGTCGCCCAACGCCTTGACGAGCGCGATCGCGCGCGAGACCCGCTCGCCGTCACCGTCCTCGCTGGCCCAGACCGCATTGACCACCTCGCGCAGCGCGCTCACGGCCCGCACGAGGTCCTCGTCGAGCGCCGCCACGTCGCACACGACCTCGACGCGCCGCCGCACCGACCAGCGCAGCGAGGGGCCGGTGCCCATCTCCGCCCACCGGTTGGTGAGCAGCGGCGCGACCTCCCACGCGGGGTGGCCGACGAGCGGCTTGGGGTCGATCGCGACCCAGTCGGTGCCGTCGGACAGGACGTTGCCGTAGTGGAGGTCGCCATGGAGCAGCCGCTCACCACCGAGCGTCCCCAGCGAGCGAAGGGTGGACCTCGCCTGCTCGACGAAGCGCCGCGGGAGGGCCGCGGCGCCCCGGCGGTCGAGGTGCGCCCCCGCCCAGGGCACGAGCCTCGGCACCTGCGGCAGGGGAGTGACGTGCAGGTCGGCGTAGAGCCCGGCGACGACGCCGACGGCCTCCTCGTCCCACAGGTCGGTGAGGTCCTCGGTCGTCAGCCGCTCGAGCAGCAGCACCGAGCGGCGCGGGTCGGCCCGCAGCAGGCGCGCGGCGCCGCGTCCGCCCCACGCCCGCAACGCGAGGTGCTCGCCGTCGGCGTCCTCGTGCGGCCAGCCGAGCTTGAGCGCAGCCGGCCCTTCGGGGCCACGTACGGGCAGCACGAGCGCGCAGTGACCTGTCATCGGTGGGCCGTCGACGGTCAGCTCCCACTCGGGCAGGACCTCGGCGAGCAGGTGGGGGAGTCCGGCCACCCACGCGATGCCCGCGGGGCCCCCTTCGGCCTCGAGCGTCGCGATGTGCTCGGCGAAGGGCGCCGGCACGAGGGCCGCGGCGTCCTCGACCCTCACGACGGCTGCGCGCCGTCCCCGTAGAGCTCGGGGGACGGCTGGGGGAACTGGGTGCGGGAGACGCGCTCGGCAGCGACCATCCACTGCGTCGTCTCGAGAGCCGCGTTGCGGTCGTCGCCGAGGCGGGTCAGTCCGGCGGCGTAGGCGGCCTGCAGCCGGACGAAGCTCTCGGTCACCCAGTCGGTGCCCGCGCTGCCGGACAGGTCGTCAGGGCGCTCGTAGCCGAGGGTCACGGACCCGACGTCGTCGCCGGCGGCGGTCGTCTGGCGCACCTCGAGCTGGCGCAGCTCGCGCAGCGTCGTGAGCGTCCGCGTGCGGGACGTGCCGTCGGCGAGACGGCCGGCGACGACCGCCAGGGCGTAGCTCGTGGCGCGCGTCGCCTCGAGCGCGTCGGCGGCGACGTCGCCGGCCTGCCAGGCGGAGTCGCCGGAGGGCGTCCACAGGCGCGCCCTGGCCCCGATGGGGTCGGTGATGCGCAGGGTCGCGGTCAGCTGGCCGACGAGCCGGAGCAGCCCGGGCCCGCACTCGCGGACCGCGGCCTCGCAGGCGGCGGCCGTCTCGGCGTCGGTGTCCGGTGCCTGCGCCGCGTCGAGGACCCGCTCGGGCACGCCGGACTCGGCGAGGGCTGCACGCAGGCGGTCCGCCCGGGCGGTAGCGTGCTCGCCGTCGGCGCTCTCGAGAGTGCCGAGCATCGCGAGCAGGGCGGTCTCGCCGGGGATCGGCTCCCGCGTCGGGACGAAGGGGATGTCCGGCGCGTCGTCCTCGAGGCGCACCCCGCACCCCGTGAGTGCGCCGGTCGTCAGCGCGAGGGCACCGGTGAGCAGGAGGCGGCGGCTGGGTCGGGCGGACACGGTGTCGATCCTCGCATGCCACGACCGGCGCAGATCATCGCTAGAGTGGCGGGCCAGCACGGCAACTCCACACGGAAGGCTTCCCATGGTTCAGGAGCAGGACGTCCTCGCGCAGGTCTCCAGCGCATTGGGCGACGACTTCACCGTGGCGGGCGTGAGCGTGACGCCGGCCGGCAAGCGCCGGGTCGCGCGCATCACCGTCGAGCGACCGGTCGCCGAGGCCGTCGGCGACACGCCGATCGAGCCCCTGACCCTCGACGAGATCGCCGACGCGACGCGTCTGGTGAGCGACGCGCTCGACGACAGCGACGTCATGGGCAGCCAGCCGTACACCCTGGAGGTCAGCACCCCCGGCACCGACCGGGTGCTCACCGAGCCGATGCACTTCCGCCGCACCGTGGGCCGCCTCGTCGAGATGACGAAGGGCGACGGCACCCAGGTCACCGGTCGGGTCCTCGCGACGACCGCCGACGGCGTCGACCTGCACCTGGCGGGCACCAAGAAGCAGGCCCCCCGGACCGAGCACTTCCCCTTCGCCGACATCACCAAGGGCGTCGCCCAGGTGGAGTTCAACCGACCGAGCACGCCCGACGGCGACGACGACAAGGACTGACATGGACATCGACATCCACGCCCTCAAGGCCCTCGAGCGCGAGCGCGAGATCCCCTTCGACATCCTCGTCGACGCCATCGAGGCGGCGCTCCTCGGCGCCTACCACCGCACCGAGGGCGCGTACAAGAACGCGCGCGCCGAGCTCGGCCGCAAGGACGGGCACGTCGTCGTGTGGGCCCGCGAGGAGCACCTCCTCGAGGAGGAGGTCCCCGTCGAGGCCGCCGAGGGCGAGCCGACCCCGGTCGACGACGAGGGCAACCCGCTCATGCGCACCCGCACCCGTCGTGAGCTCGGCCCGGAGTTCGACGACACCCCGGACAACTTCGGTCGCGTCGCCGCGGCCACGGCCCGTCAGGTCATCACCCAGCGGATGCGTGACCTCGAGGACGAGGCGGTCCTCGGCGACTTCCGCGGTCGCGAGGGCGACATCGTCGCCGGCGTCATCCAGCAGAGCTCCAACCCGCGCAACGTCCTCGTGGACTTCGGCACGGTCGAAGGGGTCCTCCCTTCGGCCGAGCAGGTGCCCGGTGAGGTCTACAACCACGGCGACCGCATCCGCGTCTACGTCGTGTCGGTCAAGCGCGGCATGCGCGGGCCGGAGATCGGGCTCTCCCGCACCCACCCCAACCTCGTGCGCAAGCTCTTTGCCATGGAGGTCCCCGAGATCGCCGACGGCTCCGTCGAGATCGCGGCGCTGGCCCGCGAGGCCGGCCACCGCACCAAGATCGCCGTCCACTCCAAGATCCCTGGGCTCAACGCGAAGGGGGCCTGCATCGGTGCGATGGGTGCCCGCGTGCGCGCGGTGATGAGCCACCTGCAGGGGGAGAAGATCGACATCGTCGACTTCTCCGACGACCCGGAGAAGTTCATCGCCGCAGCCCTGTCGCCCTCCAAGGTCGAGTCGGTCACGGTCGTCGACCCCAAGCTGCGCTCGGCCCGCGTCGTCGTCCCCGACTACCAGCTCTCCCTCGCCATCGGCAAGGAGGGGCAGAACGCCCGTCTGGCGGCCAAGCTCACCGGCTGGCGCATCGACATCCGTCCGGACACCGCCCCCGGCACGAGCGAGGGCGTCGCCGTCCCCGGTCAGCCGGGCGCGTGATCGTCCCGACCGGACAGGCGCTAGACTGATGGAGTTCGACCGGACTGGACTCCAGTCCGACGACGTCGCCGCAGGACCGATCCGGACCTGCATCGGGTGTCGTGGACGGGATAGCCGGTCGACTCTGCTGCGCATCGTCGCGGTGACGGATGACCGAGGGGAGACCTCTGCCCAGCCCGATCCGCGCCGGCGCTTGCCGGGCCGTGGAGCATGGCTCCATCCCGACATCGCCTGCTTGGACCTCGCCGTCCGGCGGCGGGCCCTCTCCCGTGCCTTGCGGTGCCGGGTCGAGGTGACCGACGCCCTTCGTGCCTGGATCGAGGAGATGGCGCAGTCGTCTGCATCCGTACGTACAGCAACCGAGAGCGGGTTTGACGCTGATGAGCACCCGATGAGTACTCAGCAATGAGCATTCACCTCAACTGACGACGGTCCGCGCCTTCTCTCAGGTACGGACCAGAGAAGGAGAAACGTGGCCAAGGTCCGTGTCCACGAGCTCGCCAAGGAGCTCGGGGTTTCCAGCAAGGCCCTCCTCGCCCACCTGGGCGACATGGGGGAGTTCGTGAAGTCGGCGAGCTCGACGATCGAGGCGCCGGTCGTGCGTCGGGTGAAGGACAACCCGCCCGCCGCCGACCCCAAGGCGAAGAAGGCTGCCGCCAAGCCGGCCGCCACGCCCACCCCCGCCAAGCCCGGTCCCAAGGCTCCGACGAAGCCTGCCGAGCCGGAGGCCCCGGCCCCCGCTCCCGCGGCGAAGCCGACGCCCGGCCCGGCGGCCCCTGCGGCCCCGTCCGCGCCGGCCACCCCGCAGGCCCCGGCTGCTCCTGCCGCCGAGACCCCCGCCGCCCCGGCCGAGACGCAGCAGCCCGCTGCGTCGGCGACCCCGGGTCCCAAGGCGCCCACCCCCGGCCCGCGCCCCGCTCCGGCCAAGCCGGCCGAGCGCCCCGGCCCGCGCCCGGGCAACAACCCCTTCGCCTCGAGCCAGGGCATGGGTACCCGCCGCGAAGGGGGCGGCTCCGGCAGCCCCCGCCCCGGCAACAACCCCTTCGCCTCGAGCCAGGGCATGCCCCGCCCCGGGCAGCGCCCCGGCGGTCGTGGCGGTCAGGGCCAGGGCGGTCCGCGCCCGCCGGCCCGCGAGGGCGCCGGTGCCGGCGGTCCCCGCCCGGCCGGTCCTCGTCCCGGTGGTGCCCGCCCGTCGCCCGGCATGATGCCGGCGAGCTCGGCGGTCCCGCGCCCCGGTGAGCGTCCCGGCGGCCGTGGTGGCCCCGGTGCCGGTCGCGGTCGTCCCGGTGGCGGCCCCGGTGCACGTCCCGGCGGCGGTCCCGGTGGCGGTGGCTACCGCGGTGGCCCCGGCGGTCGTGGTGGCACCCAGGGTGCCTTCGGTCGCGGTGGCGGCAAGCGCAAGCAGCGCAAGAGCAAGCGGGCGAAGCGCGCCGAGTTCGAGCAGATGTCCGCGCCGTCCATCGGCGGCGTCATCGTCCCCCGGGGCGACGGCAACACCGTGGTGCGCGTGCGCCAGGGTGCGTCGATGAGCGACTTCGCCGACAAGATCAACGCCAACCCGGCGTCGCTCGTCACCGTGCTCTTCAACCTCGGTGAGATGGCGACGGCGACCCAGTCGCTCGACGAGGAGACCTTCCAGCTCCTCGGTGCCGAGCTGGGCTACGACATCCAGATCGTCTCCCCGGAGGAGGAGGAGCGCGAGCTCTTCGACTCCTTCGACATCAACCTCGAGATCGGTGTCGATGCCGAGGACGAGGAGAACCTGGAGGCGCGTCCGCCGGTCGTCACCGTCATGGGTCACGTCGACCACGGCAAGACGCGACTGCTCGACGCGATCCGCAACGCGGACGTCGGCTCCGGCGAGACCGGTGGCATCACCCAGCACATCGGTGCCTACCAGATCCACACCGAGCACGAGGGTGACGAGCGGGCGCTGACCTTCATCGACACCCCGGGTCACGAGGCCTTCACGGCCATGCGTGCCCGTGGTGCCAAGGTCACCGACATCGCGATCCTCGTCGTCGCTGCCGACGACGGCGTCATGCCGCAGACCATCGAGGCGCTCAACCACGCCCAGGCGGCGGACGTCCCGATCGTCGTCGCGGTCAACAAGATCGACGTCGAGGGCGCCGACCCGGCGAAGATCCGCGGTCAGCTCACCGAGTACAACCTCGTGGCCGAGGAGTACGGCGGCGACACGATGTTCGTCGACGTCTCCGCCAAGCAGGGGCAGAACATCGACAGCCTCCTCGAGGCCGTCCTGCTGACGGCCGACGCGGCGCTCGACCTGCGGGCCAACCCCGAGCGCGACGCCCGTGGTGTCGCGATCGAGGCCAACCTCGACAAGGGCCGCGGTGCCACGGCGACCGTCCTCGTCCAGTCCGGAACGCTGCACGTCGGTGACGCGATCGTCACCGGCTCGGCCTTCGGTCGTGTGCGGGCCATGCTCGACGAGCACGGCAACACGGTCGACGAGGCGGGCCCCTCCCGCCCGGTCCAGGTGCTCGGTCTCTCGTCCGTCCCGCGTGCCGGCGACACCTTCGTCGTCGCGCCGGACGACCGGACCGCTCGCCAGATCGCCGAGAAGCGTGAGGCCGCCGACCGTCAGGCCAGCCTGGCCAAGGCGCGCAAGCGGATCAGCCTCGAGGACCTCGACCAGGTCATCGCCGCCGGCAAGATCGACACCCTCAACCTCATCCTCAAGGGTGACGTGTCGGGCTCGGTCGAGGCGCTCGAGGACGCGCTGCTGCAGATCGACGTCGGCGACGACGTGGACCTGCGGATCATCGACCGTGGTGTCGGCGCGATCACGCTCAACAACATCAACCTCGCCATGGCCTCGGACGCGATCATCATCGGCTTCAACGTCCGCGCCGAGGGGCAGAACGCCGAGGTCGCCGAGCGCGAGGGCGTGGAGATCCGCTACTACGGCGTGATCTACCAGGCCATCGAGGAGATCGAGCAGGCGCTCAAGGGCATGCTCAAGCCGGAGTACGAAGAGGTCGAGCTCGGCTCGGCGGAGATCCGTGAGGTCTTCCGCTCGAGCAAGTTCGGCAACATCGCCGGCTCGATCGTCCGCAGCGGCGAGATCAAGCGCGGCTCCAAGGCGCGCATCACCCGCAACGGCGTCGTCATCACCGAGGGCCTCGAGCTCACCGGTCTGCGACGCTTCAAGGACGACGTCACCGAGGTCCGCGAGGGCTTCGAGTGCGGTATCAACCTCGGCAGCTTCAACGACGTGCAGGAGGGCGACCTCATCACGACGTACGAGATGCGCGAGAAGCCGCGCGCCTGACGTCTGGACGCACTGCGCAGGGCGCCGCTCCCAGGACCACCGGGGGCGGCGCCCTTCGTCGTCCTCCCGTCCGCACACCCGGGGCGCACCCACCGGGGAGAACTCCTCACCCTCAATGCGGCGGTAACCGCCGCGCGCCGACTAGGGTGTGTCCGACCGCACCAACGACTTCTAGGGGAAGCGACACATGACGACGCCACCTCCTCCGCCCGGCGGCGGAAGCAACCAGCCCTACGACCCCTCCGGCAGCGGCTCGGCCCCCGCCGGCGGCCCGTCCGGGGCTCCGACCTACGGCTCCGCCCCCGGTGGCGGCATGCCGCCCCAGGCGCCCCCGCCGGCTCCCGGTGGCGCGCCGCAGGGCGGCAGCGACCAGACGAAGATCCTCTCCTTCGTCTCCATGGGCACCGGTATCGTCGGCGTCCTGCTGTGCTGCTGCTGGGGCCTGCCGATCTTTTCGGTCGTCGCCCTCATCACCGGTCTCATCGCCAAGAACCAGACGAAGACCAACCCGCGCCCCGACCTGAAGACCTACATCCTCATCGGCATCATCACCGGTGCGATCGGTCTGGCCATCGCGGTCATCTACTGGATCCTCGTGGCTGCCGGCGTCATCGACATCAACGCCTACAGCGACATGAGCTGACGCTGACCTCGTCAGACGCCCCCGGTGCCTCGGTGCCGGGGGCGTCGCACGTCTCCTCCCGACGACTCACAGGACATCCTCATGACGACACCGCCCCCCGGACCCGGGTACGGTAGCCAGCCCGAGCCCTACGGCCAGCAGCCCCAGGGCCAGCCCTACGGCCAGCCGCAGGGCCAGCAGCCCTACCCGTCGACGCCGCAGTACGGCCAGCCGCCGTACGGCGCCGCCGCCCCGCCGCCGTACGGCGCACCGGAGGCGAACCCCTATGCCATGCCTCATGCCGCCCCGGACGGGAGCGCCAAGACCCTCGGCATCGTCTCGATCGTCGTCGGCCTGATCGCCATACCCCTCGGCTGCTGCTGCTGGCCGGTGGGCGCCCTGGCGGCACTCGTCGCGGTCATCTGCGGCGGCATGGGTCTGTCCAAGGCGAATGCGCTGCAGGGTGACGGCAACGAGCGCACCCTCGCGATCATCGGCATCGTCCTCGGCGTCGTCGCCTTCGGCGTCACGATCATCAGCCTGCTCGCCGGCATCGCCAACGTCGCCACCAACTCGTAGTGACGGTCCGCGGCGCGGCGTCGTCGCACGCGGCGGCGTCGCATACCGTGGACCTCGTCCTCACCCAGCCCCTCACGGAGGTGTGCCATGGCCGACCCGGCCCGCGCCCGCAAGATCGCCGATCGCATCCAGGAGCTCATCGCGGCCAACCTGCAGCAGGTCGTCAAGGACCCGGACCTCGGGTTCGTGACGATCACCGACGTGCGGGTGACCGGTGACCTCCAGCACGCGTCGGTCTTCTACACCGTCTTCGGTGACGACGACCAGAGGGCCCGCAGCGCGGAGGTCCTCGAGGCCAACCGCGGCAAGCTGCGCTCCTTCGTCGGCAAGCAGCTGGGCATCCGGCTGACGCCGACGCTGGAGATCCTCCCCGACGGCGTGCCCGAAAACGCGTCGCACATCGACGACCTGCTCCGCTCCGCGCGCGAGCGTGACGAGGACCTCGCACGATCCCGGGCGAGTGCCTCGCCGGCCGGTGACGCCGACCCCTACCGCACCAAGGACGACGAGGGGGAGGGCACCCCTCCGGGGAGCGACGCGTGAGCGAGGGCCTCGTCGTCGTCGACAAGCCCGCCGGCTGGTCGAGCCACGACGTCGTCGCCCGCTGCCGGCGTCTCTACCGGACCAGGAAGGTCGGCCACGCCGGCACCCTCGACCCGATGGCCACGGGCGTCCTCGTCCTCGGCGTCGGTCGGGGCACCAAGCTGCTCACCTTCCTCGTCGGCGCGGACAAGGAGTACACCGCGACGATCCGTCTGGGTCAGGCGACGATCACCGACGACGCCGAAGGGGAGGTCACGGCCGTCGGCGACGTGGCCGGGACGGACCGGCCGGCGCTCGACGCGGCCGTCGCCCGGCTCACGGGCGACATCGAGCAGGTGCCGAGCTCGGTGAGCGCCATCAAGGTCAAGGGGGAGCGCTCGTACGCCCGCGTGCGGGCGGGGGAGCAGGTCGAGCTCGCCGCCCGCCCCGTCAGGGTCTCGCGCTTCGACATGCTCGACGTGCGGTCGACCGAGGCGGAGGGGCACCCCGTGCTCGACATCGACGTCGTCGTCGAGGTCTCGTCGGGCACCTACGTGCGCGCCCTGGCGCGCGACCTCGGGGCCGACCTGGGCTGCCACGGTCACCTCACGGCGCTGCGGCGCACCCGCGTGGGTGGGCTGACCCTCGCGCACGCCCACACCCTCGACGAGCTCTCGGCCCTGCGCGAGAGCGGGGGAGAGGACGCTCTGCTGCCGCTCACCCCGCTCGAGCAGGCCGCTGCCGCAGCGCTCGTCACGCGCGAGCTCACCGAGCCCGAGGCTCGGGCGCTCGGCTACGGACAGCGCATCGACAGCGCCAGCCCCGGCCGCACGGAGCCGGTGGCGGCTCTCGGCCCCGACGGGTCTCTCGTCGCCGTCCTCGACGAGAGCCGCGGCACCGCGCGAGCCCACGTCGTCTTCGCGCCCGCCAGTTCGTAGAGTGTCGTCCCGTGCAGCAATGGTCATCTCCGAGTGCCACCCCGCCGCAGCTGCGGCCGTGCGTGGCGACCTTCGGCAACTTCGACGGTGTCCACCGCGGGCACCGTGCCATCCTCGACGAGCTGGTCCGGCAGGGGCGTGAGCGCGACCTGCCGGCTGTGGCAGTGACCTTCGACCCGCACCCCGTCGAGGTCATGCACCCCGAGCGGGCGCCGGAGATCATCTCGCCGGGGCCGCTGCGCGACGAGCTGCTCGCCGAGGCGGGCGTCGACGGACTGTGCGTGCTGCCCTTCACCATGGACTTCGCGCAGACGAGCGCCGTCGACTACGTCGTCGACACCTTCGTCACCGGCCTGCAGGCGGCGGTCCTCGTCGTCGGGGCCGACACCCGCGGCTTCGGAGCCGGCTACACGGGCGACGTCGACCTGCTCCGGCAGCTGGGAGCCGAGCACGGCTTCGAGGTCGTCGTCATCGAGGACCAGGGCGAGACCGAGCGGTGGTCCTCGTCCGCGGTGCGCGCCCACCTGTCCGCCGGCGAGGTGGCAGCGGCGGCCGCGATCCTCGGGCGCACCCACCGCGTCGTGGGCACGGTCGTCCACGGCTTCCACCGGGGTCGTGAGCTCGGGTACCCGACGGCCAACCTCGGCGACGACAGCCTCGGTCTCGTGCCCTCCGACGGGGTGTACGCCGGGTGGCTCACCCGCCTCGACCTGCCGATCGACGCGGCCGACCGCCGTCTCCCGGTGGCGATCTCCGTGGGGACCAACCCCACCTTCGACCAGCAGACCCGCGTCGTCGAGGCCTACGTCCTCGACCGCACCGACCTCGACCTCTACGACGAACGGGTGGCCGTCGACTTCGTCGACCACGTCCGCCCGACCCTGCGCTTCGACTCCATCGACGCGCTGCTCGAGGCGATGGCCGCCGACGTCGAGCAGACCCGCCGCGTCCTCGGGCTCCCGCCGGCCGCGCCCGCCTGAGGTCGTGCGGACCGAAGGGGGCTTCGCCGCCCGCCTGCTGCGCTCCGACCTCGTGCTGCTTGCAGCCGCGCTCATCGCCGCGGGGCTCGGCGCGGTGCTCGTGCACTCCGCGACGCGGCACGAGGCCGGGTCGGCCTACCTGGTGCGCCATCTCGTCAACCTCGGGATCGGTCTGGTCATCGCCCTGTTCGTCGCCCGGCTGGACCGGGCCGTGCTGCGGGCGCTGGCCCCCTTCGCCTACCTCGTGGGGCTCGTCGGGCTCGTGCTCGTGCTCAGCCCGCTCGGCTCCGAGGTCAACGGCTCCCGGTCGTGGATCCAGCTGCCCGGCGGCTTCTCCCTCCAGCCGAGCGAGCTGGCGAAGGTCGGGCTGTGCGTCGCCCTGCCGATGCTGCTCGCGCCCGCGGCGGAGCGTCGGCAGCGACCCCGACCGCGCGAGATCCTGCTCGCCGGTGCCGCGACCGCCGTGCCGGTGCTGCTCGTCATGGCCCAGCCCGACCTGGGGTCGGCGCTCGTGCTCGTCGCGCTGGCGCTCGGGGTGCTCGTCGTCTCCGGAGCCTCGTGGCCGTGGCTCGCCGGTGTGCTCCTCGCGGGTGTCGCAGCGGTGACGGCGGCCTTCACGACCCCGCTGCTCAGCGGCTACCAGCGCGATCGCCTCACCGCCTTCCTCGACCCCAGCGCGGACCCGATGGGCATCGGCTACCAGACCCAGCAGGTGCGGCGGGCGATCGCCAACGGGGGCTGGGGCGGGCAGGGGCTGCACGCGGGAGAGCTGACGACCTCGGGCGCGATCCCCTTCCAGGAGACCGACTTCGTCTTCTCCGTGGCGGGGGAGGAGCTCGGCTTCGTCGGCGCCGCCTTCGTCGTCGTGCTCCTCGGGCTCGTCGTCGCCCGCATCGCCCTGGCCGGCACCCGCAGCGACGACCCCTTCGTCCGGCTCGTGTGCTGGGCCGTCGCCGCGTGGTTCGCCGTGCAGTCGGTCGAAAACATCGGCATGAACCTCGGTCTGCTGCCCGTCACGGGTCTGCCGCTGCCCTTCCTCTCCTACGGCGGCTCGTCGATGTTCGCCTGCTGGGCGGCGATCGGCGTGGTCGTCGCGGTGGCCCGGGAGGAGAGGTCCGCCACAGGTCGTGAACCCGTGCCCACCCATCGGTGACGATGGCCCCCGTGCAGAGCCCCTCCTTCCAGACCCTGTCCAAGGACCTCGGCGCCACCGCGCTGCGCCGTGGGCTCAACCTCTGGCCGCCCTTCCTCGCCGCGAGCGTCCACGTCGACCGGATCTCCGCAGACTTCCGCGAGTTCGACGTCTCGCTGCGGATGCGCCCGTGGAGCCGCAACTACGTCGGGACGCAGTTCGGCGGCTCCCTCTTCGCCATGTGCGACCCGTGGTGGATGCTCGGGGCCCTGCGGTGCCTCGGGGACGAGTACATCGTCTGGGACAAGGCGGGGGAGATCGACTTCGTCAGTCCTGGCCGCACCGACGTGCGCACGAGCATCCGGATCACCGACGAGCTGCTCGACGAGATCCGCGCCGCGACGGCTGACGGCAGCAAGTACCTGGTGTGGTGCGACAACGACGTCGTCGCCGAGGACGGGACCCTCGTCGCCCGCTACCGCAAGCAGCTGTACGTGCGCCGCAAGCCGGCCTGAGGGGCCGGCGGCGGAGCCACCGTCAGCATTTGGTCACCAAATGGTCACGCTGTGGGCGGACCAGTGACACCCGGCCCGACGCTGGGGGAGGATGCGCGCATCACCCGAAGCCCACGAAGGAGTGGACTCCTGTGCCTGACCCCCGCCCCACCCGCGCCGTCGACGAGGCCTACGACGCCAGCATGTTCGAGGACCGTGCGCCCTCCGTCGGTCACCTGCTGCGGCAGCGCATTGCCGACACCCCTGACAACACCGCCTACTCCTACCCCTCCGGCATCGCCTGGGACGAGCTGACCTGGGCCCAGCTCGGTGATCGCGTCTGGCAGCTGGCGGCCGGTCTCGTCGATCTCGGGATCCGTCCCGAGGACCGTGTCTCCCTCGCCTCGAGCACCCGCATCGAGTGGGTCCTCGCCGACTACGCCATCATGGCCGCCGGCGCCGCGACGACGACGATCTACCCGACGTCGATCAGCGACGACGTCGCCTTCATCGTCGACAACTCGGGCTCCCGGGTCGTCATCGCCGAGGACGCGGAGCAGGTCGGCAAGCTGCGCCAGGTCCGCGACGCGATCCCCGAGGTCATGACGGTCGTCGTCGTCGACACCGACGGCGTCGACCTCGACGACTGGGTCATCTCCTTCGAGGACCTCGAGGGACGCGGCGCGGCCCTGCTCGCGGCCGAACCGGGCGTGGTCGACGCCCGCATCGACGCCACCGGGCCGCAGTCGCTCGCGACGATCATCTACACCTCGGGCACGACCGGCCGCCCCAAGGGCGTGCGTCTGCGTCACGCGACGTGGACCTACCAGGGCGCCGCGATCCGCTCGACCGGGATGCTCACCCCGGACGACGTGCACTACCTGTGGCTGCCGCTGTCGCACGTCTTCGCCAAGGTCCTGCTGCTCATCAGCACCGACGTGGGCATGCAGACGGCCGTCGACGGGCGGATCGACAAGATCGTCGACAACCTCGGTGAGGTCCGCCCGACCTTCATGGCGGCGGCCCCGCGCATCTTCGAGAAGGTCTACGGCAAGCTCTCGCTCGGCATGCAGGAGGAAGGGGGCGCCAAGGCGAAGATCTTCGACTTCGCCTCCGCGACGGCCCGGCAGTACTCCCAGGCCCAGTCCGACGGGCGTCGGCCGGGCCTGCTCCTCGGGCTGAAGCACAAGGTCGCCGACAAGCTCGTCTTCGCCAAGGTGCGCGACCGCTTCGGCGGCCGGGTGCGCTTCTTCATCTCCGGCTCCGCGGCGCTCAACACCGACATCGCCCACTGGTTCAACGGTGCCGGCCTGCCGATCCTCGAGGGCTACGGCCTCACCGAGACCTCCGCGGCGGCCACGGTCAACCGGCCCTACGCCCTGCGCGTCGGCACCGTCGGCTGGCCCAACGTCCAGACCGAGATCAAGGTCGCCGAGGACGGCGAGATCCTCGTCCGCGGCGAGCACGTCATGGAGGGATACCACAACAACCCCGAGGCGACTGCCGAGGTGCTCACCGAGGACGGGTGGTTCCACACCGGTGACATCGGGGAGGTCGACGCCGACGGCTTCGTCAAGATCACCGACCGCAAGAAGGACCTCTTCAAGACGAGCAACGGCAAGTACGTGGCGCCGTCGCAGATCGAGTCGACCTTCAAGGGGCTGTGCCCCTACGTCGGCCAGCTGCTCGTCCACGGGGAAAACCGGCAGTTCGTCACGGCGCTCGTCACCCTCGACGAGGAGGCCATCCAGCCGTGGGCCGAGGCCAACGGCCTGGCCGATGCCGGGTACACCGAGATCGTCTCGTCGATGCAGGCCCGCGAGATGGTCCAGTCCTACATCGACGAGCTCAACGCCGGGCTCAACCGGCACGAGCAGATCAAGCGCTTCCACATCCTCGGGCGTGACCTGACGGTCGAGGACGGGGAGCTCACGCCCAGCCTCAAGCTGCGCCGCAAGGTCGTCGCCGACAAGTTCAAGGGCGACATCGAGGAGATGTACCCGAGCTGATCCGCGGGAGGGGTCCGGTGCGCGGTGTTTGGGACTGCCGCGCACCGGACCTACCCTTGGGGTATGTCCGGTGAGTCGATCTTCCCTGCCCTCGAGCCCCTGCTCGAGCGGGTCAGCAAGCCCATCCAGTACGTCGGGGGCGAGCTGAACTCGACGGTCAAGGACTGGCACGTCGGTGGCCACGGTCCCGACGGTGACGAGCTCACGGTCCGCTGGGCCCTCATGTACCCCGACGCCTACGAGGTCGGCGTGCCCAACCAGGGCGTCATGATCCTCTACGAGGTGCTCAACGAGCGGGCCGACGCCCTCGCGGAGCGCAGCTACGCGGTGTGGCCCGACATGGAGGCCCTGCTGCGCGAGCACGGCCTGCCGCAGTTCACCGTCGACGGGCACCGCCCCGTCGGCGACTTCGACGTCTTCGGCCTGAGCTTCTCGACCGAGCTCGGCTACACCAACATGCTCACGGCCCTCGACCTCGCCGGCATCCCGCTGCACGCGGCCGACCGGGGCGACGAGCACCCGCTCGTCGTCATGGGCGGGCACGCCTCCTTCAACCCGGAGCCGGTCGCCGACTTCATCGACGCGGCGATCGTCGGTGACGGCGAGGAGGCCGTGCTCGCGGCCACCGACATCATCGCCGGGTGGAAGGCCGAGGGCCGACCCGGCGGCCGTGTCGAGGTGCTGCGACGCCTCGCGGCGACCGGCGGCGTCTACGTCCCGGCCTTCTACGAGGTCGACTACCTGCCCGACGGGCGCATCCAGCGCGTCGCCCCGGTGGAGACCGGCGTGCCGTGGCGCGTCGACAAGCACACGGTCATGGACCTCGACGCGTGGCCCTACCCCAAGAAGCCGCTCGTCCCCCTCGCGGAGTCGGTCCACGAGCGGATGAGCGTCGAGATCTTCCGCGGCTGCACCCGCGGCTGCCGCTTCTGCCAGGCCGGCATGATCACCCGACCGGTCCGGGAGCGCTCCATCACCGGCATCGGCGAGATGGTCGAGGCCGGCCTGGCCGCCACCGGCTTCGAGGAGGTCGGGCTGCTCTCCCTCTCCAGCGCCGACCACACCGAGATCGGCGACATCGCCAAGGGGCTCGCGGACCGCTACGAGGGGACCAACACGGGCCTGTCCCTGCCGAGCACCCGCGTCGACGCCTTCAACATCGACCTGGCCAACGAGCTGACCCGCAACGGGCGCCGATCCGGCCTGACCTTCGCCCCCGAGGGCGGGTCGGAGCGGATCCGCAAGGTCATCAACAAGATGGTGACCGAGGAGGACCTCATCCGGACGGTGTCGGCGGCCTACGGCGCCGGCTGGCGTCAGGTCAAGCTGTACTTCATGTGCGGTCTGCCCACCGAGACCGACGAGGACGTGCTGCAGATCGCCGAGGTCGCCAAGCGGGTCATCGAGACCGGCCGCGAGGTCGCCGGGCACAACGACATCCGGTGCACCGTCTCCATCGGCGGCTTCGTGCCGAAGCCGCACACCCCCTTCCAGTGGGCCGCCCAGCTCGGCGCCGAGGAGACCGACGAGCGGCTGCACAAGCTGCGCGACGCGATCCGTGCCGACAAGCGCTACGGCCGGTCCATCGGCTTCCGCTACCACGACGGCAAGCCGGGCATCGTCGAGGGCCTGCTCTCGCGCGGTGACCGCCGCGTCGGGCGGGTCATCGAGCAGGTCTGGCGCGAGGGTGGCCGCTTCGACGGCTGGAGCGAGCACTTCTCCTACGACCGATGGATGTCCGCGGCCGAGACCGCCCTCGAGGGCACCGGCGTCGACGTCGCCTGGTACACCACCCGCGAGCGGGAGGAGTCGGAGGTCCTGCCCTGGGACCACATCGACTCCGGTCTCGACAAGGAGTGGCTGTGGCAGGACTGGCTCGACGCGCTCGACGAGACCGAGGTCGACGACTGCCGGTGGACCCCGTGCTTCGACTGCGGCGTCTGCCCGCAGATGGGGACCGACATCGAGATCGGTCCGACGGGCAAGAACCTGCTCCCGCTCACCGTCCTCGGGGCCGGCAAGCAGGACATGGTCGCCCCGTCCGGGCAGACGGGCTGACCCGGGGCCGACGGGAGACTCCCTTCGTCCGGTTGTCGTGGCAGGCTGGACCGGACACCGTCGAGCAGGGGGAGCAGACATGTCCGTCACGACCGGGATCGTGATCGTCGCCGTCATGGCGATCGCCTACGGCATGGGCTTCGCCGTGCTGCCGATGCAGGACTGGCCGCGGCAGCGACGCTCGAGCTACACCCTCGGCGGCGCCGGACTGATCGCACTGCTGGCGATCGTCCTCGTGCTCGTCCCGTGGTTCATCCCCGGCGACTGACCCGGCCTGCGAGACCGGTCCGCGCCGCCTCCGGCCGAAGGGGGACAATGCCCGGCATGACGACGCCGACCCTGCTGACCGAGGCCCTGCGTCGTGAGGGCGTGGCCGACGCACGGACCGATGCCCTGACGATCGGCATGTACGCCACGGACGCCGGCATCTACCGCGTGCCGCCGCGGGCGGTGGTCTTCCCGCGGCACACCGACGAGATCGAGGGCACCCTCGCCGTGGCCCGAGAGCTCGGCATCCCCGTCACCGCCCGTGGTGCCGGCACCTCGTGCGCCGGCAACGCGGTCGGCCCCGGCATCGTCATCGACACCGCCCGTCACCTCGGCCGGGTCCTGGAGGTCGACGGCGACAGCGCGACCGCCCTCGTCGAGGCCGGTACCGTGCACGCCACCCTCCAGGCCGAGGCCCGCCGGGTCGGGCTGCGTTTCGGCCCCGACCCGAGCAGCCACAGCCGCTGCACCGTCGGCGGCATGATCGGCAACAACGCCTGCGGCAACCGCGCGCTCGGCTACGGGCGGACGAGCGACAACGTCGTCGGCCTGGAGATGCTCACCGCGGCCGGCACCCGGCTCTCGGCGACGACGGGAGCGGCGGGGGGACCCCCTTCGCTCACCGGTGACGACGCCCTCGTGGCCCGGCTGACGCAGCTCGCCGACGACCACCTCGGCACGATCCGCACGCAGTTCGGGCGCTTCGGCCGGCAGGTCTCCGGCTACGCGCTGGAGCACCTCGCCCCCGAGCGCGGCCGCGACATCGGCCGCATGCTCGTCGGCTCCGAGGGGACGCTCGCCCTCGTGACGCAGGCCCGGGTGCGTCTCGTCACCGACCCGCCGGCCACGTGCCTGACGGTCCTCGGCTTCGAGGACATCTACGCCGCCGGCGACGTCGCCCACCTGCTCAAGGGGCTGGGCGCCGTTGCGGCAGAGGGCATCGACTCGCGCATCGTCGACATCGTCCGGCGCCGTCGCGGCCCGCACGCCGTGCCCGACCTGCCGCGCGGTGCCGCGTGGCTGCTCGTCGAGGTCCCGGGGGAGACCCCGGCCGCCGCGCGCGCCGGTGCCGAGCAGGTCTGCCGCGAGATCGCGCACGTCGACGCCCTCGTCGTCGACGACCCGGGCCAGGCCCGCGCGCTGTGGAAGATCCGTGAGGACGGCGCCGGCCTCTCCTCGCGATCGCCGCGCGATCGGCCCGCCCACGCCGGGTGGGAGGACGCCGCCGTGCCGCCAGAGCACCTCGGCGACTACCTGCGGGCCTTCGACGCGCTGCTCGAGGAGCACGACGTGCAGGGCCTGCCCTACGGGCACTTCGGCGACGGCTGCCTGCACATCCGTCTCGACGTCAACCTCGACGCCCCCGACGGCCGCGATCGCTACCGGCGACTCGTCGAGGACGCGGCCGACCTCGTCGCCGCCCACGGAGGCTCGCTCTCCGGGGAGCACGGTGACGGCCGGGCCCGCTCGGCCCTGCTGCCGCGCATGTACGACGCCGAGACGATGGCCCTCTTCGGTGCCGTCAAGCACGCCTTCGACCCGAGCAACCTGCTCAACCCGGGTGTCCTCGTCGACGCTGCGCCCGTCGACGCCGACATCCGCATCCCCGCAGCCCGCAAGGTGAGCCTGCCGCTTGCCTTCGCCTACCCCGAGGACGACGGCGACTTCAGCCAGGCCGTCCACCGCTGCACCGGCGTCGGCAAGTGCCGGGCCGCTGGCACGTCGAGCACCGTCATGTGCCCGAGCTATCTCGCGACGGGGGAGGAAAAGGACTCCACCCGGGGCCGCGCCCGCGCGCTGCAGGAGATGCTCAACGGGTCGACGATCACCGATGGCTGGCGCTCGCCCGAGGTGCACGACGCCCTCGACCTGTGCCTGTCGTGCAAGGGCTGCGCCAGCGACTGCCCCACGGGCATCGACATGGCGACGTACAAGTCGGAGACCCTCCACCAGACGTACAAGGGCCGGGTGCGACCGCGCAGCCACTACTCGCTCGGCCGGCTGCCGCAGCTCGCCCGGGTCGCCGCCAGGCTGCCGCGGGTTGCCAATGCGATGACCTCCCTGCCCGGCATCAAGCGGCTCACCCTGCCCGCGGCGGGCGTCGACCCGCGCCGGAGCATCCCGACCTTCGCCCGGCAGACCTTCCGCACCTGGGCGCAGGGCGAGGGGCTCGTCGCCTCCGCGGCCCAGGCCGCCGGCACCGCCCACCCAGTCGCGATCTTCGTCGACTCCTTCACCGACCACTTCTCGCCCCAGGTCGGCCGGTCGACCGTGGCGCTGCTGCAGCAGGCGGGGTTCACCCCCTTCGTCCCGGCGGAGGCGCTGTGCTGTGGGCTGACCTTCATCTCCACCGGTCAGCTCGACGCCGCGAAGAAGACCCTGACCGATGCCGCGCGCGTCCTCGCGCCGGTCGTCGCGGCGGGCATCCCCGTCGTCGGCATGGAGCCGAGCTGCACCGCCGCGCTGCGCCACGACCTGCCGCGGCTCGTCGACTCGCCGGCCGCTCGTGAGGTCGCCGGGGGAGTGCGCACGGTCGCCGAGGTGCTCACCACCGCCATCGACGCAGGGCGCTGGGCCGCCCCCGACCTCTCCGGCACCGAGGTCGTGGCCCAGCCGCACTGCCACCACCACGCGGTGATGAGCTGGGCGGCCGACGAGGCGCTGCTCGCCCGCACGGGCGCGACGGTGACGCGGCTGGGCGGCTGCTGCGGGCTGGCGGGCAACTTCGGCGTCGAGCTCGGCCACTACGAGGTGTCGGTCAAGGTCGCCGAGCAGCAGCTGCTGCCGGCGATCGAGGGGGCCGGCTGCGACACGGTCGTCCTCGCCGACGGCTTCAGCTGCCAGACCCAGATCGCCGACCTCACCGAGCGGACCGGCGTGCACCTGGTCGAGCTGCTCGCGCGCGGCGCCTACGCTTGACCCCCATGTCCCCGCAACGCACCCCCGACGGCCCGCCCCCACCCCCGGCGGTCCAGAAGTTGCGCATCCAGTACGCCCGCCGCGGGCGGCTGCGCTACTCCTCGACCCGTGACTTCGGCCGTGCGCTCGAGCGCGCGCTGCGACGCTCGGGGGTGCCGATGGCCTACTCGGCCGGCTTCCACCCGCACCCGAAGATCTCCTACGCCAACGGCGCTGCGACTGGGGCGGCGAGCGAGGCGGAGTACTTCGAGATCTCGGTGACCGAGCGGGTCGACCCCGATGCGCTGGCCACGGCCCTCGACGCGGCCCTGCCTGACGGGCTCGACATCGTCTCGGTGGTCGAGGCCCAGCCGGGTGCGCTGGCCGACCGCCTGCAGGCGAGCCGGTGGTTGCTGGAGTTCCCCGGTGTCGAGCTGGCCGACCTCGAGCGGGCCGTCGCCGGGTTCCTCGCGCAGGAGCGGGTGGAGGTCAGCCGGATGTTCAAGAAGGGCGTGAAGTCCTACGACGCGCGCGAGCCCGTCATCCGGGCGGAGACCGGTCTGTCGGACGAGGGCTGTGCGATACTGACGATGGTCGTGCGGCACACCACACCTGCCGTTCGCCCCGACGACGTCCTCAGCGCGATCACCGCTGCCACCTCGTTCGCGCCGCCGCGATCGCCCAAGGCGACCCGACTGGCGCAGGGGATCTGGAGCAGCGAGACCGAGAGCGTGGCCGATCCACTGGCCGCCGACTGAGACGCCGCCGGCCCCGACGGGGTGCCGCGCTGAGCGCGAGCCCGGCCGAGGCAACACGGACTCTTTCGCGGGCCAGGCGCCCGCCACGCCGCACGGCGGCCGGGTCGCACCCCTCTCAGGGGTGCCGGTGTCGGGACACGGCCGTGGTGCAGGAGGTGCCACATGGCCACCGACAACGACACGCCCGTCGACGAGTCGACGCAGGCAGCCCAGCCCGAGACGGACACGCCCGAGACGCAGGAGCCGCAGTCGGCGCCCGCAGCCGTCGTGCCGTCCTTCGGCCTCCTCTTCCAGCAGCCGACCCCGGTCGTCGCCCCGCCGCGCCGGCGCGAGCCGGAGCCGGAGGACGTCGCGGACGAGGACGACAAGAGCAGCGACCAGGACGAGTCGCGCGACGACTCCGGTGACGACACCCCGGGCGAAGGGGGCGGCCGCCGCCGTCGTCGTCGCGGCGGGCGCGGTCGCAACAGCCGCTCCGGCGACGAGGGCGCCGACGAGTCGGGCGAGGCTCCCGCCGACTCCTCCGATGACGACACCTCGGACGACGACTCCGCGGACGACTCCTCCGGTGGTGGCCGCGGCCGCGGGCGCTCGCGCGGCCGGGGTGGCCGGCAGGCGCAGGGCGATGACGCATCCGACGACACCGACTCCTCGGACGACGGGTCCGACGACGACTCCGACGACTCGGGCTCGTCCGACGACTCCGGTGACGAGGGCTCCGGCAGCTCGCGTCGACGTCGCCGGCGCCGCCGTGGTGGCGGCGGTGGTGGTGGTGGCAACGGTGGCCAGGAGGACCCGCCCGGCACCGTGACCAAGGTCCGCGAGTCGCGGCGCAACGAGCCGCAGGCGATCAAGGGCAGCACCCGTCTCGAGGCGAAGAAGCAGCGTCGCCGCGAGGGCCGTGAGGCCGGTCGTCGCCGCACGATCATCACCGAGGCGGAGTTCCTCGCCCGGCGCGAGAGCGTCGAGCGGGTCATGGTCGTGCGCCAGCACGGCGACCGCACCCAGATCGGCGTCCTCGAGGATGGCG
The DNA here is from genome assembly GCF_004025845.1 of Janibacter hoylei PVAS-1. Classification (NCBI taxonomy): domain Bacteria; kingdom Bacillati; phylum Actinomycetota; class Actinomycetes; order Micrococcales; family Intrasporangiaceae; genus Janibacter; species Janibacter hoylei. The sequence continues at coordinate 63,325 of NZ_PIPF01000002.1, forward strand.
TGCTCGCCGAGCACTACGTCTCCCGCGAGACGACGTCGACGCTCGTCGGCAACGTCTACCTCGGACGCGTGCAAAATGTGCTGCCGAGCATGGAGGCCGCCTTCATCGACATCGGCAAGGGCCGCAATGCGGTGCTCTACGCCGGTGAGGTCAACTGGGAGGCGCAGGGCGTCGGCAACGGCCAGGCGCGCCGGATCGAAAATGCGCTCTCCTCGGGTGACTCGGTCCTCGTCCAGGTGACCAAGGACCCGGTGGGCCACAAGGGTGCGCGCCTCACCTCGCAGATCTCGCTGCCCGGCCGCTACGTCGTCTACGTGCCCGAGGGCAGCATGACGGGCATCTCGCGCAAGCTGCCCGACACCGAGCGCTCCCGCCTCAAGGGGATCCTCAAGCAGGTCGTCCCGGACAGCGCGGGCGTCATCGTCCGGACCGCTGCCGAGGGTGCCTCGGAGGCCGAGCTGACCGCCGATGTCGAGCGGCTCACCAAGGCCTGGGACAAGATCAGCTCCAAGGCCGAGGCCAAGAAGGGCAAGAAGGGATCCGCCGGCGGCGCCCCGGTCCTCCTGCACGCCGAGCCGGACATGACCGTGCGGGTCATCCGCGACATCTTCAACGAGGACTTCGCCAAGATGGTCGTCTCGGGCGACGACGCCTGGCGCGAGATCAAGGGCTACGTCGACGACGTCGCACCGGACCTCTCCGACCGCCTGGAGAAGTACACGGGCGAGGGCGACGTCTTCGCCGCGCACCGGATCGACGAGGCGATCGCCAAGGCGATGGACCGCAAGGTCTGGCTGCCCTCCGGCGGCTCGCTCGTCATCGACCGCACCGAGGCGATGACGGTCGTCGACGTCAACACCGGCAAGTTCACCGGCTCCGGGGGCAACCTCGAGGAGACGGTGACGAAGAACAACCTCGAGGCGGCCGAGGAGATCGTGCGTCAGCTGCGGCTGCGCGACATCGGCGGCATCATCGTCGTCGACTTCATCGACATGGTCCTCGAGTCCAACCGGGACCTCGTCGTCCGCCGTCTGCTCGAGTGCCTGGGCCGTGACCGCACCAAGCACCAGGTCGCCGAGGTCACCTCGCTCGGCCTGGTGCAGATGACCCGCAAGCGGGTCGGTGCCGGTCTCATCGAGGTCTTCTCGCAAGAGTGCGAGCACTGCCAGGGTCGGGGCATCATCGTCCACAGCGAGCCCGTCGCCCACGACCCCGGTGGTCACGCCGGCGGCAACCACGGCGGCAACGGTGGCGGTGGCGGCGGCAAGTCCCGTCGTGGCCGGTCGAAGGGGGACAAGGACTCCTCGGCGCAGCGCCAGGAGCCGGTCGAGGAGCAGACCGACGCCAACGGCCGGACCGCGGCCCAGATCGCGGCGGCGGCCCACGCCGCGGCGATCAAGAACATCGCCGGCGAGGCGAGCGAGGACGACGTCGCCGACCTCGCGACCACCGACTCCGCCGCCGACGCGCCCGAGGTGACGTCGGGGCCGGCGCCGGTCGAGGAGCCGGCGCAGGAGGCGCCGAAGCGTCGTCGCGGCGGTCGCCGGGCGGCCTCCACCGCCGGCGCCCCGGTGGCGCTCGAGGCGGTCGACCTGACCGGCGCGGGCGAGGAGTCGACCCCGCCAGCCCCGGCCGAGCCGGAGCAGCTGGCGCTGCAGCCCGCGGCCGATGTCGTGCCCGAGCCCGTCGAGAGCGCTGTCGAGCCCGAGCCGCAGGAGGCGCCGAGGCGTCGCCGCGGTGGCCGCCGTGCCGCGTCGAGCTCGGGTGCCCCGGTGGCGCTCGAGGCCGTCGACCTCACCGCGCCGGCCGAGCCCGCAGCGGCACCCCTGACCAAGGTCGCCGGTGAGTCCGGCGAGGCGCCGACGACACCTGTCGCCGACCCGGAGCCGGCCGCGCCGGCGCGACGCAAGCGCAAGCGCGTCACCTCGGAGGCCGGCCCGCCGAAGGCCTGACGCACCGAGCCGCACCGACCGACGGCCCATGGGGGAGCGCTCCCCATGGGCCGTCGGCGTGCACGTGGCTAGCCTTCACCTGACCAGCAGGGGGAAGGGACACCGTGGACCAGCTGACGCACGGCGCCGACAGCGACCGACTGCGCGCCATCGGCGACGCACTCGTGACGCTGGCGGGGCGCACCCGGACCGTCGAGGGCGACGGCACCGCGCAGGCGATGCTCCTGGCGATGCATTGGACCGGCGACGACGCCGACCGATTCGGCCAGTCGTGGGCCACCGCCCGCACCCGGCTGGCCGAGGCGGCCGATCTGCTCGACACCTACGGCGGCCGCGCCCGGACCCAGGCGGCCGAGCAGGAGGCCGGTAGCGCGGGTGCCACGGGCGGGGGCCCCCCTTCGTCAGCCGGACCGAGGCTCCCCATGACGCCGCCGTTGGCGGCGGCCGACCTCTACGACGAGCTCGAGGACATGACGCCCCAGGAGCGGGCCGACTACCTCGAGAGCGACGAGTTCCGCGACCTCGCGGTCGCGGACCCGGAGGGGACCAAGGAGGCGCTCGACCGGGCCTTCGACGACGGGCTTTTTGCCGACGACCCGGTCGCCTACGCGGACTACCTCGAGCAGTACTGGATCGACCGGGCCCTGCAGCAGGCGGGCATCGACCCGGCGGAGTGGGACCCGAGCCAGGGCTTCGACGGCAACCGCGACATCGTCTCGGCGGTGTACGAGTACTACGGCGAGCTCTACCTCGCCAACCCCGATCTCGAGTGGGCCGCGATGGCCAACATGATCGGCCCGAGCTTCGCCGGCGGCTTCGCCGACCTCGACCTCGCCCGCGACGTCGCCCAGGGTGTCCTCGCCGGCGCACCCCTGCTGCCACCGCCGCACGCGGGCAACCTCGCGGTGCTTGCCTCGCTGAGCGACGCCGACCTCGCCTTCTACGAGTCGACCCTGCTGTCGATGCAGCAGGAGATCTTCTTCGACCAGGGGTCGATGCACCAGGCCTACGTCGACGGGGGCATCGCCGAGATCGAGCGGATGCACGCGGCCGGCGTCATCGACGACAACGCGATGCAGGCCTGGTACGGGATCGACTCCGGCGACCCCGCCCGGGTCGACGACGGCAACCACCGGCTGCTGTGGCGGGAGCAGAACCAGATCATCGTCGACGACTACCAGACGATATACAGCCACTTCCCGACGGGCCCCGCGGTCACCTACGGCATCACCCTCATCGGTGAGCCGACGATCCCCGGTGCGCAGACCTTCGGCGAGGTCTTCCCGGTGACCTTCGACGTGGAGACCCCGGGGCCGCACACCATCCCCTTCACCGGCATCGACAACCCGCTGCAGGGGACCGTCACCGTGACGACCCCGCTGCCGGAGGGCAATGTCGCCGACCAGTCCTCCCGCTGGGCACTCATCGAGCAGGACACGTGGCCGGCCTTCGCCGACCTGACCGACGAGGAGATCCGCGCGATCGTCGAGTCGGACTTCGACACCCGCCTCGACGAGGCCCGACCCGTCAACAACGTCGACCGCATCGTCGCGCGGATCCTGTCCGGGTTCGACGCCGACGTCCGACAGTAGGGTGCTGGACATGACCGACCGCTCGACCTTCTCGGCAGCCGGGGTGGACCGCATCCACGCGACCGGACGTGCCGTGATCGACCTCGCTGCCGGCTGGCCGACCCGCGACACGGTGCTCGGCGGCGAGGCCGGGCCGGTCTGGGACGTCGACGCGCCGCTCGACCGACCGATCACCGTCGACGTCGTGGGCCCGCTCGGCGCGCTGCGCGTCGAAGCGACGACGATCCGACTGCTGGTCGGCGGTGACGAGCTCGTCTCCGTCGTCGGGCTGACCCGCTCCTTCGACGACGGGCAGCGAGCCGCCGACGAGCTGCGCCGGACGGCCGAGGTCCTCGGCCTCGCTCCCGAGCCGACCACCGCGCTCGTCGATCGGGTCGTCGACGGTCCGGTCGAGCGCCGTCGCCGGCACGGGCTGCACGGGGGGCAGGCCCTGGGCATCCGCGGCGGCGTCACCCTCCACCGCCTGCCCGCCCGCGGGCAGGCCCCCGCCCTCGAGGTCCTCGAGTGGTCCTTCACGCCTCTGGCTGACCAGGCCCCACCGGCCGAGGGGCCGGCGTCGGCGGACCCGTCCGCGCAGGACACGTGGCTGCGGCTGTGAGGCGTGGCGCCGTCGCCGGGCTGCTCGCGCTCGCCCTCGCGGGGTGCACGATCACCCGAGGGTCGGCGGAGGGGCCGACGACCGGCTCGGGGGACAACTCGTCCTTCAGCGAGGCCGGGGTCGAGCACATCGAGACCGAGCGCCGCGCGCTCATCGACCTGTCCACGGCGCTCACCGCGGACGACCTGGGGGCCGACGGCGGCATCCTGCGCGACGTCGACGTGCGCGGTGAGGACCCGATCGAGGTCGTCGTGCGCGGCACGGGTGGCGAGGTCGTCGTCCAGGCCGACGTCATCCGGGTGCTCGTCGCCCCGGGCGACCGGCAGGTGCAGAGCATCGCCCTCTTCGAGTCGCCGGCCGATGCCGATGCCCTGGCGACCCGCCTCGAGGAGGTCGGGGGACAGGTGGGCATGGACCGGGCGGGGGTCGACTCCGCCGCCTCCTCCGCGCGGGGTGGCAGCGTCGACACCTGGCTCAATGGCGGTGACCTCCTCGGCTTCACCGTCGGGCTGCACCCGGTGCTCGGACCGGGGGAGGCGCCCGTCCTCGAGCACCAGCTGACGCCGCCGGGCTGACCTCCCGTCGTCGGTTTGTCCGCCAGCGGGTCTCGCCGGTACTCTTGGTCTTTGGTGCGCCCACCGAGCGGACGCTTCATGCCCCGGCATGAGGACTGTTGGCCGGTCAGACAGAGCGAGTGCACCTGAAGCGAAAGTGAGTTCCACTGATGTACGCGATCGTTCGCGCGGGTGGCCGCCAGGAGAAGGTCTCCGTCGGCGACACCATCCTCATCAACTCGATCAAGGGCGAGGCCGGCGACAGCGTCGACCTGCAGCCGATCCTCCTCGTCGACGGGTCCACCGTGACCAGCGACGCCGACAAGCTGGCCAAGGCCAGCGTCACGGCCGAGGTCGTCGGTGCCGCCAAGGGCCCCAAGATCACGATCATGAAGTACAAGAACAAGACCGGCTACCGCAAGCGCCAGGGTCACCGCCAGCCGCTCACGCAGCTGAAGATCACCGACATCAAGGCCTGAGCCTCCTTCAACAGTTAGGAACCTACTGACATGTCTTCCAAGAAGGGTGTGTCCTCGTCCAAGAACGGACGCGACTCCAATGCCCAGCGCCTGGGTGTCAAGCGGTACGGCGGCGAGCTCGTCGGCACCGGTCAGATCATCGTCCGCCAGCGCGGCACCCACTTCCACCCGGGCGACAACGTCGGCCGCGGTGGCGACGACACGCTGTTCGCCCTCGCTGACGGCGCCGTCACCTTCGGCTCCAAGCGCGGCCGCAAGACCGTGAGCGTCCTGCCGGTGGACTCCGCCAGCTGACGCGACACCATGCGTGTGCGAAGGGGGCGGGTCCGCTGACCTGCCCCCTTCGCCGTACCCGCTCCACCCCACACACCAAGGAGAGGTGAGGTCGTGACGACCTTCGTCGATCGCGTCACCCTGCACGTCGAGGCCGGCAAGGGTGGTCACGGCGTCGCCTCCGTGCACCGCGAGAAGTTCAAGCCGCTCGGCGGCCCGGACGGCGGCAACGGCGGCCACGGCGGTGACGTCGTCCTCGTCGTCGACCCGCAGGTCACGACCCTCCTCGACTACCACCGCAGCCCGCACCGCCGGGCGACCAACGGTGCCCCCGGCGCCGGCGACGAGAAGAACGGCGCCAACGGCGACGACCTCGTCCTGCCCGTGCCCGCCGGCACGGTGATCACCGATGCGTCGGGCGACGTGCTCGCCGACCTCGTCGCACCCGGCGCGACCTTCGTCGCGGCCCAGGGCGGGCGCGGTGGCCTGGGCAACAAGGCCCTGTCGAGCCAGCGTCGCAAGGCGCCCGGCTTCGCGCTGCTCGGCGAGCCGGGGGAGAGCCGGGACATCGTCCTGGAGCTGAAGTCGCTTGCCGACGTCGCCCTCATCGGCTTCCCGAGTGCTGGCAAGTCCTCGCTCGTCTCCGTCCTCTCCGCGGCCCGGCCCAAGATCGCCGACTACCCCTTCACGACGCTCGTGCCCAACCTCGGCGTCGTCACGGCCGGCGACATGCGCTACACCGTCGCCGACGTGCCCGGCCTCATCCCCGGTGCCAGCGAAGGGCGTGGGCTCGGCCTGGAGTTCCTCCGGCACGTCGAGCGCTGCTCCGTGCTCGTCCACGTCATCGACTGCGCCACGCTCGAGCCGGGCCGGGACCCGATGACCGACCTCGACGTCATCGAGGCCGAGCTGGCCGCCTACGTCGCCGACGACACCCTCGGCGGCACGCCGCTGTCGGAGCGCACCCGCATCGTCGTGCTCAACAAGGCCGACGTGCCCGACGCCCTCGACCTCGCCGAGATGGTCAAGGCCGACCTCGAGGGGCGCGGCCTGGAGGTCTTCGTCGTCTCCGCCGTCGCGCACACCGGGCTCAAGGAGCTGACCTTTGCGATGGCCCGCCACGTTCAGGCTGCGCGTGCCGAGACGGAGGTCGAGATCGCGCCGCAGCGGGTCGTCCTGCGCCCCAAGGCGGTCGACGACGCCGGCTTCGTCGTGCGTCGCGAGGTGACGTCCGACGGCGAGGTCTTCCACGTCCTCGGCGACAAGATCACCCGGTGGGTCTTCCAGACCGACTTCGCCAACGACGAGGCCGTCGGCTACCTCGCCGACCGGCTCAATCGGGCGGGTGTCGAGGAGGAGCTGACCAAGGCCGGCGCGGTCGCGGGCTCCACGGTGCTCATCGGCCCGGAGGACAACGCGGTCGTCTTCGACTGGGAGCCGACCCTCGTCGGCGGCGCCGAGCTCCTCGGCCACCGCGGTCAGGACCTGCGCTTCGAGGACAACACGCGGCGCACGACCAAGGAGCGCCGCGAGGAGTTCCACGCCCGCAAGGACGCCCAGACCGCGGCCCGCGAGGGGCTGTGGACCGAGCGCCAGGCCGGACACTGGACCGAGGACGACTGATGGCCGATGCACGGCGGGCCATCTCGCGTGCCCGGCGCATCGTCGTCAAGGTCGGCTCGTCGTCGCTGACCAGCGCGGCCGGGGGAGAGCTCGACATCGCCCGCCTCACCGCGCTCGTCAACGCGCTGTCCGGTCGGCGCAGCGAGGGCGCCGAGATCGTCCTCGTCTCCTCGGGCGCCATCGCGGCCGGCATCGGCCCGCTCGGCATGAGCACGCGACCGAGCGACCTCGCGCGCCAGCAGGCCGCGGCGAGCGTCGGCCAGGGCGTGCTGCTGTCGGCCTACGACCGGGCCTTCGGTCGGCACGGCCACACCATCGGGCTCGTCCTGCTCACCGTCGACGACGTCACCCGACGCACCAGCTACACCAATGCCAAGCGCACCTTCGACTCCCTCCTCGACCTCGGGGTCGTGCCGATCGTCAACGAAAACGACACCGTGGCCACCCACGAGGTCCGCTTCGGCGACAACGACCGGCTCGCCGCGCTCGTGGCCCAGCTCGTCGGCGCCGACGGGCTCGTCCTGCTCACCGACGTCGATGCCCTCTACACCGCCAAGCCCGGTACCCCCGGCGCCGAGCGGGTGGCGGTCGTCACCGAGCCCGCCGAGCTCGAGGCGATCTCCATCGGCGGGACCGGGTCGGCGGTCGGCTCCGGCGGCATGACGACGAAGGTCGAGGCGGCGACCATCGCAGGCGCCGCCGGGATCCCCACCGTGCTCACCTCCGCCGACCAGATCGCCGGAGCCCTCGCCGGCGAGGACGTCGGCACCGTCTTCCACCCCCAGCGGCGCAGCCGCGGGTCGCGCGCGCTCTGGCTGGCCCACGCGACGACCCCGCGCGGGTCGGTGCAGATCGACGAAGGTGCGGTCACCGCCCTTCGCGATCGTGGCCGCTCGCTCCTGCCGGCCGGCATCACCGGGGTGACCGGCTCCTTCGTCGACGGCGATCCCGTCGACGTCGTCGGGCCCGACGGCGCGGTCATCGCCCGCGGGCTCGTCAACTACACCTCCGGCGAGCTGCCGCACCTCATGGGGCGCAGCACCAAGGAGCTCGCGGCCGAGATCGGGCCGCAGTACGAGCGTGAGGTCATCCACCGAGACCACCTCGCGCTCCTGTGAGCGTCAGCGCACCCGCGTGACCTCGAACTGCATCCGCGGGTGGGCGTAGGCCTCCTGCGCCTGGACCAGCTGCAGCTCACGCCGACCCGAGTCGAGCGTGAGCTGCAGCAGGTCGAAGACGGACGAGACGGTGCGCCCCAGCGACTCCTGCAGCGACTGCGTGCGCAGCCAGTGGCTCGTGAAGAGCGCGGCGGTGACGTCGCCCGAGCCGTTGGCCTTGAGCGGCAGGTGCGGGGTGCGCACGATCCACGCCTCGTCGTCGTGGCAGGCGAGCATCTCGATCGTCCCCTCGGGACGGTCGGGGCGCAGGACCGAGGTGACGAGCACGGTGCTCGGCCCGATCTCGCGGGCGGCGTCGACCGAGGCGAGCGTTTCCTCCAGCGTCTGCGGCTCGGTGTCGGTGAGGAAGCCGAGCTCGAACTGGTTGGGCGTGATGAGGTCGGCCTGCGGGACGACCTTTTCCCGCAGCAGCACGGGGATCGACTCGTGGACGAAGCAGCCGGACTTGGCATTGCCCATCACCGGGTCGCAGGCGTAGATCGCGGCCGGGTTGACCGCCTTGACCGCGGCGACGGCGTCGAGGATCGTCGCGCCGATGCCCTCACCACCCTGGTAGCCCGAGAGGACCGCGTCGATCTCGGCGAAGGCCTCGCGCTCGCCGATGCCCGTGACGACGTCGGCGACGTCGGCCGGGTCCATGAGCGGGCCGCGCCACGCGCCGTAGCCGGTGTGGTTGGAGAAGTTGACCGTGTGCACCGGCCACACCTCCACACCGAGGCGCTGCATGGGGAAGACGGACGCGGAGTTGCCGACGTGTCCGTAGGCGACGTGGGACTGGATGGACAGGATCGTGGTCACCTCAGCATCATCGCACTGCCCGCCCGTACCCTGTGCGCATGACCGACACCCTGACCCTCGAGCCCACCGCCGTGGTGCGTGACCTGGCCGAGCGTGCGCGGGTCGCCTCGCGGCGCCTGGCCCTGCTGACGCGGGCGGAGAAGGACGCGGCGCTGCTCGCCCTGGCCGATGCGGTCGCCGCCGCGACCGACGAGGTCGTCGCCGCCAATGCGGAGGACCTGCGGCGCGGGCGCGAAGGGGGCATGGCCGCCGGTCTGCTCGACCGGCTGGCGCTCGACGCGGACCGGGTCGCCGCGGTGGCGCAGGCGCTGCGCGACCTCGCCGCGCTGCCCGACCCGGTCGGGGAGGTCGTGCGCGGCTCGACCCTGGCCAACGGCCTGCAGATCCGGCAGGTGCGGGTGCCGATGGGCGTCGTCGGGATGATCTACGAGGCCCGCCCCAATGTCACCGTCGACGCGGCGGGGCTCGGGCTGAAGTCCGGCAACGCGATGATCCTGCGCGGCGGCTCGGCCGCCGCGAGCACCAACCGGGCGCTCGTGGGGGCGCTGCGGTCCGCCCTTCGCCAGCACGGGCTGCCGGAGGACGCCGTGCAGCTACTCGAGGGCGGCCACGACGCGGTCCAGGCCCTCATGACCGCCCGCGGTCTCGTCGACCTGCTCATCCCGCGGGGAGGAGCCTCCCTCATCCAGGCCGTGGTGCTCGAGTCGACGGTGCCCGTCATCGAGACCGGCGTGGGCAACTGCCACGTCTACGTCGACGTGGCCGCCGACCGGGGCAAGGCCCTGGCCATCGCGCTCAACGCCAAGACCCACCGGCCGAGCGTGTGCAATGCCGCGGAGTCGCTCCTCGTCCACCGCGATCTCGCCGCGGACTTCCTGCCCGAGGTGCTGCGGGTGCTCGCCGAGGCGGGCGTCGTCCTGCACGGTGACGAGGCGACCCGCGCGGCCGCCCCCGAGGGCGTGCGGGTGGAGCCGGCCACGGACGAGGACTTCGACTGCGAGTACCTCGCTCTGGAGATGTCGGTCGCGGTCGTCGACGACGTCGACGCCGCGATGGAGCACGTGCGGCGGCACGGGAGCGGCCACACCGAGGCGATCGTCACCGAGGACCGCGCCGCGGCCCGCAGGTGGACCACCGAGGTCGACGCGGCCGCCGTGCTCGTCAACGCGTCGACGCGGTTCACCGACGGCGGGGAGTTCGGCTTCGGCGCGGAGATCGGCATCTCGACGCAAAAGCTGCACGCCCGCGGGCCGATGGCCCTGCCCGAGCTGACGACGACCAAGTGGGTCGTCGAGGGGGACGGTCAGATCCGGCGCTGAGCCGACGCGCGGCACCGCCCGAGCAGGGCATCGCCACGAGACAGGTCGAGGGCCCTCTCCGTCGGGAGGGGGCCCTCGACCGCTGTCCGTGACACGGCCCGCAGGCCCTGTGGCGACGGCAGCGCGGCGACGGGCACGCAGGCGCGTCGTCGCGGGGTCACGTGGACCAGGAGGCGCCGACGCCGCCGAGTCGCCGGTGACACCACGGTGGCGCCGTGGGTCGTGCGTGCGTCGTTATCCCTGTGGTCCGGACGGCCGTCATGCGGCCGCGGTGTGAGGACTGTTCTACGCGTACTCCGGTGCTCGCTGCAACGGGTGAGCGGTCGCATCGCCGAGCGGACATCACCCACAGCGGTGTCCACAGGCAGCGGGCGTCATCCTCGGCCCTGCACACAGGCCTGTGGATGAAGACGGTGGACAACGGGCGGGTAGCATGGGGCGCATGCTGAGCACTCTTGCCTCCCTCGCCGCCGAGGCCGAGCACCACACCGAGCTCCCGGTCCCGCCCGTCGTCTACGGTCTCTTCGCGCTCCTGATCTTCGCGATGATGCTGGGCGTCCTCTTCGCCTTCCGCCAGGCGGCGACCAAGATCCCGTCCGCGCACAACACCGTGGCCCACGACGACCACGAGACGGCCGCCGGGGAGCACCACTGAGCAAGCGGCTCGGCGTGATGGGTGGGACCTTCGACCCCATCCACCACGGTCACCTCGTCGCTGCGAGCGAGGCCGCCTCCCGCTTCGGTCTCGACGAGGTCGTCTTCGTGCCGACCGGCGAGCCGTGGCAGAAGGCGGACACGCAGGTCAGCCCCGCCGAGCACCGCTACCTCATGACGGTCGTCGCGACCGCGTCCAACCCGAGCTTCACCGTGAGCCGGGTCGACGTCGAGCGCGACGGGCCGACCTACACCATCGACACGCTGCGCGACCTGCACCGGCTGCGCCCCGATGACGAGCTCTTCTTCATCACCGGCGCCGACGCGCTCGCGCAGATCCTGTCGTGGAAGGACGTCGACGAGCTGTGGGACCTCGCCCACTTCATCGGCGTCACGCGCCCCGGGTACACCCTGAGCGAGTCGGGCCTGCCCGAGGACAAGGTGACCCTCCAGGAGGTGCCGGCCATGGCGATCTCCTCCACCGACTGCCGCCAGCGCGTCAGCGACGGCGAACCGGTCTGGTACCTCGTGCCGGACGGCGTCGTGCAGTACATCAACAAGTACGAGCTCTACACCGACGACCGGGAGTGACCCAGACCGTGGCAGCAACCCAGCAGGCCATCGACCTCGCGACCATCGCCGCACGCGCGGCGGCCGACAAGCACGCGAGCACCATCACCGGGCTCGACGTGTCCGGCCAGATGCCCCTCACCGACATCTTCCTCGTCGTCTCCGCGGACAACGAGCGCCAGGTCCAGGCGATGTCCGAGGCGATCGAGGACACCCTGCGCGAGGAGGCCGGCGTCAAGACGCTGCGCCGCGAGGGCCACGGCCCCGGCCGCTGGGTCCTGCTCGACTTCGGTGACATCGTCGTGCACGCGCAGCACGACGAGGAAAAGGACTTCTACGACCTCGAGCGCCTGTGGCGCGACTGCCCGCACCTCGACCTCGGGGTCGTGGGCTCGCGCCAGGACGAGTCCGGGGCGTGACCGAGACGACCCGACGGCTGTCCGCCGAGGCCGACGCCGGGTCGAAGGGGGAGCCCCGTCGCCTCATCGTGCTCCGGCACGGCCAGACCGGATCCAACCTCAAGGGCATCTGGCAGGGGCAGCTCGACCACGAGCTCACCGACCTCGGGCGGGAGCAGGCGCGGGCCGCGGCGGCGGCCATCGCCTCCCTCCGGCCCACCCGGGTCGTCTCGTCCGACCTCGTGCGGGCCCGGGACACGGCGGAGGAGGTCGCCGCGGCGAGCGGTGGCCTCTCCGTGGCGCTCGACGAGCGTTGGCGCGAGATCCACGCGGGCGGCTGGCAGGGCCTCACAGCCGCGCAGGTGTACTCGCAGTACCCGCAGGACGCCGACAAGCTGATCAGCGGCGAGGACTTCAAGCGCGGCGGCCACGGCGAGTCCCTGGCGGACGTCGCCCGACGCACCCGGAGCGCTCTCGACGAGCTCGTCGCCTCGATGGACCCGGGGGAGTGCGTCGTCATCGCCACCCACGGCGTCACCGGCCGCTCGCTCGTCGCCGAGCTCGTCGGCCTCGACCAGACGACGGCCTGGCGGGTCCTCGGCGGCTTCGGCAACTGCCACTGGGCGAGCCTCGAGGAGGGGCGCGCAGGGTGGCGGATCACCCAGTGGAATGCCTCCGCGGAAGGCCTATGAGCGTAGTGCCGTCGCCGATTTGGTGATGGAGGGGGGCATGTGGGTATGCTTCCGCAGTCCCCTTCACGGGGAACCCACTCGGGGCTGTAGCGCAGTTGGTAGCGCACCTCCATGGCATGGAGGGGGTCAGGGGTTCGAATCCCCTCAGCTCCACCAGTGGTCGACGAAGGCCCGGACCAGTAGGTCCGGGCCTTCGTCGCACCGTCTAGCGTGTGCGCATGCCGCAGGAGAGCAGCCGCCCGGTCGCGGCCGGAGTCGTCACGGCCCTCGTCGGCTTCACCAGCGCCTTCGTCGTCGTCCTGCAGGGCCTGACCGCCGTCGGTGCCACCCCCGCCCAGGCCGCCAGCGGGTTGCTGGCCGTCACGATCCTCATGGGGCTGGGCTCGATCGTGCTGTCCGTGACGACCCGCATGCCGATCACCGTCGCCTGGTCCACACCGGGCGCCGCGCTGCTCGCCTCGAGCGGCGCCGTCGACGGCGGGTGGCCGGCCGCCGTGGGTGCTTTCGTCGTCACCGGCGCGCTCGTCGTCGCCACCGGGCTCGTCCCCGCCCTCGGCGCGCTCATCACCCGGATCCCGGCCTCTGTGGCGCAGGCGATGCTCGCCGGCATCGTGCTGCAGCTGTGCCTCGGTCCGGTGACCGGCATGGCCGCCAACCCGTGGGCGGTCGGGCCCGTCGTGCTCGTGTGGGTCCTCGCGCTGCGCTTCCTGCCCCGGTGGGCCTCACCCCTCGCCTTCGTCGCTGCAGCCGTCGTCATCGTCGTCCACCTCACGTCGATGGGAACGCCCATGGACGCCGCGGCCCTCGTGCCGCGACTGGAGCTGACCGCGCCCGCCTTCACCATCGGGGGACTGGTGGGCATCGCCCTCCCGCTCTACCTCGTGACGATGGCCTCGCAGAATGTCCCGGGCATGGCGGTGATGCGCGGCTTCGGCTACGAGGTGCCGTGGCAGCGCTCGATGCTCGTCACCGGTGTCGGCACGATCGTCGGCGCACCGGCAGGCGGTCACGGCATCAACCTCGCGGCGATCAGTGCTGCTCTCGCGGCCGGTCCGGAGGCCGGGGAGGACACCTCGCGTCGCTGGATCGCCAGCGTGACCTCTGGCGTGCTCCTCGTCCCGATCGGCATCGCCTCCGCGGCCTTCGCCACCCTTGTCTCCCTGGCCCCCGAGGGTGTCGTCCCGGCCGTCGCCGGGCTGGCTCTCGTGGGGACGCTCGCGGTCTCGCTCAGGGCAGCCCTCGCCGAGCCCGCGGACCACGTCCCGGCTGTCACCACCTTCGTCATGGCCGCCTCGGGGATTGCCATCGCCGGCATCAGCGCCGCCTTCTGGGCCATCGTCGCGGGCCTGGTCGTCAGGGGTGTCTTGCGCTCGCACCGCGCGCGTGCATGATGAGGGGGTGAGCACCGTCCACACGATCGGTCACTCGACCCGCCCCATCGACGAGTTCATCGCGCGGCTGCGCGGGCTCGGCATCACGCGTGTCGTGGACATCCGCACCGTGCCCAAGTCGCGGCACAACCCGCAGTACTGGCACGACGCGCTCGAGGCGTCCCTGGCGCAGGCGGGTCTCGGCTACACGTACGTCAAGGAGCTGGGCGGACTGCGCAAGCGCCGACCGGACTCGGTCAACACGCAGTGGCGCAACGCATCCTTCCAGGGCTACGCCGACCACATGGGCACCGAGGAGTTCGAGCGGGGTCTGACCCGGCTGCTGGAGATCGCCGAGGAGGAGTCGCCGGTCATCATGTGTGCCGAGGCAGTGCCGTGGCGCTGCCACCGCTCGCTCGTCGGTGACGCGCTGCTCGTGCGGGGCGTCACCGTCCTGGACATCATCGGGGACGGCGCGCCCAAGGAGCACACGCTGACCTCCTTCGCCGTCGTCGACGGCACCCGTCTGACCTACCCGGGCACCGCCGACGAAGGAGTGAGCCTCGACGAGGAGTGAGGCTCAGCGGGCCTGCGAGTGGTACTCGTGGTTGGGGACCATGCCCAGAGCGCTCGAGACGCGGTTGGTCATGTTGAACATCCCGATCACCTGGACCGCCTCGAGGATCTCGTGGTCGTCCAGACAGGCCTCGCGCATCGGCTCCAGGTCGGCGGCCTCGGGGACACGGAGGAAGGAGATCGCACGCTGTTGTTGACCCATGACGGCAACGTACCGGCTCCGTGAGGGTGCACGATGGGAGGGCACATCCCCCGTCGAAGGAGTCGTCGTGGAATCGCTGTCGTTGACCGAGCTGGCGCAGGAGCACCTGGGCAAGGCGCGAGAGGGGTCCGCGGGGCGCAGCGCCGTGACGGTCCACGGGCACCATGACTTCGTGCTGCGCCAGACGCTCATCGCCCTGCTGCAGGACAAGGCCCTCGCCGAGCACGACAGTCCGCGGGAGGCGACGCTGCAGGTCCTGCAGGGTCGGGTGCGGCTGACCGCCGGGGAGGAGACCTGGGAGGGCGGCGCGGGCGAGCTGCTCATCATCCCGCCAGCCCGTCACGACCTGCTGGCACTGGAGGACGCCGTCGTGCTGCTGAGCGTCGGCACCGGGGCGTGACTCCTGCTCGCACGCTCGTCGCCCTCGGCGCGCTGGGTGTCGTCCTCGGTGGACTCGTCGCGGCCGTCACCGGGCCGATGGACTGGGCGAAGGGGAGCTGGGCTGCGGCCTATCTCGTACTCGTCGTCGGTGTGGCCCAGTACGTCATGGGTCGGTTGCGAGCGGTCGACGCCACGAGTGACCGGGTCGGTTGGGTGCAGGTGGCCGGGTGGAACCTCGGCAGCCTCCTGGTCATCGGCGGCACCCTCGTCACGACTCCGCTGCTCGTCGACCTCGGGTCGGTGCTGCTCGTCGTCGCCCTGGTCCTCGCACTGCGAGCACGAGTCGCACGAGTGCCGGCAGCGGCCGCGCTGGCCTACCGCGCGATGCTGCTGGTGCTCGCTGTGAGCATCCCCGTCGGCATCGTGCTGTCCCACCTGCGCAGCTGAGCGACGCGCGGCAGACCGTCAGCGGATCCCGAAGAGCCGAGCAGCATTGTCGTGCAACGCCTTGCGCTCCCAGTCCTCGCCCAGGCCAAGCCGGCGGACCGCGTCCACCGCGTGCTCGTAAGGGTAGGGGATGTTGGGGAAGTCGCTGCCGAAGAGCACCCGGTCGCCGAGCGCGACGAGGTCGTCCATGCGCTCGCGGGGGAAGGGTGACGTGGCCTGGGTGAAGTCCGTGAAGGCCATCGTCGTGTCGAGGTGCACATCGGGGTGCTCGGCGCAGATGTCGAGGAAGTCGCCGTAGTCGGGCATGCCCATGTGGGCGATGACGAGCACGAGACCCGGGTGGCGCTGCAGCAGGTCCCGGACGGACTCCGGCCCCGTGAAGCGGCCGGGTGCCGGGCCGTTGCCCGCGTGCATGACGATCGGGGTGCGGCTGCGCTCCAGCACCGGCCACACGTCGTCCAGGAGCGGGTCGGCCAGCGAGTAGTCACCGACCTGCACGTGCGCCTTGAAGATCCGCGCACCCGCCTCGATCGCGGCCGCCGTGTAGTCCGCGGCACCGGGCTCGGGGTAGAAGGTCGCGGAGTGCAGGACGTCGTCGTGCTTGGCTGCGAACTCGCTCGACCAGTCGTTGAGCCACTGCGCCATCGCGGGGCGGTGGGCGTAGTTCAGCGAGGTGAAGGCGCGCACACCCAGCGCCCGCAGGGCAGCCAGGCGGCCCCCTTCGTCCTCGCGGTAGGTGATCGGCCACGGCCGCCCGATGAGGGGCCCGGCCGAGTCGAAGTAGGCCCACACCTTGTCCAGCACCCGCTGGGGCATGAAGTGGGTGTGGATGTCGATGATCTCCGGGAGATCGGGCGCGCTCATGGCCACACCCTAGGCACTAGGTTGCGGGCATGGAGCTGAGGGGACGACGCGGGTGGTGGGCCCTGGGGGCGTCGTGGCGCTCGCCGTTATCGCGGTCGGGGCACCCAACGTCTGGGTCGCGCGCAGCGCGTCGGGGCAGGTCCACGGGCTCGCCGACGCACCCGACCGCTCGGTGGCGATAGTCCTCGGTGCCGGGCTGACCGAGGAGGGCCGGCCCACCCCCTTCCTCGAGGATCGGCTGGACATCGCTCGTCGGTTGTACGAGCAGGGCAGCGTCGACGCGATCCTCGTCAGCGGCGACAACCGGACGCACTCCTATGACGAGCCGACCGCCATGCGCGACCACCTCGTCGAGGCGGGTGTCCCGACCGACCGGGTCGTCATGGACTTCGCCGGGCGCGACACCTACGACACCTGCGTGCGGGCCAAGCGGATCTTCGAGGTCCCCGACGCGATCATCGTCTCGCAGAGCTACCACGTGCCCCGCGCGGTCGCGGTCTGCAACGCCATCGGCCTGGACACGGTCGGGGTGGGGGACGACCGCGCGCGCCGCTTCGCCGGCCCCTACCGCGCGGGCGAGCAGCGCGAGTACCTCGCCAACGTCAAGGCGGCGCTCGACGTGCTCAGCCGTCGCGACCCCGTCCTCGGGGACGTGGAGCCCGGCATCACCGATGCGCTGGCACAGGCCCGGACGGACGACAAGTAGTCTGAAGCCCGATCGTCAACCCCGGGAGAAGCACCACAGATGAGCGAGACGCCCTACCGCTACACCGCGGAGATGGCCGGCCGGATCGAGACCGGCTGGCAGGACCGCTGGGAGGAGCTCGGCACCTTCCGCGCCCCCAACCCCGCCGGTCCGTGGGCCGAGCCGGAGCGGGTGCAGCAGCACGAGGGCCACCAGCTGATCCTCGACATGTTCCCCTACCCCTCGGGGGCGGGTCTGCACGTCGGTCACCCCTTGGGGTACATCGCCACCGACGTCTACGCGCGCTACCAGCGGATGCTCGGCAAGAACGTGCTGCACTGCCTCGGCTACGACGCCTTCGGCCTGCCCGCCGAGCAGTTCGCCGTCCAGACCGGTCAGCACCCGCGGGTGACCACCGAGGCCAACATGGACACGATGCGCCGCCAGCTGCGTCGCCTCGGCCTGGGGCACGACGACCGGCGCGCCTTCGCGACGATCGACCCGGACTACTACCGCTGGACGCAGTGGATCTTCCTGCAGATCTTCAACGCCTGGTACGACGAGGACGCCGTGCGGCCCGACGGGGGCCGTGGCCGGGCCCGGCCCATCGCGGAGCTCGTCGAGGCCTTCGCCTCCGGTGAGCGGCCCCTGCCGGAGGGGGAGACCCGCACCTGGGCGGACCTGTCGCCCAAGGAGCGGTCCGACGTCCTCGACGGCTACCGCCTGGCCTACTCGGCGGAGGCCCCGGTCAACTGGGCCCCGGGCCTGGGCTCGGTCGTGGCCAACGAGGAGGTCACCTCCGACGGCCGGTCCGAGCGGGGCAACTTCCCCGTCTTCCGCACCAACCTGCGCCAGTGGATGATGCGGATCACCGCCTACGCCGACCGCCTCGCCGACGACCTCGACCGGGTCGAGTGGCCGGACAAGGTCAAGGCGATGCAGCGCAACTGGATCGGCCGCAGCGAGGGCGCCCAGGTGATCTTCACCGCGACCGGCACCGACGGCGCCGAGCACCCCATCGAGGTCTTCACGACCCGCCCGGACACCCTCTTCGGCGCGACCTTCATGGTGCTCGCCCCGGAGCACCCCCTCGTCGACGCGCTCGTGCCGGAGGGCGGCTGGCCCGAGGGCACGCTGGACGCGTGGACGGGTGGGGCGGACACCCCCTTCGCCGCGGTGTCGGCCTACCGCGAGGAGGCCCGGCGCAAGAGCGACGTCGAGCGGCAGATCGAGACCAAGGACAAGACGGGCGTCTTCACCGGCGGGTGGGCGACCAACCCGGTGAGCGGTGCCCGCATCCCCGTCTTCGTCGCCGACTACGTCCTCATGGGGTACGGCACCGGCGCGATCATGGCCGTGCCGTCGGGTGACCAGCGCGACTTCGACTACGCGACCGCCTTCGGTCTCGACATCATCCCGACCGTGGCCGCTCCCGAGGGGCACGAGGGTGCCTGGAGCGGCGACGGCGAGATCATCAACTCCGTGAGCGACTCCATCTCGCTCGATGGTCTGACCGTCGCCGAGGGCAAGGCCGCGATCACCACCTGGCTCGAGGAGCACGGAGTCGGTCGCGGCACCGTCAACTACAAGCTGCGCGACTGGCTCTTCTCCCGTCAGCGCTACTGGGGCGAGCCCTTCCCGATCGTCTTCGACGACGACGGCGTCGCGCACGCCGTCCCCGAGTCGATGCTGCCCGTCGAGCTGCCCGAGGTCGACGACTACAGCCCGCGGACCTTCGACCCGGACGACGCGAGCAGCCAGCCCGAGCCGCCCCTGGGTCGGGCCACGGAGTGGGTGGAGGTCGAGCTCGACCTCGGCGACGGCCCGCGTCGCTACCGCCGTGAGACCAACACGATGCCCAACTGGGCCGGCTCCTGCTGGTACTACCTGCGCTACCTCGACCCGGCCAACGACGAGGCGCTCGTCGACCCGGCCAACGAGGCCTACTGGGTCGGGCCGCGCGAGACGCCGGTGCCCGGCGCGCCAGCCGGCACCCGCGACCCGGGTGGCGTCGACCTGTACATCGGCGGGGTCGAGCACGCGGTGCTGCACCTGCTCTACGCCCGCTTCTGGCACAAGATCCTCTTCGACCTCGGTCACGTGAGCAGCGAGGAGCCCTTCCGCCGGTACTTCTCGCAGGGCTACATTCAGGCGCACGCCTACCGCGACGACCGCGGGCAGCCGGTGCCGGCGGCCGAGGTCGTCGAGGACGCGAGCGCGCCGACGGGATTCACTTGGCAGGGCCAGCCGGTCACCCAGGAGTACGGCAAGATCGGCAAGTCGCTGAAAAACGCGGTGAGTCCGGACGAGATGTACGAGCAGTATGGTGCCGACACCTTCCGCGTCTACGAGATGTCGCTCGGCCCGCTCGAGCAGTCCAAGCCGTGGGAGACCCGGGCCGTCGTCGGCAGCCAGCGCTTCCTGCAGCGGCTGTGGCGCAATGTCGTCGACGAGGAGACCGGCGAGGTCCGCGTCACCGACGGTGCGCTCGACGCGCAGACCGAGCGACTGCTCCACCAGACGATCGCAGCGGTCGGCGCCGACTACGCGTCGCTGGGCTTCAACACCGCCATCGCGCGGCTCATCGAGCTCAACAACGCGCTGACCAAGCTGGGGGAGGTGCCGCGTGCCGCCGTCGAGCCGCTCGTGCTCATGGTGGCGCCCATCGCGCCGCACCTCGCCGAGGAGCTGTGGTCGCGGCTGGGTCACGAGCACTCGCTGAGCGCGGAGCCCTTCCCCGTCGCCGACGAGAGCAAGATGGTCGAGGCGAGCGTCACCTGCGTCATCCAGATCAAGGGCAAGGTCCGCGACCGCGTCGAGGTGCCGAGCGACATCGGTGAGGACGAGCTGCGCGAGCTGGCCCTGGACCGCGACAAGATCAAGGCGGCGACCGAGGGCGGCATCCGCACGGTCATCGTCCGGGCGCCCAAGCTCGTCAACGTCGTCCCGGCCTGAGGGTTCGCGCAGGTGAGCGACGCTACCCTCGGCGGGTGAGCACCGCCGTCGTCACCGACTCGACCACCTCGCTGAGCCCGCAGCTGCGCAGCGAGCACGGGATCACCGCCGTGCCCCTGCGCGTGGTCGTCAACGGCCGCGACCGCGCCGAGGACGATGCCGACATCGACTGGGTCGTCGACGGGCTGCGGCGCAAGGCCGACATCAGCACCTCACGTCCCTCGCCCCTCACCTTCCTGCGGGCCTACGAGCAGGCGGCGAAGGGGGGAGCTGACGCGATCGTCTCGGTGCACCTGAGCTCCTCCCTGTCGGGGACCGTCGACTCGGCCCGCTCGGCGGCGCTGGAGTCCCCGGTGCCGGTCCACGTCGTCGACTCGCGCACCATCGGCATGGCGGTCGGGCTGGCCGCGATCTCGGCGAGCCGCGATGCGGCCGCTGGCCGTGACGTGGCGGAGATCGTCGAGCGGCTGGAGCGACGGGTCGGCGCCTCGTCGGTGCGCCTGCTCGTGCACAGCCTCGACCGGCTGCGTCGTGGTGGCCGGATCGGGGGCGCCCAGGCGCTGCTCGGGTCGGCGCTGGCGGTCAAGCCGGTGCTCCACGTCGTCGACGGGCAGGTCGAGCCCCTCGAGCGGGTGCGCACCGCCGGTCGTGCGATCGCCCGGCTGCAGGCGCTGACCGAGGAGGCCTGCCGCGACCTGCCGGACTGGGCCGACGGGGTCGAGGTCGCGGTCCAGCACATCGACGGCGACGAGCGGGCCGCCGCACTGGGGAGTGCGCTGGCAGCCACCGTTGACGGTCACGTCGAGACGACGACGCTCAGCGCCGTCGTGGCCGCCCACGTGGGTCTGGGGACCATCGGCGTCGCCGTCGTGCCCCGCTGCCGCGACTGAGCCGACTGAGCCGACTGAGCAGAGCGGGGCGGGCCCGCTGGTGCACAGGTCCGGGCTGGGTCGGGCGCTCGTCCACACCGTCGCACTGACCCGGGTCGGCACGGCCCGACCTGCCTAGCGTCGCAGGCATGAGTCGTGCCAGTGAACCCTCCGCCCGGGTGGCCGAGATCCTCGAGGAGGACCGGCCACGTCGACCGCTCGAGCTGCCACCAACCCTCGCGACGGGGCGCTACGTCGTGGGGCGTCAGGCGGTGCTCGGGGTGGCCCTCGTCGTCGCGCTCGCCGTGGCGATGCTCGGCGGTCGATATCTGCTGGCGCGGGGCGACGCACAGCCGCAGGCCGTGGCTCCGCAGCCGGCGGCGACGTCGGGGACCGGGGACGTCGGAGCGGAGGGCGAGACGTCGGGGGCCTCGGCCGGCGGCTCTCCCTTCGCCTCGGGTGGCGCCACCTCCCCAGGTGCCGTGTCAGGGGTGGGGAGCCCGTCGAGCGCGGAGGTCACCGTGCACGTCGTCGGGCAGGTGGAGCGACCGGGTGTGGTGACGCTGCCGGCGGGCTCGCGTGTGGGCGCAGCGCTCGACGAGGCCGGTGGCACCACCTCGCGCGCCGACCTCACGGGGGTCAACCTCGCGCGACCGCTCGTCGACGGCGAGCAGGTCGTCGTGCCCCGCCCGGGGGAGACCGTGACGGCGGCCCCGGGAGCACCCGACGCGTCGGGGGCTCCAGCGGGCGCACCCGGGGCAGGTGGTGGCGCAGCCCCGGGCACGGGCGGCCTCGTTGACCTCAACACCGCCGACCTGGCGACGCTCGAGACCCTGCCGGGCGTGGGACCGGTGCTCGCCCAGCGGATCCTCGACTGGCGCACCGAGCACGGACGCTTCACGGCGGTCGAGGAGCTCGGTGAGGTGAGCGGCATCGGCGACAAGATCTACGCGCAGCTCTCGCCCAAGGTCACGGTGTGAGTGGGGCGGCAGGGCAGCCCGAGACCGCGCAGCGGCCCCCGCCGGCCCTCGACCTGCGCCTGCTCGTG
Source organism: Janibacter hoylei PVAS-1 (assembly GCF_004025845.1). Lineage (NCBI taxonomy): Bacteria > Bacillati > Actinomycetota > Actinomycetes > Micrococcales > Intrasporangiaceae > Janibacter > Janibacter hoylei. Next base: position 85,402 of record NZ_PIPF01000002.1, read on the forward strand.
CCCTGCCTGAGTGCCTGGGCGCTCGGAGCCTGGGCGCTCTCGTGGCCGGGCTCGACCCGGGTCGTGGGGGCGGGTCTGGCCGCCGGGCTCGTCGGCCTGCTGTGGCTCGGGGGAGTGCGCTACCGGGGGCGGCACGCGGCACCCTCCTGGCGCCGGGACGGGCCGGCCGTGCTCGGACTGACCTGTGTCGCCAGCGTGCTCGTGCTCGGTGCCTCCGCGGCGCACGAGGCCACCCGCCACGTCGGCCCGATCGACGACCTCATCGCGGAGCGGGCGATGGTCCGGGCCCAGGGGGTCGTGCTCACCGAGCCGATCGTGCGGGCCGGGCTGCCCTCCGGTGACGAAGGGAGCGCCGCCGCGCCCCGCGTGCTGCTGCGGGTGCGGCTGGAGTCGGTCACCGCGCGAGGAGTGACGACCCGGGTCCGCGCACCGGTCTTCGTCAGGGCGCAGCAGCCGTGGGACGAGGTCGGGTGGCACGATCGCATCGAGCTCACCGGGCGGTTGGCGCCGGCGGAGCCGCAGGACCCCGAGGTGGCCCTGCTCAGCCCGCGTGGGCCGCCGCAGCCGGTGGGGGAACGCTCGCCGGTGCGGGCCGCGGCGGAGCACCTGAGGACGGGGATGCGCGAGGCGATGGAGCCGCTGCCCGCCGACGCCCGAGGCCTGCTGCCGGCTCTCGTCATCGGGGACACCTCCATGACCCCGCAGGACCTCACCGACGACATGCTGCTCGTCGGCATGAGCCACCTCTCCGCGGTGAGCGGGTCCAACGTGGCCGTCGTCCTCGCCGCTCTCATCGGCGCCGCCCGGGTGAGTGGGCTGCCGCGACGGTGGCGGCCCTGGCTCGCGGCGGCGGGCCTGGCCTTCTTCGTCGTCCTCGCCCGACCCGAGCCGAGTGTCATCCGCGCCGCGACGATGGGGGCGATCGGCCTCCTCGGCATGAGCATCACTCGGCGCGGAGCCGGCACACCTGCCCTGTGCACCGCCGTCCTGGCGCTCCTCGCCTACGACCCCTGGCTGGCGCGCTCCTACGGCTTCGTGCTCTCCTCGCTCGCCACGCTCGGGCTGCTGCTGCTCGTGCGGCCGTGGTCGGATGCGATCAACGCGCGTCTGCCCAGACGCCTGCACCTGATCGGCCCTGCCGTCGCCATCCCGGTCGCCGCGCAGCTCGTGTGCGGGCCGGTCGTCGTCCTCCTGCAGGGCGACGTCAGCCTCATCGCCGTCGTCGCCAACCTGGCAGCGGCTCCCTTCGTCGCCCCGGCCACGGTCCTCGGCGTCAGCGCCGCCCTCGTCGCCGTCGTGAGCACCTCCCTGGCGAGCCTCGTCGGGTGGTGCGGCGCGCCCTTCGCCCTGGCGATCGCGTGGACGGCCCGGCTGGCCGCCGACGTACCCGGGGGAGCGCTGCCGTGGCCCGACGGGCCACCGGGCGCGGTGCTGCTCACCGTCGTCACCGCCGTGCTCGTGCTGAGTGCGCCCTGGCTGGTGCAGCGGGCCCGGGGGAGTCCGCTCGTCGCGATCGCCCTCGCCGTCGTGCTCGCGATCGGTGCCCTGCCGACGCGGGTGTGGACGTGGCCGCCCGACGGGTGGCGGCTCGTCGCCTGCGACGTCGGGCAGGGTGACGGCCTCGTCCTCGCCTCCGGGCCCGGACGGGCCGTCCTCGTCGACGTCGGGCCGCAGGACGGTGGCATCGACGGGTGCCTGCGACGCCTGCAGGTGCGCACGCTGGACGCCGTGGTGCTCACGCACTTCCACGACGATCACGTCGGGGACCTCGAGGCCGCGATCGGTGACCGGCCGGTCGGGCGGGTGCTCGTCACCCCCGTCGAGGACCCCGCGTGGGCTGTGCGGCAGGTGCGACGGATCGCGACCGAGCACGGTGCGCCCGTCCAGCCGCTCGTCGCCGGCGACCGTCTCGTCATCGGTGACGTCACCGCGTCGGTGTGGTGGCCGGCGCGGGTCGTGCCCGGGGGCTCGGCAGCCAACAACGCGAGCATCGTGCTGCACGTGCGCGTTGGCGAGACCGACGGGGCGGGCGACACCGAAGGGTCGGGTGGCCTGAGCGCTCTCCTCCTCGGTGACATCGAGCGCGAGGCGGGCCACGCGATCCTCCTCGCGCTACGACGCGACCCGGCGCTGGCCGCGGCGGCCGACGACCTCGACGTCGTCAAGATGCCGCACCACGGGTCGAGCAACCTCGACGAGGACCTCATGGACGCCGTCGTCGCGCCGACCGCTGTCATCAGCGTCGGCGCGGACAACACCTACGGGCACCCGACCCCCACCGCGCTGCAGTGGGCTGCGCGCCACGGCACCCGCGTCGTGCGCACCGACGAGCACGGCGACATCGCGGTCCTCGACGCTGGGGCTGTCGTGACGAGCCGTCGATGACGGCGGGCGCACGCGTCCGTCCGCGGGATGGCCCTCGGTCAGCTGACGACGGAGACGTCGACCGCCTGGGCCGAGACCGTGAGGGCCTCGAGCGTCGCGGCGACGGCGGGCACCTTGAGCAGGTCGTCGGTCGTCACGACGTGGATGCGGCGGCGGCTCTGCGGGTCGAGCGGGCGGATGCTCACGTCGGGGTTGGACGTCGCTGCCCGGATGAGGTCGGGGATGAGGGCCACCCCGAGACCGGCGGCGACGAAGCCCTGGACCGCGACGTAGTCCTCGGTCTCGAAGGCGACCTTGGGGGCGAAGCCGGCATCGTGGGCGATCGTCAGCAGGTGGCCGCGGCAGCGGGCGCACCCGGCGATCCACTCCTCGTCCGTCAGGTCGGTCATCGAGACCGTCTCCTTGGCGGCGAGCGGGTGGTCGCGGGGGAGCGCGACGCGCACCTCCTCGTCGAGGAGCGGATGGACGACGAAGCCCTCGAGGTCCTCCCCGCGACCCAGGTCGCTGCCGTCGTAGCTGAAGGCCACCGCGAGATCGACGTCGCCGGCACGCAGGGCGGCAAGCGACTCGGGCGGCTCGGCCTCGGTGAACTGCACGGACAGGTCCGGGTGGGCGGCCCGCACGGCGGCGAGGGCCCGGGGCACGAGGGTCACGGACGAGGACGGGAAGGCCATGAGGCGCACCCGTCCGGAGCGCAGACCGGCGATCGCGGCGACCTCTTCCTCGGCGGCGTCGAGCGCGGCGAGCACCGGCGCGGCGTGGCGGGCGAGGACGGCGCCGGCCTCGGTGAGCCGCACGGAGCGGCCGACCTTTTCGACGAGGACGGTCCCGGTGCGTTGCTCCAGACGCTTGACCATCTGGGAGACGGCGGGCTGGGAGTACCCGAGCGCGAGCGCGGCAGCGGTGAAGCTGCCCTCCTCGGCGATGGCCCGCATCACGCGCAGCCCTGCGGCGTCGATCATGGGGCCCATCGTAGGTCGGCCCGGAGCGGCCGCCCATACTGGTCGGGTGATCGACGCCATCGCGGCGGCTCTGTCCGTCGGCCCCGCCCTCGTGCTGACGGGCGCGGGCATGTCGACGGACTCGGGGATACCCGACTACCGGGGACCGGACGGCACCCGACGAGTGACCCCGATGCACTACGGGGAGTTCGTCGGCAGCAGCCAAGCGCGCCAGCGGTACTGGGCGCGCAGCTACGTCGGGTGGCGCCGATTTCACGCCGCGCGGCCCAACGCGGCGCACCACCTCGTCACGCGGTTGCAGGATCTCGGTGCGGTCGGCCCGGTCATCACGCAAAACGTCGACGGTCTCCACCAAGCAGCCGGGACGCGAGACGTGGTCGAGCTGCACGGCAGCCTCGTCGAGGTCGTCTGCCTCACCTGCGAGGCGCGCGAGGACCGGCGCACTCTCGATGCGCGGATGTCCCGGGACAACCCCGGCTTCGACGTCGACAGCGACGAGATCAGGCCCGATGGTGACGTGCGCCTGGAGAGCGTCGACGTCGAACGCTTCGTCGCACCGCGCTGCCTTGTGTGCGGGGACGACACGCTGAAGCCGGACGTCGTCTTCTTCGGTGGGTCCGTGGCCAAGCCGCTGGTCCAGCACTGCTACGACCTCGTCGACGCGGCGCCGAGCCTGCTCGTGCTCGGCAGCTCGCTGCAGGTGATGTCGGGCCTGCGCTTCGTGCGTCACGCGGCGAAGCGGGGGATTCCCGTCTTGCTCATCACCCGGGGCCCCACCCGCGGCGACGACCTCGTCGACCACCGGGTGGATGGCGAGCTCGCGCCGTCGCTCCGGCACCTGGTCGGCGCCGTCGAGGACCTCGCGGTCAGAGGCGGCGCAGCACGGCGGTGACCTTGCCGAGGATCGTCGCGTGGTTGCCGTCGATCGGGTCGAAGGCCGGGTTGTGGGGGAGCAGCCAGACGTTGCCGTCGGTCCGCTTGAAGGTCTTGACGGTCGCCTCGTTGTCGAGCATGGCCGCGACGATGTCGCCGTTGTCTGCATTGGGCTGCTGGCGCACGACGACCCAGTCGCCGTCGCAGATGGCCGCGTCGATCATCGAGTCGCCGACGACCTTGAGCAGGAAGAGCGAGCCTTCGCCGACGATCTGCTTGGGCAGCGGGAAGACGTCGTCGACGACCTCCTCCGCGGTGATCGGCACACCGGCGGCGATCTGACCGAGCACGGGCACGTAGCTCGCCTCGGGGCGCTCGTCGCCGGAGCCGGTCGGGTCGACGACCTCGTCGTGGGTGCTCGCGCCGCCGCGCATGCCGTCGGTGAGGTCGGTGACCTCGGCCGTGACCGCGGGGGTGGAGTCGTCGGGGGAGATGACCTCGATGGCGCGGGGCCGGTTGGGGTCGCGACGCAGGTAGCCCTTGCGCTCGAGGGAGGAGAGCTGGTGGGCCACCGAGCTCGGGCTCGTCAGGCCGACGAGCTCGCCGATCTCGCGCAGGCTCGGCGGGTAGCCCCGGCTGGCGACGGCATTGCGGATCACCTCGAGCACCTTGCGCTGCCGGGCGGTCAGCCCGTCGCCGGTGTCCCGCTCGGGCAACTGGTGGATGTTGTCCTTGCCCTTGCCGCTCATGGTCTCGACCCCTTCGTCCGTGTCCGGTCCCGAGCTCGCGGCCTTCCGTTGTCGGTGGTCGCTGGTCAACTTCTCGGTGAGATCGACCCTAGGCCGATCGAACAAGCATTTCAAACACGTGTTCGAGCGTGTTGTTGATTTTCTTCGAACACCCGTGCTAGACATCGTACAGACGTTCTATCGAACACCGGTTCGACGGAATCGCCACGAGGAGGACCGCATGACTGCTCTCACTGCCACCCCGATTTGCATCGACGCGCCGGCACGCACGCGCCACCTCATCTCCGTGCCGACCGGTGACGCCGTCGTCGAGCGCCCGGCCTCGCGCACCCGCCTGACCCGTCGCGGCCGCCTGGTGATCACCCTGACGACGGTCGCCGTGGCGAGCGTCGCGGGCGCGAGCCTCGCCTTCGGTGGCACGCCAGCGGCGACGCAGGAGGTCACCGTCGAGCCGGGGCAGACGCTCAGCGAGATCGCCACGACCGAGCTCGCCGGTCTCCCCACCGCGGAGGCGGTGACTCGCATCCAGGTCGCCAACAACCTCTCGACCACGCACGTCCACGCCGGGCAGACCCTGACGATCCCGGGGCACTGACCCCCTTCGTCACCACCATCCCCCGAGCCACTCGACCCGGCCCGGGTAGGCCATCGGCCGTCTCCACGCACCGTGGGGGCGGCCGATGTGCCGTTCATCGACTGTTTTTCCGGGGGACTTGCGTCACGTCCGCCGGAGGCGTCTAATGGTCACTACATCTAGTGGTTACACGGTTGTCATTCGTCCACATATAGTGCACAGGCGGAGACCGTTTCTCCACAGGCGAGCGGGGTTCGTCCCCAGTTTCGTCCACCGCACCATCCACAAGCAGCACCACATCGCACGTCCAGCGAAGGGAGATCACCGTGCACTGCCCGTTCTGCCGGCACACCGACTCCCGGGTCATCGACAGCCGGACGACCGATGACGGCAGCGCCATCCGGCGTCGTCGCCAGTGCCCGGAGTGCAGCCGCCGCTTCACGACCCTCGAGAGCGCCAGCCTCACGGTGACGAAGCGGTCCGGTGCCGCCGAGCCCTTCAGCCGGGCCAAGGTGCTCGCCGGCGTCCGCAAGGCCTGCCAGGGCCGACCGGTCACCGAGGACCAGCTCGCCCTCCTGGCCCAGCGGGTCGAGGAGAGCATCCGCTCCCAGGGCAGCGCGGAGATCGACGCCCACGAGGTGGGCATGGCGATCCTGCCGCCGCTGCGTGATCTCGACGAGGTGGCGTACCTGCGCTTCGCCTCCGTCTACCAGTCCTTCGACTCGCTCGAGGACTTCGAGTCGGCGATCGCCACGCTCCGCGAGGAGCACGCCGCCGTCACCACCCCCTAGACCCCCGGGGCCGGCACGCCGTTGGGCTGTCGGTACCCGGTGACACCTTTGAAGAACGACCGCAGCACAGCTGAAGCAGACCGCCACCACACGGACCGAGGAGAGAGCAGCATGACCGAGACCGCCGGCAAGTCCAGCGCCCGTCGCGGGTCCCGCACCAAGGGCCTGACGATCACCCGCATCCACACCACGGAGGGTGTCCACCCCTACGACGAGGTCGTGTGGGAGAAGCGCGACGTCGTCCAGCAGAACTGGAAGACCGGCGAGACGATCTTCGAGCAGCGCGGCGTCGAGTTCCCCGACTTCTGGTCGGTCAACGCCTCCACGATCGTCACGACGAAGTACTTCCGTGGTGCGGTCGGTTCGCCGCAGCGCGAGTCGGGTCTCAAGCAGCTCATCGACCGGGTCGTCCTCACCTACGTCAAGGCGGGCAAGGAGCACGGCTACTTCGCGACGGACGCTGACGCCGAGATCTTCGAGCACGAGCTGACCTACGCGCTGCTGCACCAGATCTTCAGCTTCAACTCGCCCGTGTGGTTCAACGTCGGCACGCTGAGCCCGCAGCAGGTCAGCGCCTGCTTCATCCTCTCGGTCGATGACTCGATGGACTCGATCCTCAACTGGTACAAGGAGGAGGGCTTCATCTTCAAGGGCGGCTCCGGCGCCGGTCTGAACCTCTCCCGCATCCGCTCCTCCAAGGAGCTGCTCTCCTCCGGTGGCACCGCCTCCGGCCCGGTCTCCTTCATGCGCGGTGCCGACGCCTCCGCGGGCACCATCAAGTCCGGTGGCGCGACGCGCCGCGCGGCGAAGATGGTCGTCCTGGACGTCGACCACCCGGACATCGAGGAGTTCGTCGAGACCAAGGCGCGCGAGGAGGACAAGATCCGCGCGCTGCGTGACGCCGGCTTCGACATGGACCTCGGTGGCGCCGACATCACCTCGGTGCAGTACCAGAACGCCAACAACTCCGTGCGCGTGACGGACGAGTTCATGCGCGCGGTCGACGAGGGCACCGACTTCGGCCTGACCTCCCGCAAGGACGGTTCGGTCATCGAGACCGTCGACGCCCGTGAGCTCATGGGCAAGATCGCCAAGGCCGCGTGGGAGTGCGCCGACCCGGGCATCCAGTACGACGGCACGATCAACGACTGGCACACCAACCCCGAGACCGGCCGCATCACCGCCTCCAACCCGTGCAGCGAGTACATGTCCCTGGACAACTCCTCCTGCAACCTGGCCTCGCTCAACCTGCTGAAGTTCCTGGGGGACGACGACACCTTCGACGCCGCGCGCTTCCAGGCGGTCGCCGAGCTGGTCATCACCGCGATGGACATCTCGATCTGCTTCGCGGACTTCCCGACGGAGTCGATCGGCCAGACCACCCGCGACTACCGCCAGCTGGGCATCGGCTACGCCAACCTCGGCGCGCTGCTCATGGCGACCGGTCACGGCTACGACTCCGACGGTGGCCGGGCGCTCGCCGCGGCGATCACCTCGCTGCTCACGGGTGCGTCCTACAAGCGTTCGGCGGAGCTGGCCGGCATCGTCGGCTCGTACAACGGCTACGCCCGCAACGCGGACGCCCACAAGCGCGTCATGCGCAAGCACCAGGCGGCCAACGACCAGATCCGCACGATGCACACGATGGACAAGGACATCCACGCCTACGCCACCAAGGCGTGGGACGCGGTCGTCAAGACCGGTGAGAAGAACGGCTACCGCAACGCCCAGGCGTCGGTGCTCGCCCCCACCGGGACCATCGGCTTCATGATGGACTGCGACACCACCGGCATCGAGCCGGACTTCTCGCTCGTGAAGTTCAAGAAGCTCGTCGGTGGCGGCTCGATGCAGATCGTCAACCTGACGATCCCGCGCGCGCTGAAGAAGCTCGGCTACGCCGAGGAGACCATCGAGGCGATCGTCGAGTACATCGCCGACAAGGGTCACGTCATCGACGCCCCGGGCCTGAAGCCGGAGCACTACGAGATCTTCGACACCGCCATGGGCGCGCGGGCCATCGCCCCGATGGGCCACGTGCGGATGATGGCTGCGGTGCAGCCCTTCCTCTCCGGTGCGATCTCCAAGACGGTCAACCTGCCCGAGAGCGCCACGGTCGAGGAGATCGAGGACGTCTACATGCAGGGCTGGAAGCTCGGCCTCAAGGCGCTCGCGGTCTACCGCGACAACTGCAAGGTCGGCCAGCCGCTGTCCGACGGTGGGTCCACCGCCAAGGACGCCAAGGCTGGTGCCGAGGCCGCTGCTGCCGAGACGGAGAAGGTCGTCGAGTACCGCCCGCTGCGTCGCCGCCTGCCCAAGCGCCGCACCTCGCAGACGACGAGCTTCGCCGTCGGTGGGGCCGAGGGTTACCTGACCGCCGGCACCTACGAGGACGGCGAGCTCGGCGAGATCTTCCTGAAGTTCGGCAAGCAGGGCTCGACCTTGGCCGGTCTGATGGACGCCTTCTCCATCGCGATCTCGATCGCCCTGCAGCACGGTGTGCCGCTGGAGACCTACGTCGAGAAGTTCACCAACCTGCGCTTCGAGCCGGCCGGCATGACGGACGACCCGGACGTGCGGATGGCGCAGTCGATCATGGACTACGTCTTCCGTCGCTTGGCGCTGGACTACCTGGACTTCGACACGCGGTCGTTCATGGGCATCCACACTGCCGAGGAGCGTGCGCGTCAGCTCGAGACCGGCTCGTACGAGGCCACCACCTCGGACGACGACGAGAGCTACGACGACGACAGCTACTCGCAGGGCGTGCCCACCACCGAGGCGAAGGAGGCCAAGGCTTCGCCGGCCAAGGACGAGGAGGCCGACGTCACCGTCCAGTCCGGTGCCGGCGCCGCCTCGGCCCGCGAGGTCGACGCCACGGTCCACTCCTCGGCCGAGCTGCTCGAGAAGTTCCAGGGCAAGACCGCCGACGCCCCGATGTGCATGACCTGCGGCACCAAGATGCGTCCCGCCGGCTCCTGCTACGTCTGCGAGGGCTGCGGCTCGACCAGCGGCTGCAGCTGATCTGCAGTAGTTGACGAAGGGGGGCCAACCGGCGAGTCCGGTTGGCCCCCTTCGGCGTGCCCGAGCTGGCAAGCTCGGACCCATGGGCTGAGACCTGCACTTCGAGCGTGAGTTTCGGTCAGCCGCGATGGGGTGGCTCGACCGTGCGACGTCGGCAGAGCGCGACTGGCTTCGCTCTGAGGCACTGCGGGAGTTCCAGTTCGAGGGAGTCAGAATTCCGTTGCTTGACGCTCAGCGCGGGATCCGGAAGCCGGCCGACGCGCAAGCGGCCCTGTCGATACGCACGGTCTACCGCGCCGAGGGGGCCCATCGGCCCTACGAGGATGCGGTTGGGGCGGACGGTCGCCTCCGTTACAAATGGCGAGGCACAGACGCCCTGCACCCGGAGAACAGGGCGCTACGGGCCGCCATGAATGCCTCGTTGCCTCTGATCTGGTTCTTCGGGGTTGGGCCGGGAGACTACAAGCCCATCTACCCCGTCTACATCGAGGCCGAAGAGCCGGCTCAGCACCAGTTCGTCGTAGCCATCGACGAGAGCCAGCGGGAGTCCTTGTCCGAGGTGGACGAGCACGTACGACGATACATCCGGGCCGAGCGCAACCAGAGGGTTCACCAACGGGTCTTCAGGTCAACGGTGATGCGGGCTTACGAGACCCGGTGCGCGGTGTGCGCACTCAGGCATGGCGACCTGTTGGACGCTGCGCACATCGTCGAGGACGGTCACGAGCTCGGAGTTGCCTCTGTGCGAAACGGGCTCGCGCTGTGCAAGATTCACCATGCCGCCTTCGACTCCGGCATTTTGGGCATCCGCCCAGACCACGTCGTCCAGATCCGGCGTGATTTGCTCGAGGAAATCGACGGACCGATGCTTCAGCACGGACTGAAGGAGCGACACAACGAGCAGCTCATGGTGCTTCCTGCTCGGCGGGCTGAGCACCCCGACCCGTTGCTGCTCGAGATCGCGTATGAGTCCTTCCGTGTCTCCTAGCTGACCTGCTGGCGGAGGGTCTCTATGGTGCTCTCACAGGGCAGGAGGGTGCGTGGCTGAGTCGGGCGACTGGACGGACGAGGAGAACGGAATCCTCGTCAGCGCGTACTTCGACATGCTCCGTTCAGAGCTTCAGGACGAGAGGTTCGTCAAGGCGCAGGTGAACCGCCAGCTCCAAGACGTCATGGATCGCGGTCGAGGATCGATCGAGTACAAGTTCATGAATGTCAGCGCGGTCCTGCGAGAGATGAGCTTCCCCTTCGTCAACGGGTACAAGCCCTACCCCAACATCCAGGCTTCTCTGCGGGATGCAGTCCGGGAGGAGATCTTGCGTCGGCCGGAGCTCACGAACCTCGCCTTCGACAAGATCACCCGCGCCATGCCGGACGTGAGCGGATCGGCTGCCTGGGTCGAAGGGGAGGCTCCCTCCCTCGGCCTGGATGTCTTCAGAGCTGGGCCGGGGCAACACGTGGGTTGATGGGACTTCGTGGAGCTGGAGGCGATGAATCGTGCGTTGGGTGCTGCCGGTGAACGAGCGGTCCTGGAGCGGGAACGGCAGCTGCTCACCCGGATGGGCGAGCACACCCTGGCGGCGCGGGTCGAGCACGTCAGCCAGACCGTCGGTGACGGCCTCGGGTTCGACATCCGGTCCTTCGAGCCCAGCGGGGCTGACAAGCTGATCGAGGTCAAGACGACGACCCAGGGAGTGCATTGGCCGATGGTCATCACCCGCAACGAGGTCGACGTGAGCGTCTCAGAGGCGGAGTCCTACCACCTCTACCGACTCCACGACTTCCGGCCGGAGTCGGTGCGCTTCTACTCCCTTCGTGGGGACCTGCGTGCGAGCTGCGACCTACGACCGGAGTCCTACCGGGCCCTGCCGTCGCGGAACGAGGTCAAGGGGCAAGTGCCGCCCACGGCCTAGCCCGGGGTTGTCGGTGGCCGCTGCGACCATGGACACATGTTCGAAGACGAGCTGGCCAAAGTGGAGGAGTCCTTCCGGGGACTGGGGCAGATCCGTGAGCGCGCGGGGGCGCAGGCGGGCAGGGCCGACGAGCAGACGCTGACGCGGATGCTCCAGGCGACCGAGCGCCTCAGACGGGCAGCCGACGCGCTCGAGCTGACCTTGCTGGGCCACGCATCGCGGTTCGGTGAAGAGGTCGGCGAGGACCACGTCTACCGCCCGGTCCGCCTGCCGGAGGGAGAGGTCGCCGAGTTCGCCGTCGACGCGCTCGGTCTCGCCCTCGGGGCAGGTGCGGGGGAGGCGGGGCGACGGTGCGACCTGTCGGCACGCGCCATCACCGACCTGCGGCGCCTCGCCGACCTGGTGGCGGATGGGCGCATGCGGGAGCGGTCCCTCGAGGTCGTCGCCAAGGAGACCCGCGAGGCGGGCCCCGACGCGGTGGCAGCGGTCGTGGACCACCTGCTCGACCCCCTTCGTGGCCGGCCCGGCAGCACCCGCGCCACGGGCCTCGACGAGCGGGAGCTGCGCAAGGCGACTCGCCGCATCCTCCAGCGGGTCGAGCCGGAGCTCCTCGCCGACCGTGCCCGGCGCAACCGGCGCAATGCACTGTACGTCGCCTTCAGCGAAGGCCCCGTCGGTTGCACCGACCTGCACGCCACCCTCCCTGCCGAGACCGCACTCGCGCTCAAGGAGGCGATCGACGCGGTCGCCAAGCAGCTGCGCCAGGCCGACCCCACCCTCGCCGCCGGTGCGTCCCGGGCCCAGGGCCTGGCCGATCTCGCCCTGCGTGGCGTCGAGGTCACCCCGCACGTTCGCCTCGGGCTGCCGATCATCACCTCGGCCGCGTCGCGGCTCTCGTTCGCCCCCTACGCAGGGGGCGAAGGTCGACCGGCTGCCGGTGACGCCGCCCACGCCCTCCACGGACCGACCGCCGTCGAAGGGCGCTTCGTCACCGGCGAAGGACCTGACGCCGTGGACGTCGTACCGGAGGAGTGGGCCGGCAACGCGATCACCGCGCAGGTGGCCGCCGGTCCCGGCCCCGACGGCCAGCGCACGTGGGTCAGCGGCTGCGACATCCCGGGGGTCGGCTTCATCCCCGCCGACGTCGTCGCCGCGCTCACCACGCACCTCGACACCACCGTCTCCCGGGCGCTCGTCGACGCCCGCACCGGCGTCCTCGTCGAGACCTCCGACCCCCGCTACGTCGTGCCACGCGCGATGCGTGACTTCGTCACCACCCGCGACGGCACCTGTCGCATGTGGGGCTGCACCCGCCGCGTCGCCCGCGGCGCCGAGCAGGCGGCCGACCTCGACCACGCCCTCCCGTACCCGCAGGGGGCCACCAGCCCCGCCAACCTCTCCGGGCTCTGCCGGCACCACCACCGGGTCAAGCACTCACCGCGCTGGACCCACACCCTCCACGAGGACGGCCGGGCCGAGTGGACGAGCCCGGCGGGGGTGCCCGCCAGCACCTTCCCCGCCCACTGGGTGCATTCCCTCGACGAAGGGGAGGTGCACGTCAGCGCATGGGCGGCCGGTGAGCCGACGCTCGGCCCTGATGACGGGGGTCAGCTCGTCGTTGCACCGGCTTTGCCCCCCGTGGAGGGGGCGAAGGGGGGAGGGGAGGAGCTGGTGGCGCCAGCGGTGGAGTGCGGCCCGGTGCCCTTCTGAGAGAGACGAGATCGGTCACGAGCCCGAGCCAACCCACCTTGACTCGGCACGACGCTACGTTGGCCCCATGCCACGGCTGATCCCCGAAGACCCGCCCTTCACGACGGACTCCGAGCGGCACGTGTGGGAGGGGCTGCGCGACTCCCTTCGTCCCCAGGACGTGCTCCTCGCCAACTACCGCCTCACCGACCTCACCAAGGACCACGAGGCCGACCTCGTCGTCGTCATGCCCGACGTCGGTGTCGTCGTCGTGGAGGTCAAGGGCAACGGGACCCGCATCGACGACGGCCAGTGGACGATCAAGCGCCGCGGCGCACGACAACCCATCGACCCGGTCGGGCAGGTCCGGGACACGAAGTACGCCATCCGCCAGTACGTCGAGACCGACCCCCGCTGGGCCGACTCGTCCCGACGTCGGATCCGCTTCGCCCACGCCGTCGTCACCCCCTTCGTCAGCCTCGGGCTGGACTTCGACCTGCCGGACTGCCCGCGCTGGATGATCCACGACCGTGGCGACATGGCGACCCTCGCCGAGCGCCTCGCCGACATCCCGCTCGGCTTCGAGACCCACACCGCCGTGCCGAGCCTCGACGACTGCGAGGTGATCGTCGACATCCTCACCGCGCGGGGCAGGGGCGTTGCCCCGACGGTCGTCGACGAGGCCGACGAACGCCAGGCGCGGGCCGACCACCTCACCCAGGAGCAGTCCCTCGTCCTCGACGTCACCCGCCTGCTGCGCCGCATCGAGATCCGCGGCGGCGCCGGCAGCGGCAAGACCGTGCTCGCCCTCACCCAGGCCAAGCAGCTGTCCGCAGGTCAGCGAGGCCGCACACCCGAACGGGTCGCCCTCCTGTGCTACTCCATCGGCCTCGCGACGTACTTCAAGCGCGAGGTCGCGACCTGGCCCCGCCGCCAGCGGCCCTCCTTCGTCGGCACCTTCGAAGAGCTCGGCAACCTCTGGGGCGTGCCCTCCGGGACCCGCGACGACCCGAACTACTGGGAGGAGACCTTCCCCCGACTCATGGCCGGCCGGGCCGCCGAGCTGCCGCCGGGGGAGCGGTACGACAGCTTCGTCGTCGACGAGGCGCAGGACTTCGCCGAGTCGTGGTGGCGGCCGATCATCGGTGCGCTCACCGACGAGAGCGACGGCGGGCTCTTCCTCTACTCCGACGAAAACCAGCGCCTCTTCAACCGCTTCGGCCGGCCTCCGGTCCCGCTCGTGCCGCTCGTCCTCGACCACAACCTGCGCAACACCAAGCAGATCGCCGCCGCCTTCCGACCGCTGGCGCCGCTGCGGATGCGCCTCGAGGGCGGTGACGGCCCGCAGGTGGAGCTCGTCCACGCCACGTCGCGGGAGGCCCTGACCCTCGCCGACGACCAGGTCGACGTCCTGCTCGACGAAGGGTGGGACCCCCAGCACGTCGCCCTGCTCACCACCGGCGCACGACACCCCGTGCAGGCGGAGCGGCAGGAGGAGTACGGGCAGCGCGGGTACTGGGACACCTTCTGGGACAACGACGACGTCTTCTACGGGCACGTGCTCGGGGCGAAGGGGATGGAACGTCGCGCCGTCGTGCTGTGCATCAACGAGTCGGGGACCCGCGAGCGTTTTCGCGAGCGCCTCTACGTCGGGCTGTCGCGCGCGACCGACCGACTCGTCGTCGTCGGGGACCTCGATGTGATCCGGCTCGCGGGCGAGGAGGTGGCTCGGGCGCTCGCCGACGCAGGTAGCATCTCCGGCGAGACACAGGGGGCATCATGACCGAACACGCGCCGGGCTGGTACGAGCACGACGGCGAGCGACGCTACTGGGACGGCACCCGGTGGACGCACTCGACGTCTGCGCCGCCGCCGACGTCGACACCGTCGCCCACCTCCGCGTCTGCGTCGCCGACGACCGGTGCCGCGACCCCGGCCAGCCCGCCGCCCCCGCCGAGCAGTCAGGTGGTGCCCTACACCGCACCCACCCACGGGCAGGCACCTCCTCCCGGTGCGGGGCAGGCCCCCTTCGGCCAGCAGTCCTACTCGCAGCAGCCCTACCCCCAGCCGCCGCACGTCGGCCCGGCCGGCGCGATGCCCGCGCCCCGCAAGGACCCGGCGATCTCGCTGATCCTGTCCCTCTTCATCCCCGGCGTCGGGTCGATGGTCAACGGTGACGTCGGCGCAGGCGTGGGGTTCCTCGGCCTCTACATCTTCGGGCTCGTTCTGGTCATCTGCCTCGGCTGGATCCTCATCGGCTTCATCGGGCTGCCGCTCATGGTGGTCGCCTGGGGCTGGGGCATGTACCACGCGTACCAGGGCGCGGTGGAGCTCAATCGCCGCAACGGGTACCAGTCCTGAGTCCGAAGAGCAACAACTGGGGAGTTCTCCCCATGTCCACAGGGTTGAGCGCAGGTACGCTGGGCTCGCACACAGAGATCGCATACGAGAGATACGGAGAGGGCCTGCGATGAGCAACTGGGCTGCCGGTTGGTATCAGGACCCTGACAATCAGGGGCAGATTCGTTACTGGGACGGCAATGGCTGGACCGAGCACCGTCAGGCGACGCCCGACGGCTTCGCTGCCGACCAGCCGGGTCCCGACTCCTCGGGCACGGGGACGCGTCAGGACACCGTCGGGTCCACGAGCGAGGTCGACGAGGCCACGCGTGTGCGTCCCAACGCCGACCGGTCCTCCGAGACCGAGGCGATCTCCACCGACAGCACCAGCTACGGTGCCGCCGCGGGTGCCGCCGGCGGCTACGGTGCCTCCTCCTACGGTCAGGACCAGGGCTACGGCCAGTCCTCCTACGGTCAGGACCAGAGCGGCTACGGCCAGCAGGGCGGGTACGACCAGCCCTCCGCCTATGGCCAGCAGCAGGGCTACGGCCAGCAGGGCGGGTACGACCAGTCCTCCGCCTATGGCCAGCAGCAGGGCTACGGCCAGCAGCAGTACGGCCAGGGCGGTGCGCCGGGCTCCAAGAGCAAGGTGCCGCTGATCGCCGGTCTCGGTGTCCTCGGCCTGATCCTCCTGCTCGTCCTGGGCTTCCTCGGCCTCAAGCTCATCGGTGGTAGCGACGACGAGCCCACCGCGCAGCCGTCGACGACCTCCCAGCCGACCGACTCGACCCCGACGGACTCCTCGTCCACGGACTCGACGCCGACCGACTCCTCGTCGAGCGACTCGTCCACGACCGACTCGAGCCCGACGGACTCGTCCTCGAGCGACTCCGGCCCGGTCTCCAGCGTGACCAAGGGCCGTGCCGCCAAGTGGGGCACCACCTACAAGGGCAGCGGCCACAGCGTCGTCAACGTCCCCGGTGGCGACGGCGCCGGCCTCATGGAGTTCACCTACGACGGTCAGAAGTACGACAGCCTGAGCATCAAGGGCCTGGACTTCAACGACAAGAACTCCGAGTACATCCTCACGTCGAGCGACGCGGCCAAGGGCACGGTGGCGTACAACCTCACCGGCTACAACACGAGCACGACGAAGATCGAGATGGACACCAAGGGCTCGTGGACCGTGAAGTTCACGAAGATCGACAAGGCCCCGACCTTCGGCTCGACCGAGAAGGGTGACGGCTCCAAGGTCTTCAAGTGGGACGGCAAGAAGTCCGACATCGCGGTCAAGTACACGCAGCCGAAGGACTCCTTCATCGGCAACATCAAGGTCGAGGCCGTCGGTGCCTCCGACTACCCGGACCGCCTGATCAGCGAGTACGACAGCTACGACGGCACCACCACGGTCCAGGAGGGCACGAAGTACATCGTCGTCCAGGCCGCGGGTGACTGGGAGATCAAGAAGAAGTAAGGTCCCCCGCCGCACGCACGAAGGCGCCGCTCCCGATGGGGGCGGCGCCTTCGTCGTGTCGAAGGGGGAGGCCTCAGCACTCGATGACGTTGACGGCCAGACCGCCGCGAGCGGTCTCCTTGTACTTGACCTTCATGTCCCGACCGGTCTCGCGCATCGTCTTGACGACCTTGTCGAGCGAGACGACGTGCGAGCCGTCGCCGCGCAGCGCGGTGCGGGCCGCGGTGATCGCCTTGACCGAGGCGACGGCATTGCGCTCGATGCACGGGATCTGCACGAGCCCGCCCACGGGGTCGCAGGTCAGGCCGAGGTTGTGCTCCATGCCGATCTCCGCGGCATTTTCGACCTGGGCGGGGGAGCCGCCAAGCACCGCGGCCATCGCGCCGGCCGCCATCGAGCAGGCCGAGCCGACCTCGCCCTGGCAGCCGACCTCGGCGCCCGAGATCGAGGCATTTTCCTTGTAGATGACGCCGATCGCCGCCGCGGTGAGCAGGAAGCGGCAGATGCCGTCCTCGTCCGCGCCCGGCACGAAGTCGACGTAGTAGCGCAGCACGGCCGGGATGATGCCGGCCGCTCCGTTGGTCGGTGCGGTGACGACCCGGCCGCCAGCGGCATTTTCCTCGTTGACGGCCAGGGCGTAGAGGCACAGCCAGTCCATGCCGCGCAGCGGGTCGCTGCTGCTGCCCTCGGCCCGCAG
The DNA here is from genome assembly GCF_004025845.1 of Janibacter hoylei PVAS-1. Lineage (NCBI taxonomy): Bacteria > Bacillati > Actinomycetota > Actinomycetes > Micrococcales > Intrasporangiaceae > Janibacter > Janibacter hoylei. The sequence goes on from NZ_PIPF01000002.1 coordinate 102,870, forward strand.
CCGCTGGTGGAGCTGGGGCGCGCGCCGGCGCACCTTGAGGCCGCCGGGCAGGACCCCTTCGGTGCGGGTGCCGTTGTCGATGCACTCCTGCATGACCGACCAGATGTGCAGCAGCTCCTGGCGCACCTCGTCCTCGGTGCGCCACGACAGCTCGTTGTCGAGCATGACCTGGGCGATCGACAGGCCGGTCTCCCGGCAGATGGCGAGCAGCTGGTCGCCGGTGGTGAAGGGGTGGGCGACGGGCGTCGTGTCGGCGACGATCTTCGTCGAGCCCGAGGCGTCCTCGCCGACGACGAAGCCGCCGCCGACGGAGTAGTAGGTGTGCGCGCTGATCGGCTCCTGCGCGTCGCCCCACGCCGTGAAGGTCATGCCGTTGGGGTGCAGGGGCAGCGCCTTGCGCCGGTGCAGCACGAGGTCGTCGTCCTCATGGAAGTCGATCTCGTGCTCGCCGAGCAGGCTCACCCGGTGCGAGGAGCGGATCTGCTGCAGCCGACCGGCCACCGAGCGGGGGTCGCAGACCTCCGGGCGCTCACCGGACAGGCCGAGCAGGACCGCGGTGTTGGAGCCGTGCCCGTGACCGGTCGCTCCGAGCGAACCGAAGAGCTCGGCCTTGACCCGACGCACCTGCGGCAGGACCCCTTCGTCACGCAGACCCTCGACGAACATCACGGCGGCCCGCATCGGGCCGACGGTGTGGGAGCTCGACGGGCCGATGCCGATCGAAAACAGGTCGAAGACGCTCAGTGCCACGGGTGGCTCTCCTGGGGTGCTCGTGGGTGGGGCACGGACGGCTCGACGCGGGTGGTGGGGCGCCGTGCCGTGGCTCACACTACCCACCGCGTCGACTGCGCCGGGCCGCTGTGGAAAACCTCGCGGCGGGCTGCGCCGACCCGGCCACACTGCAGGGCATGAGCTTCGACGACCTGCCCCGTGACTGGCCCACCCGACCCCTGACCGACCCGACGATCGCCCGCGACGTCGTCGATCTCGTCGTGCGCGAGAGCGACCGCGAGAGTGGCTCGCTGACGATCGTGCTGTGCGACGAGACCTGCCGCATGATCCAGCCGATCACGATCGGCGAGCTCGGCGGTACCGACCTGCCACCGAGCGAGCGGCGCCGCCCCTTCGACCTCGTCGTCGGTGGCCTCGTCGAGCGTCTCGGCGGCCTCGTCGTCGCGATCGGCCGGCCCCACGGCCTCGAGCCCGACGACGAGGCACGGGCCTGGCACGAGGCGGCGATCGCCTCCTGCCGCGAGCTCGACGTGCCACTGCTCGCGACCTACCTGGCGACCGATCGCGCCGTCGTCGAGATGCCGGTGTGGGACGGGCTGGCGATCGCCGGCTGACCGCCCGACCCCCGCCTCACTCGTTCGCGGACCGAGCGAGCAGTTCGTCGACCTGGGCGACCACCTCCGCGCCGATCGCCCGGGCGAAGCCCTCCGGGTCCTCGTGGGCCGCGGGGGACTCCTCGACGATGACGTCGACGAGCCCGTCCTCGCGCATGTGTCGGGCGCCGACCCGCTGGCGGGCGGCGAGCAGAGCGGCGTGCTCGGTGTCCTTGAAGACGATGGCACTCGCCCCCTCCGGCGGCAGCGGCGACAGCCAGGCATTGCCGGCGGCGACGACCCGCTGCGCGGGCAGCAGCGCCAGCGCGCCCCCGCCGGTGCCCTCGCCGAGGAGCACGGACACGCTCGGTACGTCGAGCGCCGTCATGTCGGCGATGCACCGGGCGATCTCCCCGGCGAGCGCGCCCTCCTCCGCCCGGGGGGAGAGGTCGGCGCCGGGGGTGTCGATGACCGTCACGAGGGGCAGGCCGAGCTCGCGGGCCATCCGCATGCCGCGACGTGCCTCACGCAGCGCGGCCGGTCCCATCGACTCGGCGACCTGGTAGCGGCGGTCCTGGCCGACGAGCACGCACGGCCGCGAGCCGAAGGAGGCCAGGGCGAGCATGACCCCCTTGTCCGACTCGCCGTAGCCCGTGCCGTTGAGCGGGATGACGTCGTCGGCGGCGTGCCGCAGCAGCTCCCGCACACCGGGGCGGTCCCCCCTTCGGGTCGTCTCGATGGCCCCCCAGACCGCGGCGACCTCCTCCTCGTCCGGCTCCGGCCGCGAGACGAAGGGAGCGATCCGCCACGCCGGGTGCTCGGTCGGGTCGGCGTGCCGATGGGTCGTCGCCGACAGCATCGTCAGGGCGCGCGCCGCGATGCCGGCCAGCTCCTCGAGCGGGACGACGGCGTCGACGATGCCCTTGTCGACGAGGTTTTCGGCGACTTGGACGCCCTCCGGGAAGGGGACGCCGTTGACCGTCTCGTAGACGACCGGGCCGAGGAAGCCGATGAGCGCCCCGGGCTCGGCGATCGTCATGTGCGCCAGCGACCCCCACGAGGCGAAGACGCCGCCGGTCGTCGGGTGCCGCAGGTAGGCGAGGTAGGGCAGGCCGGCCGCCTTGTGCGCCACGACCGCGGCCGAGATGTCGACCATCGTCATGAAGGCCGGGGTGCCCTCCTGCATCCGCGTACCACCGCTGGCGGTCGCCGCGATGAGCGGCAGCCGCTCGGTCGTCGCACGCCGGACCGCCGAGACGATCCGGCCCGCGGCCGCCCGTCCGATCGACCCGCCGAGGAAGCGGAACTCGCCGACGATGAGGGCGACGTCGTGACCCTGGATCCGGGCCCGTCCGGTGAGGATCGACTCGTCGGTGCCGGCGCGCTCGGCCGCGGCCGCCATCGCCGACCGGTAGGTGTCGTCGAGGCCGGAGGTGTCGATCGGCTCGTCCCACGTGACGAAGCTGTCCGGGTCGACGACCGCGTCGATGAGCTGCTGGGCACCAGGGCGCTGGGGACTCATGGCAGTGATGGTGCCACCCACGAGGGTGGGTAACCTTGCCCGGTGCTTGTGCCCCTGACCACTGCCGTGATGGTCGCCGTCGCCGCCCTCGGGCTCGTGGCCCTGATCTACCTCGCGCTCGACCGCCCCGTCGACGACGGGCTCCTGCTCGTCGCGGCGCTCGTCGAGCTGGGTCTGCTCGTGCTCGCCGTGACGACGGCGGTCGTCCACGGCCGCGTCACCGGGACGGGGGAGGGCGCGACGATGCTCGCCTACGCCCTGACCCTCCCGATCATCCCGCCGGTCGTCGTCTTCATCGCCCTCAAGGAAAAGACCCGCTGGGCCATGGGCGTCGTCATCGCCGGTGCCTTCACCGTCGGGGTCATGACCTACCGCATCCTCCAGATCTGGCAGACCAGTGGCCCCGCCTGAGGTCAGCACCGGCACCGGGCCCGGCCGGGTCGTCGTCGCCGTCTACGGAGTGCTCGCGCTCGCCGCGACCGGGCGCTCGATCCTGCAGATCACCCAGTACTTCGACCGGGCCCCGCTCGCCTACGTGCTGTCGGCGTGCGCCGCCCTCATCTACGTCGTCGCGACCATCGCCCTGGCGAAGGGGGGACCCTCCGGTGCCCGCGTGGCCACCGGCGCGATCCTCGTCGAAGCCGTCGGCGTCGTCACCGTCGGGACCCTGTCCTTCGTGCGGCCCGAGCTCTTCCCCGACAAGACCGTCTGGTCCCACTACGGGTCCGGCTACGGCTACCTGCCGCTCGTCCTCCCCTTCGTCGGGCTGTGGTGGCTCCACCGGGTGCGCGCCCGCTAGGTGAGACGGAGGCTGGTGCGCGCCAGCCCTTTTCCTATCATCGCAGCAGGTCTTGAGCGCCAGCGCGAAGCCCCGGCTCGCTGGCCGGCAACCCTCCTCCGCGGTGGGGTGCCCCGGGAGACGACCTGGTCCGCGACGTCCGTCGCGGTCAAGCGCGCACTCAAGGAGCAGACATGTCCGACCCCTCCATCTGGAGCTTCGAGACCCAGCAGATCCACGCCGGCCAGGCGCCCGACCCGACGACTGGTTCGCGGGCGCTGCCGATCCACGCGACGACCTCCTACGCCTTCAAGGACACCGAGCAGGCGGCGAACCTCTTCGCGCTCAAGGAATTCGGCAACATCTACACGCGCATCATGAACCCCACCCAGGACGCGGTGGAGCAGAAGATCGCCGCCCTCGAGGGTGGCGTCGGCGCGCTGCTCACGGCGTCGGGCATGTCCGCGACGCACCTCGCCCTGGTCAACATCGCCGAGGCGGGTGACCACATCGTCGCCAGCGCCGCGCTCTACGGCGGCACGATCAACCTGCTGAAGTTCACCCTGCCGAAGTTCGGCATCGAGGTCTCCTTCGTCGAGGACCCGAGCGACCTCGAGCAGTGGCGCGCGGCGGTCAAGCCCAACACCAAGGCCTTCTTCGGCGAGACGATCGGCAACCCCAAGCCGGTCGTGCTCGACATCGCCGGCATCGCCGAGGTCGCCCACGAGGCCGGGGTGCCGCTCGTCGTCGACAACACGATCGCCACGCCTTACGTGCTGCGCCCCCTCGAGCACGGTGCGGACGTCGTCGTCCACTCGGCGACGAAGTACCTCGGCGGCCACGGCACCGCGATCGCCGGCGTCATCGTCGACGGCGGGGCCTTCGACTACGCGGCCGACCCGGAGAAGTTCCCCAACTACAACCAGCCCGACCCGAGCTACCACGGGCTGCGCTTCGGCCCCGACCTCGGCGTCAACGGCGCGCTCGGGGCCAACCTGTCCTTCATCCTCAAGGCACGCGTGCAGCTGCTGCGCGACATCGGCCCGGCGATCTCGCCCTTCAACGCCTTCCTCATCGGGCAGGGCATCGAGACGCTCAGCCTGCGCATCGAGCGGCACCTCGACAACACCCGCAAGGTCGTCGACTTCCTCTCCGGCCACGCGCAGGTCGAGGCGGTCAACTGGGCGTCCATCGAGGGCTCGGCGAGCTTCGAGCAGGCGCAGCGCTACACGCCGAAGGGGGCCGGTGCCGTCATCTCCTTCGAGATCGCCGGCGGCCTCGAGGCAGGCAAGAAGTTTGTCGAGGGGCTCACCCTGCACAGCCACCTGGCCAACATCGGTGACGTGCGCTCGCTCGTCATCCACCCGGCCTCGACGACCCACTCGCAGGGTCCGGAGGAGGACCGGCTCGCCGCCGGCGTCACCCCCGGCCTCGTCCGTCTGGCGGTCGGTCTCGAGAGCATCGAGGACATCGTCGCCGACCTCGAGCAGGGCTTCGCCGCCGCGAAGTGATCTTCGGTCCCTGAGGAGGCGAGGAACCTCGGTCCCTGAGGAGGCGAGGAACCTCGGTCCCTGAGGAGGCGAGGAACCTCGGTCCCTGAGGAGGTGAGGAACGAGCCGTCTCGAAGGGCCATCTCGAAGGGCGCACCGAGGGGCCTGTGGAGAACTCCACGGGCCCCTCGGCGTTTTTTCCTAGCGTGTGGGGCATGGGCGGACAACGCATCTCCATCGACAGCGAGGGCATCGCGGGGCTGGGTCGACAACTGACGGCGATCGCCGACTACCTCGAAGAGAAGGCGGCCAAGGCCAACAACGAGGCGGTCGAGACCTTCGGCTTCCCGAGCTGGACCGGCACCCAGGCCTACGAGGCGGCCATCGGTGACTACGAGCGCCGGCGCAAGCAGGCCTGCACGCAGCTGCGTGCGCTCGCGCGCCTCGCCCAGGACGCCGGGTCCTGGTACGTCGAGACCGAGGACCTCGTCGACGAGCGCAACCGGGGGGTCCTCTGATGGCGCTCGAGGACCCGGGGACGATCGAGGAGGGCGACCCCGCCGTCATCCGCGCCGAGGCCGACGAGCTCAAGACCGTAGCGGCCAACATCCACACCGTCGTCAACCTGCTGCGCACCGTCTCGACGAAGGGGGTGTGGGACTCGTGCTCGGGGACGATGTTCGAGCGGGAGGTCGGCACGACGCCGAGCGACCTCGTCGCCACCGCCAACCGGCTGAGCGGTGCCGAGCGGATCATCCGCCCCTACGCCGACCGGCTCGAGGAGAGCCAGGCGACCCTCAAGCGGCTCCGGGGGCGCTACGACACCAACACCGCCACCGCGCAGGCCCGCAAGGAGCGCCTGGCGACGATGACGCCGGAGGACCCGGAGTACGTGACGGTCGAGCGGGAGTACCGGGCCGCCGCCAACTCGCGGGAGATGAACCGGCGCGGCTTCGCCCGTGAGGCCGACGCCGCGGCGGCCGACGAGCACGCCGTTGCCGCGAGCCTGGCCGTCGTGGGGTCGGACCTGTCGGACGAGCGGCTCTACAACACCTTCGAGCAGTCGAGCCGGGTCGGGACGAGCTCGCTCGCCACCAACCCGGTCTCAGGCTTCGTCAAGCCCATGGGCGTCCTGGCCGCGGGCGATCCGATCGGCAGGTTCGGCCGCCGGGCCGTGTACGGCGAGGGCAGCTACTCCGACGTCGGCAAGAGCACCTATCTCGCGGCCGTCGACACGATGATCCCGCTGAGCCGGCAGATCAAGACCGGGCGGCGCATCAAGGCCGCCGACCGGGCGGCGGAGCTGCGCAGCATCCGGGCCGCCGACAAGTCGACCAACCCCATCGCCCACCGGCGTATCGGAGCGGATGCCAAGAGCTGGGCGAAGCACAAGGCGGCCACGTCGAAGGTGCGGGGGAGGCACAAGGCGACCGACTGGGCCAGGGAGACCTCCGGCATCAACTTGGCCGACGACTTCGCGACCGACTGGGCAGCCGTCGCCGGGTCGGGCCACGTCCGCAAGGGCGGCGTCATCGTCACCTACGGCGTCCGCAAGACCAACCACACCGTCTCCCGGGTCGAGTCGGGGATCTCCACCGGGCAGTCCATCGACGCCGCGGCCGACAAGGTGACCGAGTCCCCGTCGGAGCGGCAGGAACGTGAGGCGGCCGCCGAGCGAAGGGAGGAGGCGCAGAGGTCGCGACGGGCGGGGGCGATCGACGACCTCACCGGGTCGCACCTGGTCTCACCGGTGCCGTAGGGGAGGATCAAAAAAGGCGTTGCCGCGCCCTTCGCCCCGGTGCGAGCGTGACCTCATGACGAGCGACATCGCGATCACCCGCATCGACCCTGCCGACGAGAGCCAGGTCGAGGCCCTGCTCGAGCTCGACACCCTCGTCTGGGCCGACAGCGCGCGCCGACCGCGCGAGGCACAGCTGCGCGACACCCCGCAGCGAGCGGGCTTCGTCGCCACCCGCGGGGGAGAGCCTGCGGGCACCGCCGGGTCCTGGGACGTCGAGGTCTCCGTGCCGGCTGCGGGAGGCGAGGGGGCCTCCCTTCGTCCCGCGGAGGGGCTGACGTGGATCGGGGTGCACCCCGACCACCGGCGGCGCGGGGTGCTCACCGCCGTCATGGGCCACCACCTGCGGTGGACCCGCGACGAGCAGGGACGCTCGCTGTCCGTGCTCAAGGCGTCGGAGCACATGATCTACGGTCGCTTCGGCTACGGGGTGGCGAGCACGGTGCTGCGCTCGAGCTTCGGGCGGGGCACGAACTTCGCCGCGCCGCCGCAGGTGAGGGAGCTCGCCGACGCGACGACCCTGCAGACCACGACGGCGGGCCCCGACCAGGCGGACCGGTGGCACGACCTCGCCCGAGCGGCCGCCACCACCGGTGCTGGGCAGGTCGTGCGCAGCCGCGAGGACTGCGCCCGCCTGCTCTACGACAGTCCCGAGAGCCGCGGCGACCGCGAGCCCGCGCGCCTGCTGTGGGCGACCCGCGACGGTCGCGACGTCGGCGCCGCGTACTTCCACCGCACGCCGCGCTGGTCCGACGGACGACCCGAGGGGGAGGTCGGCGTCTTCTTCCTCCTCTCCACCGACGTCGGAGCCCGGCTGGCGCTCGCCGACCGGCTCGTCGACCTCGACCTCATGGGCAGCACCGTCTACTGGGTGACCCTCGACGACCCGCTCGTCACGTGGCTGCCCTCGCCGCGTGCCCTCGGCGGAGGCGGACCGAGCGACTGCCTCTGGCTGCGCATCGTCGACCTGCCGACCGCCGTCACCGAGCGCGGCCACGCCGCCGACCTCGACGTCGTCGTCGAGGTCGGCGACCCGACCCTGCCCGAGCAGGCCGGTCGTTGGCGCTGGACGGCCACGCGCGGTGGCGTCGGGGCGCTCGAGCGCACGGAGGCAGCCGCCGACGTCACGCTCGACATCGGTGACCTCGGGGCCGTGTGGCTCGGCGGTCAGACCATCGCGGCCCGCGCCGCCGCCGGCTACGTCACGGGTGACCCGGCCGCGGTCGCCGCGCTCGACGCCGCGCTGCGCACGCCGGTCGGGCCGGTGACGACGATCGACTTCTGACCTTCGGGATGGCGCCCTTCGAGACGGTCGCCGGGCGACCGCCCACGCGGGGCGTGGGACCCACTCAGGGGCCGTGGATATCCTGACTGTCATGCCTGACTCCGCCCTGCGTGCACCCGTCGCGGCGGAGGACCTGCACTACAACGAGGAACTGCCGGTCGTCGCGCGCAAGGACGACATCGCCGAGGCGATGCGCGAGCACCAGGTCGTCATCGTCGCGGGGGAGACGGGGTCGGGCAAGACGACCCAGCTGCCCAAGATCGCCCTCGAGATCGGGCGCGGTCGTGCCGGCCAGATCGGCCACACCCAGCCGCGTCGGATCGCCGCGCGCTCGGTCGCCGAGCGGATCGCGCAGGAGATGCAGGTCGAGCTCGGCGGGCTCGTCGGCTACCAGGTCCGCTTCGCCGACCACAGCAGCGACGGCACGGCGGTCAAGGTGATGACCGACGGCATCCTGCTCAACGAGATGCAGCGCGACCGTGACCTGCGCCGCTACGACACGATCATCATCGACGAGGCCCACGAGCGCTCGCTCAACATCGACTTCATCCTCGGCTACCTCAAGCAGCTGCTGCCGCGTCGCCCCGACCTCAAGGTCGTCATCACCTCGGCGACGATCGACCCGGAGCGCTTCGCGGAGCACTTCAGCGACGAGATGGGCGAGCCCGCACCGATCATCGAGGTCTCCGGCCGCACCTACCCCGTGGAGGTGCGCTACCGGCCCCTCGGCGAGGACGACGACGATGACGGCGACCAGGTGACCGGCATCTGCCGGGCCGTCGAGGAGCTGTGGACCGAGCCCGAGTCCGGCGGCCCGCGCGATGCCCTCGTCTTCCTCTCCGGCGAGCGCGAGATCCGCGACGCCCAGGAGGCCCTGTCGGGGATGCAGCTGCCCGACACCGAGATCATCCCGCTCTACGCACGCCTGTCCGCCGCCGAGCAGCACCGGGTCTTCGCGCCCCACTCCGGGCGACGGATCGTGCTGTCGACCAACGTCGCCGAGACCTCGCTGACCGTGCCCGGCATCCGCTACGTCATCGACACCGGCACCGCGCGCATCTCCCGGTACAGCCAGCGGACCAAGGTGCAGCGCCTGCCGATCGAGCGCATCTCGCAGGCCTCGGCCAACCAGCGCGCCGGTCGCTGCGGACGCGTCGCCGAGGGCGTGTGCATCCGCCTCTACAGCGAGGAGGACTTCGCGGCACGAGCGGAGTTCACCGATCCCGAGATCCTGCGCACCAACCTCGCCAGCGTCATCCTCCAGATGACCTCCCTCGGTCTGGGCGACATCGCGCGCTTCCCCTTCATCGAGCCGCCGGACTCCCGTCAGATCACCGACGGTGTCCGTCTGCTGCAGGAGCTGCAGGCCTTCGACACGGAGACCCGGGCGAAGGGGGCCCGTCGCCTCACCCCGACCGGCAAGACCCTCGCCCGCCTGCCCGTCGACCCACGTCTCGGGCGCATGCTCATCGAGGCCGACCGGCTCGGCTGCACCACCGAGGTCCTCGTCATCGTCGCCGCCATGTCGATCCAGGACCCCCGCGAGCGGCCCACCGAGCAGCGCGCGCAGGCCGACCAGCAGCACGCCCGATTTCGCCAGGAGGGGTCCGACTTCGCGAGCTGGTGGAACCTGTGGGTCTACCTCAAGGACCAGCAGAAGGCCTTGTCCGGCAGCGCATTCCGCCGCATGTGCAAGCGGGAGTACATCCACTTCCTGCGCACCCGCGAGTGGCAGGACCTGCACAGCCAGCTCGTCCGCGCCGCCAAGCAGCACAAGATCGACACCCGGCAGCGCACGTCCGCGCCCGACGCCGAGCCGGACTGGGACCGGGTCCACCAGGCCCTGCTCACCGGGCTGCTCAGCCACATCGGCCTGCGCGACGAGGACAAGCGCGACTACCTCGGTGCCCGGGGTGCCCGCTTCTCGATCCAGCCGGGCACGACGAACTTCAAGCGGCAACCCCCCTTCGTCATGGCGGGGGAGCTCGTCGAGACCAGTCGGCTCTGGGCCCGCTCGTCGGCCCGCATCGACCCCGTGTGGGCCGAGCGCGCCGGCGCCCACCTCGTCAAGCGGACCTACTCGGAGCCGCGCTGGAGCAAGAAGGCCGCCTCCGTCATGGCGACCGAGCGGGTCACCCTCTTCGGCGTGCCGCTCGTCGTCGGGCGCCCCGTCTCCTACGGCAAGATCGACCCCGTCGCCAGCCGTGAGCTCTTCATCCGGCACGCCCTCGTCGAGGGGGAGTGGGACGCTCACCACGACTTCCTCGCTGCCAACCGCAAGCTCGTCCGGCGCCTCGAGCAGCTCGAGGAGCGGGCCCGGCGACGTGACCTGCTCGTCGACGACGAGGACGTCGTCGCCTTCTACGACGAGCGGATCCCTGCCGAGGTCGTCTCCGGCGCCCACTTCGACAGCTGGTGGAAGTCCGCCCGTCGTGAGCAGCCCGACCTGCTCACGCTGACCGAGGACCTGCTCACCCGCGACGACGCCGAGGCGGTGAGCGGTCGCGACTACCCGCGCCGCTGGCGCACCGACGGGCTCGAGCTCGCCGTGACCTACCAGTTCGAGCCCGGCTCCGAGGACGACGGCGTCACCGTCCACGTGCCCGTGCAGGTGCTCAACCGGCTGACCGCCGACGGCTTCGACTGGCAGGTCCCCGGGCTGCGGGCCGACCTCGTCACCGCGCTCATCAAGTCACTGCCCAAGGCGACCCGCCGCCACCTCGTCCCCGCCCCCGACCACGCGCGGGCCGCGCTCGCCGAGCTCGACCCCGATGCCGGCACGTCGATCACCGCACAGCTGTCGACCGTGCTCGGCCGCCGCGGCGGCATCCGCATCGACGAGGGGGAGTGGGACTGGACCAAGGTCCCCGACCACCTGCGCATCACCTTCGCCGTCGAGGACTCCCGGCGTCGCCGCCTCGGCCGCGGCAAGGACCTCGAGGCCCTGCGTGAGGAGCTCGCCGGCCACGTCCAGCACGGCATGTCCCGGGCCGGGGCCTCCATCGAGCGCACCGGCCTGACGACCTGGGACCTCGACGACCTGCCCGAGACCTTCACGACGAAGTCCGGCAAGCACACCGTCGTCGGGTACCCCGCCCTCGTCGACGAAGGGAGCAGCGTCGCCGTCCGCGTCCTGCCCGACGAGCAGCAGGCGCTCGGTGCCCACCGCGCCGGCGTGCGCCGGCTCCTCCTGCTCGGGACGGCCCCGCCGTGGAAGCGGGTGCTCGCCCGCCTGACGAATGCGCAGAAGCTGGCGCTCGCCGACAACCCGCACGGCTCCGTCCCCGCCCTGCTCGACGACGCCCTCGCTGCCGCCGTCGACGACATCGTCAGCCAGCACGTCACCGGCCCGGTCCGCTCGCGGGCAGCCTTCGACGAGGCGCTCGCCGCCACCCGCACCCACGTCGCCCAGCGGGTGCTCACGGTGGTTGCCGAGGTCGAGCCGGTGCTCGCGCAGCGCACCGAGGTCCTCGCCCTCCTCGACCGGATGACCGCGCCCGCGGTCGCGGTGACCGTCGCCGACGTGCGCGCCCAGCTCGACGGCCTCCTGCGACCGGGCTTCGTCGCCGACACCGGTCTGGCCCGCCTGCCCGACCTGCGGCGCTACCTGCGCGGGATCTCCCTTCGTCTGGAGCGGGCCGCGGACAACCCGCGCCGCGACGCCGGCCACCAGGAGAGCATCGACGCCGTCGAAGGCGCCTACGCCGACCTGCTCGACGCGCTGCCACCGCTGCGCCGCAGGTCCCCGGACGTCGTCGCCATCGGGTGGATGATCGAGGAGCTGCGCATCTCGCTCTTCGCGCAGTCGATCGGCACCGCGCAGTCGGTCTCCGCCAAGCGGGTGCGGGCGGCCATCGCGGCCGTGCCGACCTGAGGGGGGAATGGCCACGGCGGAAGCGTCGTTGCGACAATGAGTGCTTCACCGACCAGGAGGACCTGACGTGACCGAGCGCCTCTACCGCTACGAGGTCGACACCGACCCCGCCATGCTCCTGCCGGGGCCGTTGGTCGTCGCCTTCGACGGCTTCTTCGACGCCGGCATGGCCCAGCGACTCCTCGTCGAGCAGCTGCTCGAGGCGGGCGACGCGACCGTCGTCGCCTCCTTCGACGTCGACTCGCTCATCGACTACCGCAGCCGCCGCCCGGTCATCACCTTCGACGCCAACCGGTACGTCGACTACGACGACCCGGCTCTCCTGCTCTACCACCTGCTCGACCGCGACGGGCAGACCTACTACGTCCTCACGGGTCCGGAGCCGGACTACCGGTGGGAGGCGGTCATCGAGGCCATCACCGCGATCATGGACGACCTCGGCATCACCCTGGTCGCACACGCCCACGGCATCCCCATGGCCGTGCCGCACTCCCGACCGGTCGGCATGACGGTCCACGGCACCGACGAGCGTCTCATCGGTGAGCACAAGCCGGTCTTCGGCACCGTCCAGGTGCCCGCCTCCCTCGCCGCGCTGCTCGAGATGCGCCTCGGGGAGTCCTCGCGCGACGCCGTGGGCTTCAGCATCCACGTGCCGCACTACCTCGCGCAGTCGACCTTCCACGACGCCGCCCTCACCGCGCTCAACGCGATCGTCGACGTCACCGGGCTCAACCTGCCCAACGACGCCCTCGTCGAGGCCGCCCGGGAGGGGCGCATCCAGATCGAGCGCGAGGTCGAGGACAACGACGAGGTCCGCGAGGCCGTCCAGGCGCTCGAGCGCCAGTACGACGTGCACCTGCGTGGGCTGGAGCGCCCGAGCCTGCTCGCCGGCGAAGGGGAGGACCTGCCCTCCGCGGACGAGATCGGCGCCGACTTCGAGGACTTCCTGCGCACGGTCGACGAGACCGACAACCCCTGAGGCGCTACTTCGCCTCCGACCACCGCCGCACGACGGAGGTGTCGGCGACGAAGTGGACCTGGTCGCCACCGAGCCAGCGACGAGCGGCGTCGGTGAGCGAGCGGTCGACGAGGGCCGCGGCCTCCTCCGCGTGCTGCTGCGGCACGTGCACGAGCAGCTCGTCGTGCAGGCACAGCACGATCCGGCCGCCCAACGGCCGCACGGCCACCCGGACCGTCGCCGCCCACGCCTTGAAGAGCTCGGCGGCCGAGCCCTGGATCACCGCATTGCGGGCGAAACGACCACGGGCGGCCGCCACCCCCTCCCGACCGGCGTCGTCGAGGCCGTCGGCGCCGAAGTCGGTGCGCACCAACCGCCCGCCGTACGTCCGGACCGGCTCACCGCGTCGCCCGCGCTCCTGCGCGCGCTGCAGGTGTGCCATCGCCACGGGGTACTCGCGCTCCAGGCCGGCGAGAGCCTCGGCCGCCGGGCCGGAGCGCTGCCCGTACATGGCCGCGAGGACCGCGATCTTGGCGACCGGTCGCTCCACCCCGAGACGCTGGGCGACCGGGGCGTAGAGGTCGTCGGCGCGCGTGGCCGCGGCGAAGGCCGGGTCGCGCGAGACCGCGGCGAGCACCCGCGGCTCGACCTGGCCCAAGTCCGCCCGCACGAGGACGTGGCCCTCGTGGGCAGCCACCGCGGGGCGCAGCTCCGCCGGTAGGTTGTGCAGCCCCGCCTGCGCGGTCATCCGGCCGGCCGCCCCGTCGCACGCCGCCCACGCGCCGCGCAGCCGGTCGTCGGGCCCGACGTGCTCGCGCAGCCACCGCCAGCCGTAGGTCGTCGCGATCCGCTCGCGCTTGCGCCACTCCAGCAGGGCCGGGACGACCGGGTGGGCGCTCGCGTGCGCCTCGAGGACCCACTTGCGCGTCGAGGGGACGTCGATGCCGGCCCGAGCGAGCAGCGCCTTGACCTGGGCCGGGTTGCGCAGGTCGACGTGGCCGGTGCCGGGGACCGCGGCGAGCACCGGCGCGTCGCGGGCCGCGCGAGCCGCGAGCTCCTCGTCGAAGGTGCTCGGCTCGGGGCCGGCTGCGTCGGTGACGAGCCGGCGGATCGTCTCGCGGTCGATCGGCAGCCCGGTGCGGGCCAGCTCGACGCACAGCACCGCCGTCGCGGACTCGGCGTGCGCGGCGGCGATCGCACGAGGACCGCGGGCGGTCATCCCTTCGTGCTGGCGGGCGGCGACCTGCCGGGCCGCCTCCGCAAAGGCGGCGCACCGCTGCGGCGTCGTCAGCCAGGCACCCGTCACGGCGTCGGCGCGCAGGTGACCGTCGTCGCGCACCAGTTGCTCGGGGGGCACCTCGTCGGCCAACAGGTCGAAGAGGTCACCCGTCGGGGCCGTCGGGGCGGTCGTCGGGTCGAGCCCGTGGGCGGCAGCCCAGGCCAGCTCGGGCCCGGCCGGCCAGCCGCCGTGCGCGAGTCGGTGCACCTCCGCGACGTCCCACGTCCGGTCGAGGGTCGCGCCGGCCGCGACGAGCGGTGCGACGGAGGCCGCCGACCAGGTCACCCAGCGCACGCCGGGGGAGAGGACGGCGACGAGCGAAGGGAGGTCCCTCCCCAGCACCGCCGGCCCGTCCGGAGGCAGCACCGCGCCGACGCCGTCGACCCCGACGACGACGGCTCCCGGCTGCTGTCCACCCACGCTGCGTGAGGCTACCCGGGCCCTCCGACCACGCCGCCGAGCACGCACGTCGTGAGCATGCGGGGCAGGCGGACTGCGTGGCAGGATGCCGACATGGGATTCATCTCCGACCGACTCGGCTTCGGCCGCAAGCAGCAGGTGCAGGACACCCGGACCGCGCTCGAGCAGGCGCGTGAGCCCGAGCGGCAGGGCGCCCTGGCGAGCTCCTCGATCAAGCTCGTCGAAAACCTCCTCGACACCGGCATCGACGGCCGTGGTCCCTTCGACTCGGCGGCCACGATGGCCGACAAGGCCCTGGCCAAGCACGGCGGCAACGCCGACAAGGCGATCGACGAGATCATCGCCGACACCCTCAAGCTCGCCGGCGCCTCCGGCTTCGTCACCAACCTCGGTGGCTTCGCGACCATGGTCGTCGCGCTGCCGGCCAACGTCCTCGGCTTCTACGTCCTCGCCACCCGCATGGCGGCCTCCGTCGCGCGGGTCCGCGGCTACGACCTGAGCCAGCCCGAGATCCGCTCGGCGGTCCTGCTCAGCCTCGTCGGCGCCGACGCCCAGGATCTCCTCGCCAAGGCCGGCGTGGTCGCGCCCACCGGCCGGCTCGCCAGCATGGCCGCGCAGCGTCTCCCCGCCCCCGCGCTCATGGTCGTCAACAAGGCGGTCGGCTTCCGCATCCTCTCGTCCGCGGGCAAGGGCGTCTTCGCCCGCTTCGGCAAGGCGGTGCCCGTCGTCGGTGGCGCCGTGGGCGCCGGCATGGACCTGTGGCTGATGAAGCAGCTCGCCGACCACGTGCGCAAGGAGTTCCCGCCCGCCTCCTGATCGTCGCGACGCGCCGGTGCCACCCCGTCGGGTGGCACCGGCGTCGTGGCGCTGGTAACTTCCGCCGGGCCCACGCCCGCTCAACGGAGAGTTGCCCATGTCCTTCGCCGAACTCGTGGAAGGCGCCAACGGCGTCGTCTGGTCCATCCCGCTCGTTGGGCTCTGCCTGCTCGCCGGCCTCTACTTCACGGTCCGCACCCGTCTCGTCCAGGTCTTCGGGATCCCGGACATGATCAAGCAGTTGCGCGAGGGGGAGTCCTCCGTCGACGGCACCTCCTCCTTCCAGTCCCTGATGATGTCGCTGGCCAACCGCGTCGGCATGGGCAACATCGGTGGTGTGGCCACGGCTATCGCCTTCGGTGGCCCCGGCGCCGTCTTCTGGATGTGGACTGTCGCCTTCCTCGGTGCGGCGACCTCCTTCATCGAGTGCACGCTGGGCCAGATCTACAAGGAAAAGGACCCGGACACCGGTGAGTACCGCGGTGGCCCGGCGTACTACTTCGAAAAGGCCTACGCCCACAAGGCGCGCACCCTTTCGCTCGCCTACGCCGTGACCTTCGCGATCTTCACCGTCTTCGCGATGAGCTTCTTCCTGCCGGGTGTCCAGGCCAACGGCATGTCCTCGGCCCTGAACTCCGCGTGGGGCATCCCGACCTGGGCCACGGCCATCGGCATCGTCATCGCGCTCGCCTTCATCGTCATCGGTGGCGTCAAGCGGATCGCGACCTTCGCCGCCTTCGTCGTGCCGCCGATGGCGATCCTCTACATCCTCGTCGCGCTCGTCGTCTTCTTCGTCAACGTCGACCAGATCGGGCACGTCTTCAGCGAGATCTTCTCCGGCGCCTTCGGTGCCCACGCGGTCTACGGCGCGATCATCGGCCAGGCCGTCAAGTGGGGTGTCCAGCGCGGCATCTACTCCAACGAGGCCGGTCAGGGCACGGGCCCGCACCACGCCGCGGCCGCCGAGGTCTCGCACCCGGCGAAGCAGGGCTTCGTCCAGGCCTTCGCCGTCTACATCGACACCCTCTTCGTCTGCACCGCGACGGCCTTCATCATCATCTCGACGGACATGTACTCCGTCTTCGAGGGCGAGACCTACCCGGGCCCGACCTTGTACGAGGGTTCGGTCGGCACCGACGTCGAGCCCGGGCCGGGCTTCGTCCAGGCCGGCCTCGACAGCTTCGTCCCCGGTGCCGGGTCGGGCTTCGTCGCCCTGGCTCTCGTCTTCTTCGCCTTTACGACGATGGTCGCCTACTACTACATGGCCGAGGTCAACCTCGCCTACCTCACCCGCAAGATCCGCAACGGCGTCGTGCGTCGCGGTCTCATCCGGGCCCTGCAGGCGCTGATCCTCGTCTCCGTGGCGTACGGCGCCACGACGACGGCCGGGTCCGCCTGGGGCTTGGGCGACATCGGCGTCGGCACGATGGCCTGGCTCAACATCCTGGGCATCCTCCTGCTGCAGATCCCGGCGCTCAAGGCGCTCAAGGACTACCGCGCGCAGAAGAAGCAAGGTCTGGACCCGCAGTTCGACCCGCGGGAGCTCGGGATCGAGGGCGCGGACTTCTGGGTCGAGCGGGCCGAGGGGCGCGTCGCGCAGGGCACCCCGGCCGGGGCCGAGCGCGACTGACTCGGCCTGGCGCCGCCATGGCGCTGCTCACCTGACGGAATCCCGGCCGGGCGCGCTACGTTGGATCCAGCGGAGCGTGCCCGGACCGGGGACGCCCGAGCAGAGGAGACCGCCATGGCCACCCACCGCGTCCGCAACGCCGCCCACCTTGCCTCCGCCGTCCGCAGCGCGACCCGTCCCGGCGGGCCGACCCTGTGGCAGCGACTGCGCGCCGTGCCGCGGATGATCCGCGCCGTGCGCTCGGGCCAGTACACCGGACTGAGCTCGACCCGGCTGCTCATGATGCTCGCCGGCGTCGGCTACGTCGTCTCGCCCGTCGACATCGTCCCCGAGGGCCTGCTGCTCGCCTTCGGCCTCGTCGACGACGTGCTCGTCATCGGGTGGCTGGCGACGACCCTCGTGCGTGAGACCGAGGACTTCATCGCGTGGGAGCAGGGCGCCACCGCGGCCCCGGCCGGTGCGCACCACGGCGCCCCGCAGTGGGAGCAGCCGATCCCGTCGTACGTCGTCCCCGACTGATCCACAGGTCCGGAGGCGTCCGAGCGGCCCTCCACAGCCACGACTGGCCCCTGCCGGCGCGCGTCGGCAGGGGCCAGATTCGGTGTATGACACAGATCGTGAGACCCCGCGACGCCGCCGAGCTCGCCGTCCTGATGCCCTACCAGCTCGGGTTCCACCCCGGGCCCTCCGTCTGCCTGACGCTCATGCGCGAGCGGCGCCTCGGTCTGCTCCAGCGGCACGACCTCGTCGCCGAGCCGGACGTGGCTCGGCGTGTGGCCGCGGAGGCCGTCGCCATCGCGCTCCGGGAGGGGGCGAGCAGCGTGCTGCTCATGGCCTTCGAGGACGACGAAGGGCAGTCCCTTGCCCTGCGAGCGGCGATGACCGCGGCGGCTCTCGAGGCCGGGCTGCCGGTGCACCAGCACCTCGTCGTCCGCGACGGCCACTGCCACACCGTCGACGGCCCGGGGGCGGGCCGTGCCCTGCGTCTCCCACGACCCGAGGACGTGCCGGCGGTCGCTCCCTTCGTCGAGGCGGGGGTCTGCCCGGTACCCAGTCGGGATCACCTCGTGCGGGGGGTCCTCGCGGAGCGGGACGAGACGAGGGCGGCCGCCGTGGCCGTGGCGGCCAGCCCGCTGGGCGTGCGTCCCCGGGTCCCGGAGATCGCCACGGCCTGGACCCGGCTGCTCGACCCCGACGCCGGGGCCCGGCCCGTAGGCGACCTGGCCGACCGCGACCTGCTGGTGATCGCGAGGTCACTGCAGCTCGTCCCGTGGCGCGATGCCCTCCTCGCCGTGCTCTGTCCCGGGACCATGCCCCTGACGGGGGTCGACGAGCACTGGATCTCGCTCGCGCTCGAGGTCACGAGGTGGTGCCCGTGGGTCCTCGGGGACGACGAGCTCGTGCCGGAGGTGGGGGAGCACCGCGACGGGGTGCTCGCCGTCCGCACCCGGCTGCTCGAGCTGGCGCGTCTCGTCCCGGCCGAGCTCACCCCACCCCTGCTGACCAGCGCGGCGCACCTCGCGTGGTGGACGGGCGACGGCACGGTCACGGGGGTGTGCCTCGAGCGGGCTCTGCAGGTCGACCCCGACTACCGGCTCGCGGGGCTCATGCTCGAGCTGCTCTCCCACGGGGTCCGGCTGTGGGAGACGCCCAGAGTCGCCTGACCGGAGCAGGCCTCGTCCGCGCTGCGGACCCGGCTCGATCCGGCCGCCCGAGTGAGGTTAGAGTTGGCGCCAGGTCATGAGTGTCAGCGTCAAGCCCCGGCTAGCTGGCCGGCAACCCTCCTCGCGACGGGGTGCCCCGGGTGATGACCCGGCCGCATCGGAGTGATGTGGCAAGGCGAGACCCGGGAGCCCTCTCATGAGCGTATCCACCACACGGCCCACCACCTCTGCCCTCTGGCGTGACGACCACCCGTCCGGCGACCGCCTCTTCCAGCCCATCGGTGACCTCGTCGTCGAGTCGGGCGAGGTGCTGCCCGACGTCGTCCTGGCCTACGAGACGTGGGGACGGCTCTCGCCCTCCCGCGACAACGCGGTGCTCGTCGAGCACGCGCTCACCGGTGACAGCCATGTGGTCGGTCCTGCGGGCGAAGGTCACCCGACACCGGGATGGTGGCCCGGGCTCGTCGGGCCCGGCGCCCTCCTCGACACCGACGACTTCTTCGTCATCGCGATCAACGTGCTCGGTGGGTGCCAGGGCAGCACCGGCCCCGCGTCCCCCGGACCAGACGGCCGTCCGTGGGGCAGTCGCTTCCCGCGGCTGACCATCCGCGACCAGGTGACGGCCGAGGCGCGCCTTGCCGACGCCCTCGACATCCCGAGCTGGCACACCGTCATCGGTGGCTCGATGGGCGGCATGCGCACGCTCGAGTGGGTCGCCTCCTACCCGGACCGGGTCGGTACCGCGGTGGGCCTCGCATCGACCGCCTACGCCACGGCCGAGCAGATCGGCTGGAGCCAGACGCAGATCCACGCCATCCGCAACGACCCGTGGTTCGCCGGCGGCGACTACTACGGGCACCCGCAGGGCCCGGAGGTCGGCCTGGGCATCGCGCGGCGGATCGCACACATCACCTACCGCAGCGAGATGGAGCTGCACGACCGCTTCGGTCGTGATGTCCAGGACGAGGCGCCGGGGGAGAGCGGCCGGCCGCGCTACGCGGTCGAGAGCTACCTCGACCATCACGGGGGCAAGCTGGCGGCGCGCTTCGACGCCAACTCGTACATCGTGCTGTCCGAGGCGATGAACTCCCACGACATCGGACGCGACCGGGGTGGCATGGCGGCGGCGCTGGCCCCCTTCACCGGCCGGCTCGTCGTCGTCCCGGTGGACTCCGACCGGCTCTACCCGCCCCGGCTCTCGGACGAGATCGCGCGGGCCCGACCGGGCACGGAGCAGGCGATGATCCGCTCCGTCGTCGGCCACGACGGCTTCCTCACCGAGGTCGACCAGGTGGCCGCGCTCCTGGGCCAGGTCGTCGCAGGACGGCCCCTCGTCGACACGAGGAGCCGGAGTGAGACAGGTCACGGCGGTGCGGTGTAGCGTCTGGCCAAGACCCGTCCAGCAGCACTAGCCAGTCGAGGAGCAACGATGACCATCGTCGTGGGGTACGTGTCCACCAAGGAGGGCGAAGCCGCCCTGGAGCGAGCCTTCGAGGAGTGCCGTCTGCGCAAGGACAAGCTCGTCGTCATCCACTCCGACCGCGGTGGCGCCGGACTGAGCGGCGACAGCGCCCGCAAGAACGAAGAGGACCTCAAGCAGGTCCGCAGCCGCCTCGACGAGGCCGGTGTCGAGGGCGAGGTGCGGGGGCTCGTCCGCGGCAAGGAGCCGGCCGAGGACCTCATCGTCGTCGCCGAGGAGACCGGCGCCAGCCTGATCATCATCGGACTGCGCAAGCGCACGCCGGTCGGCAAGCTCATCCTCGGCTCCAACGCGCAGCGAGTGCTGCTCGACGCGCCCTGCGACGTGCTCGCCGTCAAGGCGCGCTGAGACACGGACACCGATCAGCGGGCACCCCGACGGGGTGCCCGCTGACGCGTTGACGCAGACCTCGTTTTATAATGGTGATGAGCCCAGCGCACAGCGACCGGGCGAGTCGGGTCGACGGGGTCACACGCCACCCCCCTTCGATGCCGGCGGAATCCCCCGTGACGAAAGGTTGTTGGTGACTGCTGTGTCCCCACGGTCGGACGAGGCGCAGGACTCCCTCCCCAAGGAGTTTTCGCACCCATCGCTCCAGGAACTGGTCCGTGTGGGCCACACGACCGGATCCATCACCAGCGACCAGCTCCAGGCCGCTTTCACCGACGCGAAGGTCAGCCCGAGCCGGGGCAGGGTCGTGCTGCGCGCGCTCGGTGACCAAGGAATCGAGGTTCAGGTGCCACCGTCCACCCCCGCCAAGAAGACTGCGGCGAAGAAGACCACCGCGAAGAAGGCCGCGACCAAGAAGGCCGCCGCCCCCGCGAAGAAGGCTGCCGCCACCAAGACCGCCGCTGCCACGAAGAAGGCTGCGGCGCCGGCGAAGAAGACCGCCGCCAAGAAGGCGACCGCCACCAAGGCTGCTGCCGCTGCTGCGGCCGAGCCGGTCAAGAAGGCTGCGCCGGCCAAGACGGCCGCCGCGAAGAAGGCCGCCGCCAAGAAGGCCGCGGCCAACCCGACGACGACGACCGCCGAAGAGCCGGAGCCCGGTGAGGACGACGTCCTCCACGAGGACCCCAAGGCGGCGAAGAAGCCCGAGCAGGAGCCGGACGAGAAGTCTGGCTTCACGATCAGCAACGACGACGAGGACGACGCGCCCGCCCAGCAGGTCGTGACGGCCGGCGCCACCGCCGATCCGGTCAAGGACTACCTCAAGCAGATCGGCAAGGTCGCACTCCTCAACGCCGAGCAGGAGGTCGAGCTCGCCAAGCGCATCGAGGCCGGCCTCTTCGCCGAGGAAAAGCTCGCCTCGGGCGAGAAGATCGAGATGAAGTTCAAGCGTGAGCTGTGGTGGATCGCCCAGGACGGCAAGAACGCCAAGAACCACCTGCTCGAGGCCAACCTGCGCCTCGTCGTCTCGCTCGCCAAGCGCTACACCGGTCGCGGCATGCTCTTCCTCGACCTCATCCAGGAGGGCAACCTCGGCCTGATCCGTGCGGTCGAGAAGTTTGACTACACCAAGGGCTACAAGTTCTCGACCTACGCAACGTGGTGGATCCGCCAGGCGATCACCCGTGCCATGGCCGACCAGGCCCGCACCATCCGCATCCCGGTGCACATGGTCGAGGTCATCAACAAGCTCGCTCGTGTGCAGCGGCAGATGCTCCAGGACCTGGGCCGCGAGCCCACGCCGGAGGAGCTGGCCAAGGAGCTGGACATGACGCCCGAAAAGGTCGTCGAGGTCCAGAAGTACGGTCGCGAGCCGATCTCCCTGCACACCCCGCTCGGCGAGGACGGCGACTCCGAGTTCGGTGACCTCATCGAGGACTCCGAGGCGGTCGTGCCGGCGGACGCCGTGAGCTTCACGCTCCTGCAGGAGCAGCTGCACTCCGTGCTCGACACGCTCAGCGAGCGCGAGGCGGGCGTGGTCTCGATGCGCTTCGGCCTGACCGACGGCCAGCCGAAGACGCTCGACGAGATCGGCAAGGTGTACGGCGTGACGCGCGAGCGCATCCGTCAGATCGAGTCCAAGACGATGAGCAAGCTGCGTCACCCGAGCCGCTCGCAGGTCCTGCGCGACTACCTCGACTGAGATTCACAGTCAGTCGGTGGCTGAGGCCCGGTTTCATGGGCTTTTCGTGCCTGACGGGAGACACGCTAGCACCGCACAGCGCATGTAGTCGAGATATCGACCTAGAATGGCTGCATGAGCGTGTCCCCGTCGGTCATCGAGCTGCAGGCCCTGGCGCAATCTTGGGCCCTGTCGCTGCGCGCTGACCGTAAGAGCCCGCAGACCCTCAAGGCGTACGGCGACGGCGTGCGGTTCTACCTCGCGTGGTGCCTCGAACAGGACGCCGAGCCGCTGCAACGCGCCTCGATCCGCGCGTGGGTGACCGACCTGCTCGACTCCGGCGCGGCCGCCTCGACGGCGCGCAGCCGGCAGCTGGCGGTGCGCCGGTTCTCCGCGTGGCTCGAGGACGAAGGGGAGATCGCCGCCGACCCCTTCCTGGGAGTCAAGGCGCCCAAGCTCGACCAGACGGTCGTCGAGCCTCTGACTGAGGACGAGCTGCGTGCGCTGCTCAAGGCGTGCTTGCCGGCGAAGGGGTCGACCCGTGCCGAGGCGATGCGCGACCGGCGCGACGAGGCGATCATCCGCCTGATGCTCGAGACCGGAGCCCGTGCGGGGGAAGTCGTCGCCATGTCGCTGGCCGACGTGGACCCGCAGACCTCGACGGCGATCATCCGGCGCGGCAAGGGCGGCAAGGGTCGGGTCATTCCGCTGAGCGCCAACGCGGTGATGGCGATCGACCGCTACCTGCGCCACCGACGAGAGCACCGCCTGGCCGAGTCCGAGCACCTGTGGCTGGGGGATCGGGGCAAGCAGTTCCGCTACGACGGGCTGCACAAGTCGCTGAAGATGCGCGCCGAGCGGGCCGGGATCGACCGATTCCACCCGCACATGCTGCGCCACACCGCCGCGCACCGCTGGCTGGCTGCCGGCGGGTCAGAGTCCGGTCTCATGGCCGTGGCCGGCTGGACCCGCCCCGACATGCTCATGCGCTACACGAAGGCGCAGGCGTCGGCACGCGCTGCCGAAGAGGCCAAGCGGCTGAACCTGGGGGAGTTGTGAGCGCAGCGAAAATCCAAGAGTCTGACAATTTTGAGGTGCGCCGGCGGGAGCAGAACGATCACATCCGTGCCTTGCTCGCGGCTCTCGACGCCGGTGCCCGTGCTCGACGACGCCGGTTCACGGCGGTGGAGTTCACATGCGCCGGATGCCACGAGGCAGTGTTTGAGGTAGTCAACCTGACGCCTTACAGAGTGCTGAGGGCGCGTGCCAGGGCCTCTGATCTGGTGCCTGAGGGGACGCCGACGATCGCGCAGGTTACGGCGGCGTCGGATGCCGTCGGACTCTCCGGTGCGGAGAGGGGGACCTTGATGTACGAGGCATTCAGTCCACAGGGTGGCAGTCGGAGCCACCGCCGCGGCGAACGCGTGTTCTTCCCGCTCGCGTGGCCGCGACCTGCCAGTGAGGACGGCGGTGATGCCGTCGTTACGAGCATCTGCAGGTGCCAGTCGCACGAGATGTCGCTGAGCCATGTTTATGACGCGTTGGAGGGACGGCAGGCACGGGTGATCCTGCCCGGTCCGCGGCCTCGACACGCCTGACAATCAGCGACGTAGAGAATCGCGCAGAACACCGTATGATGTCCTCGGGACCCGAGTAAGTCGGGCCTCATAGAACGTCAGGTGGCAGAGGCCGCGAACGCTGACACGAGCACGACGGCAGTCAGTCAGACCCTGAAGAGGGTGACTGACCCATGCCCGCCTCTACCCCCGCCGAGCGCGCATTGCTCTCGAGCATCGCCGCCCACACCAGTTGGGCCAACACCGAAGACCGTTCCGCCCGCACCGCCCCCGCGCGCCGGGCCCTCGATGCGAAGTTCCTCGAGCAGGCCGGGGGAGACCCTAAGCGCGCGGAGCACCTCCGCAAGGCGCACTTTCAGCGACTGGCCCTGAAGTCGGCGCAGTCTCGTCGCCGCGCCCGTGAGGCGACCGAGGCCGCCCGTTCCGCCGAGGCTGAGCTCGAGGCCCTGGGCGGTGCCCATGCCTGAGCGGACAGAAGTGCGCCCCCCGGCCGGCGAAACCGAGGGGCAGAAGACCACACGGGCGACGCGTTGTCTTGACGTCAAGATTACCGCCGACCTGGCCGCCCGCGCACGCAGGCACGACCACGGCGTGCTCGTGCTGGCAGAGCGTCGGGACGGCATCGTCACTTCGCAGGTGTTCGCTGACCTGGCCGCGGCTGAGCGCAAGGTCTGGCGCACGCGTGAGCGTGGCCTGTCGGCGTCGCTGCAGCTCGTGCGGCTGGTGCCTGTGGTGCATCTCGACCTCGACGGGCTGGGCGGTGACGGCCGATGACGACGCCGAGGAACGTCCTCGAGGAGTGGCCGCCGTCGCGTTGGGACGACTACTGCACCGGCTGGTCTGCCGGCTACCTCGAGGGACTCGACCGCGGCCGTGCACTGGCCGACGCCGAGGCCGCTGCTCGTCACCGCGCGGCTGCTGACGTGGTGCTGGCGATGACCCGCACGCCCGAGGTCGACCGGGCCGAGTCTGCTGCTCGTCGTGCGCGGATCGACGCCCGGTTTGCGGCTAAGGGCGGTGCCTGATGGAGAGCATCGACGCTGACCGTTTCGACGAGCTGGGCCGCGAGACGTCCGGTTCTGGTGAGCAGCACTCTGGGCAGGTGCGCATGGCGTACCGGCTGGCCGGGTCACACCGTGACCGGCTGCTGTACGTGCACGGCATTGGCTGGCACGTCTACGACGGCACGCGCTGGTGTGAGGACGACAAGGGAGCAGCGCCGCGGGCGGTGCTCGAGGTGCTGCGTGATGCCCTGGCCGAGTCCGTCGGTGACAAGCAGCTGCGGGCCGACGTCGCCAAGTGCGAGAGCAAGGCCGGCGTAGAGGGCGTGTTGGGCATCGCTGCCGCCCTGGTGGAGTTCGCCGCGACGGTCGACGACCTCGACGCCGACCCGTACCTGCTCAACGTCGCCAACGGCACGTTGGACCTGCGCACGATGCACCTGCAGGCCCATGACCCGGCCGACCGGCTCACGCGCATCACGGTGGGCGCGTACTGGCCCGACGTCGACCCCGGCGAGTGGGGCACGTTCCTCGCGTCGGTGCTGCCCGATGCGGACGAGCGCGCGTATCTGCAGCGGGTGATTGGTCAGGCCCTGTACGGGCGCGTGACTGAGCACCTGTTCCCTGTGCTCATCGGTGAGGGTGCCAACGGTAAGGGCACGTTCTACGGGGCTGTTGAGGCCGCGTTGGGCGACTACGCGACCGTCATCGACCCGTCGCTGCTCATGGCGTCTGAGAAGGGCCGTGCGCCCGGTCCTGAGTTGATGGAGCTGCTCGGCACGCGTCTGGTGTTCGGGTCGGAGACAGAAGAGGGCCGCAAGCTCGATGAGCCGACGATGAAGCGGCTGACGGGCGGCGACAAGCTGACCGCGCGCCGGCTGTACCGCGAGCCGGTCACCTGGACCCCTTCGCACCAGATCGTCTATGTGACGAACCACAAGCCGGAGGTCAAGGGCAACGATCCGGCCGTGTGGCGTCGCATCCGCGTGGTGCCATTCGAGGTGGTTGTGCCCGTCGGGCAGCGTGACGGCAAGTTGCCTGAGCGGCTGCTGCTGCACGCTGACGCGATCCTCGCGTGGGCCGTGGCCGGCTACGTCGACTACCGCGAGCACGGCATGTGCGAGCCGGCGACGGTGGTGCAGGCCACGGGCGAGTACCAAGCCGACAGCGACGCGGTGGGCCGGTTTCTGGCCGAGGGCTGCATGGTCGGGCCGGCCTCAACCTCGACGACCCGCGAGCTGTTCACCGCTTGGCAGCGGTGGGCGGTCGCGGACGGTGCGGAGGTCATCACCGAGAAGGCGTTCGGCAAGGAGTTGGACCGACGCGGCTACCCGGCCAAGAAGACGAAGCGGGGCATGACGCGTACCGGATTGGCCCCGTTCGCGGCTGACGACCTGGCCGGGGGTGAAGGGTGGTGAAGGGTTTCCCCAACTTTCCCCGCGTAGGGGACATAGAAAAAGTGCGGGAAACCCTGCACCACCCTGCACCTTCCCCCATTTTCCGGGGATCTTGCGCCTACGCCGGGTGCGACCTCGAGGCCCGACCCGAGCGGGTCATGTGCCCGATGCACTTCACGCACGAGCCGTCCGTGAAGACACCCGACCCACCACCGTCCTGCCCCCGTCACGGGCACGACCTGGCCCCGGATCGGTGCTCGACCTGCGAAGACCTGACGACCAAGGAGAGGGGCGCGTGATGCGAGAGAAGGACGAGGCGACCGCCTGGAGGTTTGACTACCTCACGCCCTACGGGTGGCACCCGTGGTCTGAAATCTCCATGCACACGCTCAAGGAGCATGGCGGCTACGAGCACGGCTGGTACGCGCGTGCCCGCGCAGAGTGTTTGGTCTACAACCACACGCCCCCCGCCGCGGGCTGCTCGTGTGGGTACTACGCCGTCACCGAGATGTCAGACCAACTGGCGCAGCAGCTCGATTGGCTGGACGCTGAGCGCAGCCTGGCGATGGAGAACACTGGCGTTCGCCCGGACTGGTTCGTCATCACCTTGTCGCGTGTGACGATCACCAACTGGCGCCACTGCCCCAAGCGGAGCTCCTGGTCTCCCGGCGATGACCCGCCGGGCACCATCCGGGGGCAGCGGATGCGATACGAGCGCATCCTGGTGGACCGCGAATGGCCCTCGAGCACGGTCCCGAAGGACCCGAACCTCCAGAGGATCGGGTTCCCCACGCCCGAGTACGTGCCGAACCTCGCCGAGTACGTCCGCGAGCAGGGCCGCGCGGAGATCGACGCAGTCCTCGACGACTACCTCGAAGGGCGATCGTGAGCGCCCGCGACGCCCTAGACCGGGCCCTGCTCGACCTGGCAGCCGACGGCCGGCGACCCCGCTGCGCCGAGCCGGCAGACCACGCGTGGTGGACGAGCGAGGACCACGACGAGCGAGCCCGAGCTGCTCGGCTGTGCCGAGGCTGCCCGGTCCTGCGCCTGTGTGCCGAGTCAGCCGAGGACGAGGGCGAGCTGTTCGTCTGGGCCGGCGTCGACCACGGCACCCGACCGATTAAGAAGACCGCAACGAAGGAGACGCGATGACCGCACGCAACACACACCCGCTCCGTCGGTGCCGCGAATGCGGCCGCCGACGTCGAGGTCTCGGCAGCATCTGCGCCGGCTGCGCCAGTCGCCGTATGACCCGGAAGACGGTGACGAGCAAGTGAGCACCAAGGAAAACCGACCCGAGTTCTGCCAGCGGCTGCAGGACGACTTCTCCAACTTCGAGCGCGCCTACTACGCAAGGCGAGGTGTCGAGAGTGGCGTTTACCGACCAATGTTCTATCCGGCAGACGCGCATCCTGTCGGCCCGGCCGTCTCGGAGCGCGACGGGTGGAGAGTGTCGTTCTACACCGGCGCGGGCCGCGTGGGTCGCGCCTACCCGGCTCACGTCAACGTCAGCGGGCCAGACACGCCGGACTTCAGTAGCTACGACCTGGTGAGTCGGCGTTCTGCGACCTGCGACCACGAGTGCTGGCCGATGCCCCACCCACGGTGCGGGTGTGGAGTATGGGCGTCAGCGACGGTCACAGACGCGATCCATCAGCTCCGTGGGGCTCGCCGCCACCCGGGTTGGGAGCGTTGGCGCCTGGACGCCGATGCGCGGTTCATCGTTTACCCGGTCCGGCTCGAGACGGTGCGGACCTCTCGTGACTCGGTCCGTGGCCCCGTCGAGCTCGTCGGGGCGTCCGCGCAGATCACCGGGCCGATCCTGACCGTGCACCCGGGGTGCGCTAACGACTGGATGCTCAAGTATCGAGGGCTCGAGGTCGAGACCGTCGGCGATCACGCGCGGGACCTGATCGCTCACCTCGAGGCGATGGCCGAGGTGAGCCCATGAGTGAGCAGATCGAGCACCGCGAAGGCTGCCGCGGTCCGGAGATCGTCGTCTTCACCGGCTTCGCTGGCGATGAGGTCACGAAGTGTCGCGCCTGTCACCGCTCTGTGATCGCCGGCGGAGCCACGCCCCTTCACCCGCTGGAATACGCCCCGTCCGGCACGCGGCTCGTGTGCCGCGTGCACTACCAACCTGTCCGTCCCAACGGCAGCGGGTGCAAAGCGTGCGCCCTCGAAAACGCGCAACAGCGCAACCGACGAAAGAAGGAACAGCCATGACCACCAACATCGACCGAGACGAGTACGTGCGTCTGCTCGAGCAGCAGAACGACGTGCTGCGAGCCGAGAACGCCGAGCTGCGGCGACTCTCGACCCAGGGCGACACCGACAGCGCGGCCTACCAGCGCGGAGCCAGCCAGGCCCGTGAGCGGTACTCGATGCACCCCGCGGAGTCCGCCACAGGGGAAGGCGTCGATACCGCCCGAGACCGCGCCCGAGCCCGATACGCCAACCGTCCCAAGTTCAGCGACGGCCACGGCACCTACACCACCTACAACTGAGAGAAGGCACCCCAATGAGCACCAAGAAGACCAAGAGCGCCCCCGTCACCGGGGCCGACATCACCGCCCACATCAACGACGTGATCCACGCGCCGGCCACCCGGCTCGAGGAACTCGCCAAGAAGATCACCGCCAAGGTCACCGACCTCGAGACCGCCATCCGGCCGCCCTCGACCGACGCCCTCCTGCAGGAAGTCACCGCCGCCGACGTCGACCTCGACGACCTGGCCGACCGTCTCGCCCAAGTCGTGGAAGAGGCTGCCACTTCACGAGCCCGCAGCGAGCAGAACCGAGCCACCGCCGACGCGTACCGGCAGCAGGCCCGAGCGATCCGGGCACAGGCCGAGGACGCCCGCGCCGACGCCCACCGGGACGTCATCGGCTACCTCGACGAGCAGATGCAAGACGTCGTCGCTGACGTGCGCACGCTGGCCGAGCAGCACCCGCAGCTCATCGGTCTGGCGCAGGTGCAGGCCAACCCCAGCCTGCTCGGTGCGTCGCAGGAGCAGGGCCGAGTGATGGGCGTCTACCGCGCCATCCGGGCAGCCCAGCGCGAGGCGTACAAGCGCGAGCGTCTCTCGCAGGGAGCCGACTGGGTACGCGTCAACGCCCGCTCCGGGCTGCTGCGGGATGCCATCGACCACGAAGCGCACTGGGTCAACGAGCGCCGCGCCATCGGCTCCAGTCGCTCCCGGCTCGCCAGTCACGCCGGCTCGCACCGCAGCACCGCAGCGGCCTGGTACACCGACGTCGACCCGCTGCCCTGGCCCCCGATGCGGCCCTCTGCCGACCACGCAGGGGACGACCTGTGGACGTGGCTCGTGTGGGCCGTCGAGAACGCGCAGCTGTGGGTTCCCACGGTCGACGAGCTCGAGGACGCCGACGCCGACAATCAGCGGATGCTCGACCGTCCGCCCGTCGCACGGCCGCAGGGACGACCGTCTAGCCGGCGCACCGCCTGACCGTCCACCAACGCCGCCTGCGTCTTTCTGGCCGAAAGATTCGCGGACCGCGCTGGCCGAGAGGCGCACCGCAGCCACCCTCACATCGACAGGACGAGCAACGATGGCAAGCGACCCACGACGAGCGAACAGCACCAAGCGCGACCGACTCAAGCGCCGAGTGTGGAGAGAAGAGAACGTCTGCCACCTGTGTGGTCAGTGGGTCGACAAGCGGCTGCCTCGATACCTGCCAGGCTCACCGACCCTCGATGAGCTTGTGCCGATCTCATTCGGTGGTTCACCCTTCGAGCGCGAGAACGTCAGGCTTTGTCATTTTTGGTGCAACCGAGTGCGCGGGACGTCGCCGGTCAGCATGGCGCGCGAGCGACTCACCAACCCACCGCCACGGTTCGGAGCCGACGGACAACGCATCTCGACCGAGCTCGAGCCCGTGTCATCACGGTCGTGGCTGGGGTAGGGGCATGGCCCCTTCCCTCCCCGTGGAGCCGTCTAAGCGCATACGTCGGGCGATATCCCCCCTGAGCCTGAAAAGTTCCGGGGGGACGTTCTCAGGCTCGAATTTGCCGCCTTTGGAGCGGCCGATGGCGCTTGCTCGACGACTTGGGGCGCCAGGTAGAACGGCTACATTCGCACCATGTCTGTGGAGGGTGTCCCTACGACACCGCATGAAGCCATTGAGGCCCTTCGAGCGACTTTCGCCGAACTCGACGAGTGGCGGGCAGTGGTCCGAGCACCCTTGGTGCCCGCGCCGGGGTCACAGCTGTGGCGGGATGATCGCTATATGCCTCGGGCGCCAATGTCCGCTCAGGTGTCCTCGAAGATCGGCGCGTGTGTCGACCACCTGCAGGCATTCAGGGTGTTGTGCGACGCCGAGAGTTTTCACTCTTCGGCGACGTACAACCTCACGCGGACGGCGCTCCTTACCGCAAGTGAGGCGTACTGGGTTCTGGGACCAGAAGATGCGCGGGTGCGCATCCGACGCGGCCTTTGGCTGTCCGACTTTGATGACAGCGAGCAGCTGAACTATCTGATGCAGGTGGCAAAGATCCCGCAGTCGTACAAGAGACGAGTTGCCACCGCTGCGCTGGCTGTGAAGGTGCGTCGAGCCGGCATCAAGGTGTACGCCGGGGCGCTGCCGGGCCCTGGGCCGACCACGAATTTGGACGTTATTCGATGGTCTGCCACCGATCTGCAGCCCGGCCTGCCGCATTGGGCGGAGCAGGCTGCAGAACAATGGCGCGTCGGCAGCGGCCACGCGCACGGATGGACATACGCGGCGCTAACCGGTGCGCAACCAGCGGCAGGTGCCGGGCGTATCGGCGTAGTTCGAGATATTCAGGTCGGAGGAAACCCTGTGCTCGCCTGGCAGCGGTACTACGTGCCGTTCGTGACCTTGCAGGCGGTGTTGCGCCGATGGCGAGAGTTGGCCGCTGCTCCCGCCTGATGCGAGGCGCCGACCTGGGGTGTCGGCGCGGCTCGCTACCGTCGGGGCATGGGACGAGACGACGCACTGAGCCGATGGTGGTCCGACCTGACGACCGAGCAGCAGGCGACCGCGCGAGCGATGCGCGCGGGCGACTCGATGCCGAGCTACATGCTGCGGACCCTGACCCATGCAGGCATCCCGCAGGCTGCCGCTTGGTGGCCCGCGAGCGAGTCAGGTCCGACGTTCACCGTGCCTGAAGAGGTTGTCAGGTTCGTTGCAGAGCAGCGGTAGCCGCCGCAGGTGATGCACCTGCATCACCTGCGCCCCCACCCCCACGCGCGGACGCGAGTGCGCGTCTCCGACTGGGGAATTTCCCCAGGTCGTCCCCACGCGCGTGCGCGAGAGAGGTACTTGCAACGGATCAGACGGAGTACTCGGCCCTCTCAAGCAGATGTGTGGTCGTGCAAGGCGCGGGCCCTACGGGCAGGGCTGTGGCGAAACCCCCCCCAAAGAAGCCGACTCCGCGTTGTTTCCGCCCACGCCCTCTAGCCCGCCCTCGATTCGAGAGCGAGCTGTAGTCAGACCCGACGACGGCCGTGCACTGCCATGCCGTCGGGCGACGCGTGCCGGCTCACGCGTCTGGGAGTCATCGCCGGGCGGTGCTCGAGTTGGTTCGGGGGTCCGCGTGTAGTGCGGACCCCAGGTGTCTCCACACTGTGGAGACCCCTAGCGCGGCTGAGTCGCTGTTGAGCGCCGCGCGAGGCCGGGTGGCCCTGGCAGGCACACGGGCTGGCTCATTCGCAGTGTTGCGATTGAGAGACCGTGCGCGAGCCGGAGTGACCCGACGAAGGGGGCGGGTCTAGTCGAGACCTCGATACACGCGCGTGTTCGCGCAACGCCCGCAGACGCGGGTGTGCGAGGGTCGGGCGTCGTCGTCGCGGAAGTGCAGGCGTCGGCTCAGCTTCCCGCTCCACCGACCGCAGAGCGCGCGCACCGAAATGCCGTAGGCGAACGCCATTTCGGTGTCCTCACGGTGATAGACGTGCAGGATGACCGGGGTGTCATCGCTGCTGACACCCTTCGTCGATGGGCGGGTCTGCCGATCTGGCACACCCTTCGTCCGGGCGCTCACTTTGCGGCCTCGATGCGGTCGGCCAGCATGGTGAGGTAGCCGGCGAGCTGCCGAGCCTCGTGGGCGCGGAGGAAGACCTCGCCGTCGGGGACCGAAAGGGCGACGTGTGGCGCGTCGTCCGCAGACCCGGGGTAGCGGAGGCTCTCGTGGAACATCGCGGTGAGCGTCGCGCCGGGGACGATCACGGAGCCGGCCTTGTCCTCTGCGGGGAAGAACCAGTCTCGGGATGCGCCTCCCGTCGCCGGGGTGTAGCGGGCAAAGCTGGCGTGCTCGCCGACGCATTCGCCCGTGCGGCACTCCTCGCACCACGGCTGGGGCGTGAAGTCCGAGTCACTCCCTGCAGGAGCGGGTGCGTCCGTACCAGTGCCACCGTTCGTCTGGTCGCTCATCGGGTCACCTCGAGGAACCAGGCGACCGTCACGACGACGAGCGAGCCGAAAAGGCCGATGGTCTGGGAAGCGGCAACGGCCGCGGGTAGGGTGAAGTCCACGTTCAGCACCTCCATGCTGTCCGTCTGGCCCTCGGTAGTTTCCGCTACGCGGGGGCCGCCCCGTTAGTCGGGGATATTTCGCACTACAGCGCTTGAAACCGAGTGGCGATCTGCCGCCAAACCCGCCGTGTCGCACAGTGCTGAGGTCGTCCCTAGTGCGCGACTACCTCGACTGATCGACGTCGACGCGCCCACGTGGCGCGTGACACCACGAGCCCCGGCTCCGCACGAGTGCGACACTCCTGCGGAGCCGGGGCTGATGTGCGTCACCCCATCGTGCGGCGGGTGGGCCGGCGCCGGACGACGGGGGAGTCAGCGCCGGGAGAGTTGGGCGAAGGGGGAGTCAGCGCTGGGGGAGGCGACGCAGGATCGCCCGGCCCAGGGACCGCCAGGCGTCGACCCCCTCCTGGGGCCACAGCAGCGAGCGTGCCCGGGGCAGACCCTGACGGGTCGAGCGCACCCGGTGCACGACGGCCGTGACCTGGGCGCTGATGTCCGGCAGGTCGGCGCCGGGCGCGCCGTAGCGGGCGCGCTCGAGCGTCGCGACGACCTCGTCGAGCTGTCCCTGCAGCGGCGCGTCCAGGTGCATGCGATGACCGATCCACGCGCCGGCCTGACGCGGGGTGGAGCCGACGGGCGGCCGGATGCCGAGGTCGTCGAGCTGGGCGACGAGCTCCTGCCACTCACGCTCGACCCGCTGGGCGTCGTCGGCCGCCGTACGTCGGCGGCGTCGTCGGGCCAGGACCGCGGTCACCGGCATGATCGCCGCGAGGGCCAGCACGGCGACGAGGCCGACGAGCCACCACAGCCACCGAGGGGTGCCCGTGTCCGCACCGGCCTGGGGGTCGACGGCGGTGGCATCCTCCACCTCGGAGCTCGTCGTGGAGGTCGACGTCGACGAGTCGGAGGTGCTCGTCCCGGTCTCGTCGGTGTCCGTCGAGTCGGAGCTGGCGATGCTGTAGCCCGGGACGCTGGCCGCCCGCTGGCCCGGCGTCGGCTCGAAGCGCACCCAGCCGACGCCTTCGAAGTACAGCTCGGGCCAGGCGTGGGCGTCGCTGGCGCGGACCACGCGCGCGCGGCCGTCCGGGCTCGACCCGGGCAGGAAGCCGACGACCACCCGCGCGGGGATCCCGCGGGCCCGGGCCAGCAGGGTCATCGTCGCGGCGAACTGCTGGCAGTAGCCGACTCCGGTCTCGAGGAAGTGCACGATCGGGTCGCGGCCCTCGGGCATCGCCGGCAGGTCGAGGCTGTAGCTGTAGGAGGCACTGCGCAGGTGCTCCTGGATCGCCTGGGCCGCCTCGAGGGGCGTGGCGTCGACCGGGGCGAGCGACTCGGCCAGCTCGGTGATCTCGACGGCCGACCCGGGGTCGAGGGAGACGTAGGCGTCCCGGTAGGCGGTGGTGTCGACGACCTCGGTCTGGCCGTCGTCGCGCAGCACCGAGTCGGCGAGGTCCTCCTCCTGGGGGTCGAGCTCGATGAAGGAGGCGGAGTAGGTCCCGGGCGTGCGCTGCACCCGAGCCGTCCCGTCAGCGCCGACCGACCAGGCGATGCCCCCGAGGTCGGCCGAACGGGTGAGCCACGGCAGCGGCAGCTGCGGCGCCGCGACGCCGTTGTCCTCGACGAGGATCGTCCGCTGCTCCCGGTCGACCGACTCGGGGACGGTGCGCACCGGGTCCCTCGGGGTGAAGCCCTCGCGGGGCTCGAGAGCCCGCGAGCGCATCTGGCCGAAGCCGTCGGTGAAGTCCTCGACGACCGCGACGCGCAGCGGCTGCGGGGTCGGGTCGTCGGTCGTGTAGCGCATGACCGGGGTCTGGCTCGGCGACTCGAGACTGCGTCGCAGGTCGAGCTCGGTCGAGAGCCGGATGCCCGTGCCCGCTCCCGCTCCATCTCCTCGGCCGAGACCGTCGAGCACGTAGCGGGTCGGCAGGTGCGGGACGAAGCCCGCGGCCACCATCGCCGCGACGACCGCCACGGCACCCACCCCGGCTGCCTGCCAGCGGTGCGAGCGGGCGGCGACCCCGTCGCCGTCGCCATCGGCCATCAGGGGGATCGACGTGGTCCACCCGCGCAGGTCGACGTCGGACTGGTGCGCGACCATCGCCAGCCACAGCGCGGCGGCGACGACGAACCACACCCAGTGGAGGGACCCGCCGGAGTTGGCCGCCGAGACGAGGAAGAGCGAGAGCAGGGGCAGCCCGGCCACAGCCGGGCTGGCCGCAGCCGTGCTCGCGAGGTCGACGGCGAGGGCGACGACGACGACGATGATGACGAGGCAGACGACGATGCCGGGGGTGGCCGGCGCCGGTGCAGCGTAGGTCGTGATCGTGTGGTGCGCCTGCTCGAGGTGCCCCACGAGCGCAGTCCACGTCTGCGGGGTGGGGACGACGACGAAGCGCGTGGTGTCGCCGAGCTGGGAGACGAGCACGTACAGCCCGGCGACGAGGGTCTGGCCGAGGACGATGACGCCCGAGCTCATGGTGAGGCTGCGCAGGAGCATGCCGGCGGCCGCGACGACGATGACGCCGAGCACCGCGGGCACGACCCAGGGCGGGGTGTCGAAGAGCCGCACGAGGGGCAGGGTGACGGCGGTGGTCGCCGCGGCGGAGAGCAGGCCGGCGACGATCCGCGCCTCGCCCCTCACCGGATCGCTCCCATGCCGACCGTGGCGCGTGCCCACACCTCGGGCAGCGAGGCCCCTGGCGAGACGACCTGGGCCCGCCACCCGCCGAGCGCGAGCTGCTGGGCGGTGGCCCCGGCGGGCCCCCCTTCGTCCTGACCGTGGGCGAAGCCGCCGCGATCGATGACCAGGGCGATCCCGTGCCGGGAGCGGCCCGTGCACATCGCGGCGACGTCGTCGTCGAGGGCGCCCACGACGACGACGACGAGGCCGCCACCGTGGTGGGCGAACTCGTCGAGGGCCTCGACGATCCCGCTCGGAGAGGTCGTCTCGTGGGGCTGGACCGCTGCGAGCTCGTCGAGGGCGTGGTCGATGCCCTGCACGGGTAGCACCGTGCCGGAGGTGTCGGAGGTGAGGCACAGGTGCACCTCGAAGCGCTCTCGCAGGAGCAGGGTGGCGACGGACGCCACCGCGGTCACCGACCACTCGAATGAACCGCCGTCGCCCGTGCCGGCGTGCACGGCGGCCCGGTCGTCGAGGAGCACGAGCACTCGCCGCCTCGTGGGCTGCTCGTCCTGGCGGACCATCGTCTCGCCGGTGCGCGCCGTCGAGCGCCAGTGGATGCGGCGCAGGTCGTCGCCCATGCGGTACTCGCGCACAGCGACGTCGTCCTCACCGTGCAGGGCGATCCTCGGGGAGGTCGTCGTCTCGCCACCGCTGCCCGCGGCGACACCGCGCACCGGGGAGAGGGGCACGACGCGGGGCAGCACGACGAGGGTCGCCTCGCCGGGGACCGTCACCCCCCGCGTCGCCAGGCCGAAGGGGTCGTCCACACGCAGCGTGAGCGGTCCGATGCGGTGGTGGCCGCGCACGTGCGACCGCACGCGGTAGGTCAGCTGGCGGGACTCGCCGCCGTCGAGCCGCGGGACGAGCAGGTGTGGCCGGTCACCGAGCGCATAGGCGAGCCCCTCCTCGCCGCGCAGCAGCGGGGTCGGCAGCCGGCCGTCGTTGCGCACCCGCACGGTCACGTCGGCGTGGGCGTCCGTCGTCACCCGGGTGGGGTGGACGACCCGGGTGATGTCGAGGTCGAGCTCGCGTCGCGAGAGGAGCACGGCGAGCCCCGGCAGGAGCACGAGCAGCAGCCCGATCTTCGTCAGGTCGTGCAGACCCAGGACGAGACCGGTGGCGACGACGAGAGCCCCCGCGCCGACGAAGAGGCGCCCCCGGAGCGTCACCTGCGTCTCCTCACCGGGAGGCGGGCACGCGCGTGCGGCGCACGAGCTCGGTGACGATGTCGAGGGGCTCGCGGCGGGCGAGCTGGGCCTCGCTGCTCAGGAGCAGACGGTGGGCCAGGACGACCGGCGCAATCGCCTGGATGTCGTCGGGCAGCACGTGGTCGCGGCCCTCGAGGGCGGCTCGGGAACGGCCGGCGCGCAGCAGGTGGAGGGTGGCGCGCGGGGAGGCGCCGAGCCGGATGAGGGAGCTCGTGCGGGTGGCGGCGGCGATGTCGACGACGTACTGCCGCACGGCGCTCGCGGCGTGGACGGTGCGCACCGCGCGGATGAGCCGCGCGATGCCGTCGGCGTCGGTGACCGGCTGGAGCTGGTCGAGCGGGGAGCTCGCACCGTGGTGGTCGAGCATGGCGACCTCGGCCGCGCTCGTGGGATAGCCCATCGACAGCCGGGCCATGAAGCGGTCGCGCTGGGCCTCGGGCAGGGGGTAGGTGCCTTCCATCTCCACCGGGTTCTGCGTCGCCATGATGATGAAGGGCCGCGGCAGCTCGTAGGTCGTGCCGTCGACGGTCACCTGGGCCTCCTCCATGCACTCGAGGAGGGCGGACTGCGCCTTGGGCGAGGCGCGGTTGATCTCGTCGCCGATGACGACGTTGGCAAACACCGCGCCGGGGCGGAACTCGAAGTCGTGCTGGTCCTGGTTGTAGATGCTCACGCCGGTGATGTCGCTCGGCAGCAGGTCGGGGGTGAACTGCACCCGACGGACAGAGGCGTCGATGCTGCGCGCCAACGTCTTGGCGAGCATCGTCTTGCCGACGCCCGGGACGTCTTCGACGAGCAGGTGCCCCTCGGCGAGGAGCACGGTGACGGCGGTGCGCACGACGTCGGGCTTGCCCTCGATGACGGCGTTCATGGCGTCGGTGAGCGCGCCACCCACCCGCACCACGTGCTCGAGGTCCGCGCTGGGGACGGCCATCGTCGGGGTGCTCTCCCTGCTGAGGGTCACGTGGTCTCCGATCCGGACGAACGATGCCGCCCCACTTCGCTCCGCTGTGCACCCGACCCTACGTGGCCCGGCGCGCCTCGCCCCCGAATACCGGCGACCGAGCCACTGACGGCAGGACGTGGGTGCGCCGAGGCCCCCGCGGAGGAGTCGGCGACGGATATTTCGCCCCACTTTGCACCACCCTTGATTTATCAGGGAAAACTCAGCATCTGATCGGCGAAAACCTGCCTGAGTGGGTGTCTTTTGTCTCATGGGTGGAGTAAAGTGGGGCAACAAGGAAGAGCAGGGAGCCATGCGGGTCGAGACGAAGGGGAGGTGGCCGCGATGTTCCTCGGTACCCACACCCCGAAGCTCGACGACAAGGGCCGGCTCTTCCTCCCCGCCAAGTTCCGCGACAAGCTCGCCGGCGGCCTCGTCATGACCCGCGGGCAGGAGCGCTGCCTCTACGTCTTCCCCATGGACGAGTTCGCCAAGATCACGCAGAAGTTCCAGGAGGCCCCGACGTCGAGCAAGGCGGCCCGCGACTACATGCGCGTCTTCCTCTCCGGCGCGAGCGACGAGATCCCCGACAAGCAGGGCCGGGTCACCGTGCCGGCCGCGCTGCGCCAGTACGCCGGCCTCGACCGTGACTGCACGGTCATCGGGACCGGCTCGCGCGTCGAGGTCTGGGACACCGCCGCGTGGGAGGAGTACCTGGCGAGCACCGAGCAGGCCTTCGCCGACCAGTCCGAGGAGGTGATCCCCGGACTCATGTGACAGCTGCTGCCATCCGGCCTCCAGCCGTGACGGCGCCGACCCGACTTCCCCCGGGCCGGATCGTCCCGGATGGGGACCAGGTGGCAGCAGCGAGCACCAGCCGGAGATCACCACCCCACCCCGCACCACCACCCGACACCACCGACGAGCACGAAGGGAGCACCGTGGAGCACGACGCCGACCGTGACCTGACGACCGACGACCGCGACGCGGCCTCCCGCCACGTCCCCGTCATGCTCGACGAGGTCCTCGAGCTCCTCGCGCCCGCGCTCTCCACGCCGGGCGCGATCCACGTCGACGGGACCCTCGGCATGGGCGGCCACGCGCAGGCCGTGCTCGAGTCCGACCCGCAGGTCCGCCTCATCGGCATCGACCGCGACCCGCAGGCGCTGCGCCTCGCGGGGGAGCGGCTCGCCCCCTTCGGCGACCGGGTCACCCTCGTGCACGCGGTCAACGACGAGATCGGCGAGGTCCTCGACGACCTCGGCATCGACACGGTGACCTCCGCCTTCTTCGACCTCGGCGTCTCCTCGCTGCAGCTGGACGAGACCGAGCGCGGCTTCGCCTACGCGCACGACGCGCCCCTCGACATGCGGATGGACCCCACGACGGGCGTCACGGCCGCCGAGGTGCTCAACACCTACGACGCCCGGGACCTGGCCCGGGTGCTGTCGGAGTTCGGCGAGGAGCGCTTCGCCCGCAAGATCGCCGGCGCGATCGTCCGCGAGCGGGAGGTCGCTCCCTTCGACCGCTC
Source organism: Janibacter hoylei PVAS-1 (assembly GCF_004025845.1). Classification (NCBI taxonomy): domain Bacteria; kingdom Bacillati; phylum Actinomycetota; class Actinomycetes; order Micrococcales; family Intrasporangiaceae; genus Janibacter; species Janibacter hoylei. Next base: position 142,114 of record NZ_PIPF01000002.1, read on the forward strand.
GGGGCGGCTCGTCGAGCTGCTCCGCTCGACCATCCCCATGGCCTCGCAGCGCGGGGGTGGGCACCCGGCCAAGCGGACCTTCCAGGCCCTGCGCATCGAGGTCAACGAGGAGCTCGCCGGGTGGTCCCGGGCGCTCCCGGTGGCGCTGCGGCGGCTCGCGGTCGGTGGGCGCCTCGCCGTCCTGTCCTTCCACTCGCTCGAGGACCGCATCACCAAGAAGGCGCTCGCCCGCGGCGCGACGTCGACCTCGCCGGCCGACCTGCCCGTCGAGCTGCCTGAGCACGCGGCCGAGCTGCGGCTGACCACCCGGGGTGCCCTCACCCCGAGCGAGCACGAGCTCGCCACCAACTCCCGATCCGCCTCGGTCCGACTGCGTGGGGCCGAACGCATCCGTCCACCGAGAGAAGGCGCGTAAGAGATGAGCCAGTCGACCGTCGCCACCACCGTCGCCCGCCGAACCCCGGCCCGTCGGGAGCGCGCCTCGCTGCAGGTCGTCACGCCCGCCGACCGGTCCGGGTCGCCGTGGTTTGCCGTCCTGTGCGTCGCCCTCCTGCTCGCCGGTCTTGCCGCCGTGCTCGGGCTCAACACCTCGATGGCCCAGGACTCCTTCAAGGTCTCCGCGCTCGAGGCCCGCTCGGCGAGCCTCGCGGACACCGAGGACTCCCTCGCCCAGTCGATCAACGCCAAGTCCGCGCCGCAGAACCTGGCGACCCGCGCGGACGAGCTCGGCATGGTGCCGGCCCAGTCAGCGGCCTTCATCGACGTCGACCAGGGCAAGGTGCTCGGCGTGGCGACGGTGGCCGAGAAGCCCGACGGATTTACGGTGGGAGCAGCGGCCACGAGCACCGCGGACGAGGCGGACAAGAGCTCGACGAGCACGAAGAAGACCGCCGACGAGAGCATGAAGAAGCAGAGCAGCACCAAGAGCAGCAGCTCGACCAAGGACTGAGAGGGGGAGCGCGGTGAGCCAGCGCCGACCCGAGGACCCCCGGAGCACGGGCCGGCCCACGCGCTCGGCCCGCCCCGGGCCGGCCGCGAAGAAGACGGCCGCCCCGAAGGGTGCGGCCAAGACATCGGCGGCCAAGACGTCGGCGGCGAAGAAGGCCTCCGCGAAGAAGACCTCGGCACCCCCACCCGCGACGAAGGCGGCCGCGAAGAAGACCGCGCGCACGACCGCCTCGCGCCCCGCGGCGTCCCGCCCGGCCACCCGACCGACGCGCGGACCACGCCCTTCGTCGACCCGACCGGCCACGCGACCGGCGACGGCCACCCCAGCCGTCGGCAGCCCGCGCGCCCGCATGCGCGCCCTCATGGTCGTCTCGCTCATCGTGCTCAGCCTCTTCGCCGCACAGCTGCTGCGCATCCAGGGCTTCGACTCCGACGCGGTCGCCGCCGACGCCCTGCGTCAGCGGACGCACACCGAGGCGATCCCGGCGCACCGCGGCACGATCTACGACGTCAACAACACCGTCCTCGCGCAGAGCCAGGAGCGGCGCACCGTCATCGTCGACCAGACCGCGGTGCCCGAGTACAAGAAGACGGTCGACGGCGAGCGCACCACCGTCGGCGTCGAGGGCGCGGCCGAGGACCTGGCCGAGATCCTCGGCGACCCGGCCTCCGAGATCGAGCCCAAGCTCACCGGCGACCTGCGCTACCGGCCGCTGGCCAAGAACATCTCGCCGCTCACCTGGCGCAAGATCAACGCCCTGGGCATCCCCGGCATCTACTCCGAGCGCTCCTCGCAGCGCACCTACCCGCAGTCGACGACCGTCGCCTCGCTCGTCGGCTTCGTCCAGCCGCAGGACCAGAGCGCCGGCGGTGGCCTCGAGCTCCAGCTCGACGACGTGCTCAAGGGCACGCCCGGACAGGCCACGTACGAGATCGCGCAGGACGGCTCGCGCCTGCCCAATGCCTCCGACGACGTCACCTCCGGCACGGCCGGCAAGGACGTGCGCCTGACGATCGACAACGACATCCAGTGGTACGCGCAAAATGCCCTGGCCGACAAGGTCAAGGAGACCGACGCGCTCTCGGGCACGATCGTCGTCCAGCGGGTCACCGGTGAGCTCGTCGCCCTGGCGTCCTACCCGACCTTCGACCCCAACAACCTCGGGGACGGCAAGGGCGTCTACAGCAACCTCGCCTTCAGCGACGTCTTCGAGCCCGGCTCGACGTCGAAGATCATGACCGTCGCGGCGGGGCTCGAGGAGGACACGATCACCCCGGAGACGCCGATGATCCTCCCGGGGTCGGTCAACCGCGGCAACCGCACGCTCAACGACTCGCACCCCCACCCCGACGAGTACCGGACGGTCGCCGGGGCCCTGGCGCAGTCGAGCAACACCGGCACGATCCTCATCGGCGAGACGATGGAGCCCAAGACCCTCGAGGAGTACCTGCGCAAGTTCGGCTTCGGGTCGACGAGCGGGTCAGGATTCCCGGGGGAGTCGGCGGGTCTGCTGCCCAAGGCGGAGACGTGGAACGGCTCCCAGCGGGCGACGATCACCTACGGCCAGGGTGTGTCCACGACCGCGATCCAGGTGACCAACGTCTTCCAGGCCATCGCCAACGACGGCGTGCGGATCAGCCCGACCTTCGTCAAGGAGGTGAGTGACGGCCAGGGCGGGTGGGACCCCGCGCCGGCCGGCACGCGCACCCAGGCGGTCTCCAAGGAGACGGCCAACGAGGTCTCCCGGATGCTCGAAGGCGTCGTCTCCGAGGAGGGCACCGCGCCGCAGGCCCGCATCGAGGGCTACCGGGTCGCCGGCAAGACCGGCACCGCCGACCGGTACGACTCGCGCACGGGCGGGTACTCGGGCAAGACGGCGAGCTTCATCGGCTTCGCGCCGGCTGACGACCCGCAGCTCGTCGTCTCGGTCATCCTCCAGCGCCCGATCAAGGGCTACTACGGCGGCACCGTCGCCGCCCCGGTCTTCAAGGACGTCATGACCTACGCACTCCAGCACGAAAAGGTCCCGCCGACACCGCAGGACGAGAAGGCGCCCAAGGTGCGCACCAAGCTGTCCAAGCGACCGGCCGACGACACCCCGGGTCTGCTGAAGGACCGGGGTACGCCCGGCGACGGGTAGGGTCGGCCGACGTGTCTTTTCCTCGCCCAGAGCGGGTCCGCCCGCTGACCCTGCACACCGTCGCCGACCTCCTCGGCGACGGTGCCCGGCTCACCCACGGTGACCTGGCCACCGAGGTCACCGGCGTCTCGCTCGACACCAAGACCCTGCAGCCCGGCGACCTGTGGGCCGCCCTCCCCGGGGCCCGCGCCCACGGCGCCGACTTCGTCGACCAGGCCCTCGCGGCCGGCGCCGTCGCCGTCCTCACCGATGCCGACGGGGTTTCCCGCCTCCGGGCGAAGGGGGTCGAGCTGCCCCTCGTCGAGGTGGAGCGGCCCCGCACCGTGCTCGGCCGGGTCGCGGCCGCGGTCTACGACAGCGCCGCCCGACGGCCCAAGATGTTTGGCATCACCGGCACCAACGGCAAGACGACGACGGCCTACCTCATGGTCTCGGCGCTCGAGGCGCTCGGCCGCACGACGGGGCTCATCGGGACGATCGAGACCCGCATCGGCAGCGAGCGGATCAAGTCGGTGCGCACGACCCCGGAGACGACCGACCTGCACGCGCTGCTGGCGACCATGGGGGAGCGCGGCGTCGACGCCTGCGTCATGGAGGTCTCCAGCCACGCGCTCACGCTGCACCGCGTCGACGAGGTCGTCTACGACGTGGCCCTCTTCGCCAACCTCAGCCAGGACCACCTCGACTTCCACGGCACCATGGAGGAGTACTTCCGGGCCAAGGCCAGCCTCTTCACCCCCGAGCGCTCGCGCCGCGGCGTCGTCTGCATCGACGACGAGTGGGGCCAGCGCCTGTCCCGCGAGGCGAGCGTCCCCGTGACGACCGTGACCTCGCGCCTGGACGCCGAGGCCGACTGGGTCATCGGGGGAGACCCCCGGCAGCCGCTCGTGCGCCTCACCCGACGCGACGAGACCGTGCGGCTCGAGTCGGCCCTGCCCGGCGACTTCAACCGGGTCAACACCGCGATGGCCGCCGTCGCGCTCATCGAGTCGGGTGTGCCCGCCGACCAGGTCGCCGAGGCCGTGCTCACCCGCCCGGAGGTGCCCGGCCGGATGGAGATCGTCGCTCCGAGCACCCCCTCCGACGAGCTGCCTCTGGCGATCGTCGACTTCGCGCACACCCCGGATGCCGTCGGCGCGGCCCTGGCCGCGCTGCGCCCGCAGACCAACGGCCTGCTCGTCGTCGTCCTCGGTGCCGGCGGCAGCCGGGACCCGGGCAAGCGCCCCGGCATGGGGGCGGCCGCGGCGGCGCACGCCGACGTCGTCGTCGTCACCGACGACAACCCGCGTGACGAGGACCCCGAGGTGATCCGTGCCGCCGTCGCCGACGGCGTGTGGCCCCGCTCGCGGGCTCGGCTCGAGATCGTCGCCGGGCGGGTGGACGCCATCGAGCGCGCCGTCGCCATCGCCCACGAGTCCGGCCCCGGCGCGACCGTGGCCGTCCTCGGCAAGGGCCACGAGCAAGGACAGGAAGTGCGCGGCGAGGTCCGCGACCACGACGACCGGACGGTCCTGCGGGCCGCCCTCGACCGCCGGAGTGCCACCGGATGATCCCCATGACCTTGGGCGCCGTCGCCGACCTCACCGGCGGGCGCCTCCACGGATGCACCGTGGCCGAGGCCGACGCGCTGCTCGTCGACGGCCCCGTCGTCACCGACTCGCGCGAGGCCGGCCCCGGCAGCCTCTACGTCGCCCGCGTCGGCGAGAGCGCCGACGGGCACGACTTCGTGCCCGGTGCCGCCTCGGCCGGCGCCGTCGCCGCGCTGACCACCCGCGAGGTCGACGGGCTGCCCTGCGTCGTCGTCGACGACGAGCAGGCCGCCTTCGTCGCCCTGGCACGACACCTCGTCGACTCCCGACCCGACCTGACGGTCATCGGGATCACCGGCTCCTCCGGCAAGACAAGCACCAAGGACCTGCTCGGCGCCGTGCTGGCCACCGACGGCGAGACCGTCGCGCCGGTCGGCTCGTACAACTCCGAGGTCGGCGTGCCGCTCACGGTCTGCCGGATCACGCCCCGGACCGCCCACCTCGTCGTCGAGATGGGTGCCCGCGGCATCGGGCACGTCGAGTACCTCACGCGCATCGCCCCGCCCCGCATCGGCATCGTGCTCAACGTCGGGCACGCCCACGTCGGCGAGTTCGGCTCCGTCGACGCGATCGCGCAGGCGAAGGGGGAGCTGCCCGCCGCCCTGCCTGCCGACGGGGTCGCCGTGCTCAACGCCGACGACGAGCTCGTCGCCGCGATGGCTGACCGCACCTCGGCCCGGGTCGTGCTCGTCGGCGAGGCGGAGGGCGCGCACGTTCGTGCCACCGAGGTCACCGTCGACGAGACGGGACGCCCCTCCTTCACCGTCGTCGCCCCCTTCGGCACGGCCCGCGTCGATCTCGGCCTCGTCGGCCGCCACCACGTCGGCAACGCCCTGGCCGTCATCGCCGCTGCCCAGGCCGCCGGCATGACGCTCGAGCAGATCGTGCCGGCACTGGCCGCGGCCCGTCCCGCCAGCCGCTGGCGGATGGAGGTCACCCGCCGCGACGACGGCGTCGTCGTCGTCAACGACGCCTACAACGCCAACCCCGACTCGATGTCCGCGGCCCTGCGCAGCGTCGCCGGCATGGCGACGACCGGGCGCCGCTGGGCGGTCCTCGGTGCGATGCTCGAGCTGGGGGAGACCTCCGACGAGCTGCACGCCGCCGTCGGGCGCGAGGCGACCGACCTCGGCTTCGACGAGATCCTCGTCGTGGGCGCGTCGGCGTCGCCGATCGCCACCGGGGCGAAGGACAATGGCCCGCGGGAGGACGTGCGGGTCCGGGTCGTGGACGACGCCGAAGCCGCCGAGGCCGTGCTCGCCGACGAGCTCGCCGTGCCGGACGTCGCCTTGTTCAAGTCGAGTCGGGACGCCGGGCTACGGTGGCTCGGAGACCGCATCATCCAGAGGGAGGCCCGCTCGTGAAGGCAGTGGTCATCGCGTCCGTCCTGTCCCTCGTCGTCGCCCTGCTGGGGACGCCGATGTTCATCCGCTACCTCGTCAAGCAGGGGTACGGGCAGTTCATCCGGGACGACGGCCCCACCTCGCACCACACGAAGCGCGGCACCCCGACGATGGGCGGCGCCGTCATCATCCTCGCGACGGTCATCGCCTATGCGCTCGCGCACGTCGTGACCTGGCACCCGCCGACCGTCAGCGGCCTGCTCGTGCTCTTCCTCATGGTCGGCCTCGGCGCCGTCGGTTTCGCCGACGACTACATCAAGATCAGCCGGCAGCGCAGTCTCGGGCTGCGGTCAGGGCAGAAGCTCATCGGTCAGACCGCCGTCGGCGTGATCTTCGCGATCCTCGCGCTGCAGTTCCCCAACGAGGCCCTGCGGCGACCGGCGTCGACGAGCATCTCCTTCGTCCGCGACACCGCGATCGACCTCGCCTTCGCCGGGCCGGTCATCGGGACGATCCTCTTCATCCTCTGGGCCAACCTCATGATCGCGGGCACGTCCAACGGCGTGAACCTCACCGACGGTCTCGACGGGCTCGCCACGGGGTCCTCCGTCATGGTCTTCGGCGCCTACGTCGTCATCTCGATCTGGCAGTTCAACCAGAACTGCCAGATCAGCCCCGTGGCCAACTGCTACGACGTGCGTGACCCGCTCGACCTCGCGGTCGTCGCCGCATCCGCGACCGGCGCCTGCTTCGGCTTCCTCTGGTGGAATGCCTCCCCGGCCAAGATCTTCATGGGCGACACCGGCTCGCTCGCGCTCGGCGGTGGTCTTGCCGGCCTGGCGATCCTCTCGCGCACGGAGCTGCTCATCGTCATCCTCGGCGGGCTCTTCGTGACGATCACCCTCTCGGTGATCATCCAGGTCGCCTCCTTCAAGTCGACCGGCAAGCGGGTCTTCCGGATGGCGCCGCTGCAGCACCACTTCGAGCTGCTCGGGTGGCAGGAGGTGACGATCGTCATCCGCTTCTGGATCATCGCGGGGCTCTTCGTCGCCGGCGGCCTGGCGATCTTCTACGCCGAATGGGTCGTGGGGACGCCGTGACCCGGGCCCGCTCCCACGACGAGCGGCTGGCGGGGCTGACCTCCCACGAGGCGGACTGGGCCGGCCTGCGGGTCGTCGTCACCGGCCTCGGGGTCTCCGGCTTCGCCGCTGCCGACGCCCTGATCCAGCACGGCGCCCACGTGCGCGTCGTCGACGCGCAGACCCCGGTGGAGGGCACCCCGATGGGCCAGCGTGCCCAGATCCTCGAGGTCCTCGACGCCGAGCTGCACCTCGGCGACGGAGCCGAGACCGCGCTGCCCGTGCCGGCCGACGAGATCGACCTCGTCGTCACCTCGCCCGGATGGCCGCCGCACCAGCCGCTGCTCGCCGCGGCCGCCGCCGCGGGCATCCCGATCTGGGGCGACGTCGAGCTCGCCTGGCGCATGCGGCCGCGCGAAGGGGGAGCCCCCTGGCTCCTCGTCACCGGCACCAACGGCAAGACGACGACCGTGCAGATGCTCACCTCCATGCTGCGGGCCGCCGGCCTGCGGGCGGCGAGCGCTGGCAATGTCGGCACCCCGGTGCTCGACCTCGTCCAGGACCCCCAGCCCTACGACGTCATCGCCGTCGAGCTCTCGAGCTTCCAGCTGCACTGGAGCCACTCCCTTCGCCCGCGTGCCGCGGCCTGCCTCAACATCGCACCGGACCACATCGACTGGCACGGCTCGCTCGAGGAGTACGCCGCCGCCAAGGGCAAGGTCTACGCCAACACCGAGATCGCCTGCGTCTACAACGAGCAGGACCCCGCGACCCGGCGCCTCGTCGAGGAGGCCGACGTCGTCGAGGGGTGCCGGGCGGTGAGCTTCACCCTCGGCAGCCCCGGGCCCTCGATGCTCGGGCTCGTCGAGGACGTGCTCGCCGACCGGGCCTTCGTCGAGGACCGCGCCACGACGGCGGCCGAGCTCGGCAGCCTCGCCGACCTGCAGGGCGAGGCCCCCAGCGTCGCCCCGCACCTCGTCGCCAACGCCCTCGCCGCCGCGGCGCTCGCCCGCGCCCACGGCGTCCCGCCCGTGGCCGTCCGCGACGGGCTGCGGGCCTGGCAGCCAGAGCCCCACCGCATCGCGCACGTCGCCACCGCCGGCGAGGTGCACTGGGTCGACGACTCCAAGGCGACCAACCCGCACGCCGCGCAGGCCAGCCTCACCGCCTACGCCAAGGTCGTCTGGGTCGCCGGGGGGCTGCTCAAGGGGGCCGACGTCGACGAGCTCGTCGCCGCAGCGGCCGACCGGCTGCGGGGCGCCGTGCTCATCGGGCGCGACCGCGAGCAGATCGCCGCCGCCATCGCCCGACACGCGCCGGATGTCCCCGTCATCGACGTCGCCGCCACGGACACTGGAGCCATGGACCTCGTCGTCCGGCACGCGGGGGCACTCGCCCAGCCGGGAGACGTGGTGCTGCTCGCCCCGGCGGCGGCGTCCATGGACATGTTCGACAACTACGGAGCCCGCGGAGACGCCTTCGCCGACGCGGTGGATCGCTACCTGCAGGAGGGGTGAGTGTGAGCAGCAGCGCAGCAACCGGTCGCGGCACCGGCGCGCGATCGGCTCGCACCCGGCTCGAGCAGTGGGCGGCGCGCTTCGAGTCGCCGATGACGACCTACTACCTCCTGCTCGGGGTCGTCGGCCTGCTCGTCGGCATCGGCCTGGTCATGGTGCTCTCGGCCTCGATGATCGTCTCGCTGAGAGAAAACGACAGCTCCTTCACGATCTTCCTCAAGCAGTTCGTCTTCGCGGTCGCGGGGGGGCTGGCGCTGTGGTGGGCCTCGCGGCGGAGCGTCGCCTTCTGGAAGCGTTTCGCCCTGCCCGCGGTCCTCGCCTCCATCGTCCTGCTCGGGCTGGTCCTCACCCCCCTCGGCTTCGGCTTCCAGGGCAACCGCAACTGGATCGGGGTGGGCTCGCTGTCCATCCAGCCGAGCGAGATCGCCAAGATCGGCCTCGTGCTCGGTGGTGCGCTCGTCCTCGAGCGCAAGCAGGCGCTGCTCGGCTCGATCAAGCACGCGCTCATCCCCTTCGTCCTCCCCGGGGCGCTGGTCATCGTCGGGCTCGTCATGCTCGGTCACGACCTCGGCACCGCCATGGTCATCGTCGCGATCGTCGTCGGCATGCTCTTCGCCGCGGGAGTGCCGCTGCGCTGGTTCGGCGCCGGGCTCGGGGTGCTCGCCGTGCTCGGCTACGCCGCGCTGACCCTCGGCAACAGCCGGATGGAGCGGATCAACGTCTGGCTCAACCCGGAGCAGTGCGCCCCCGGCACCGAGCTCTTCTACGGCATCTGCCGCCAGTCGGTCCACGGCCGCTACGCCCTCGCCGACGGGGGCTGGCTCGGCGTCGGCCTCGGGGCCAGCCGCGAGAAGTGGGGCTGGCTCTCCGAGCCGTACAACGACTTCATCTTCGCGATCATCGGTGAGGAGCTCGGCCTGCTCGGCACGCTGGCGATCCTCCTGCTCTTCGCCAGCTTCGCCCTCGCCGGACTGCGGCTGGTCACCCGCACCGACGACTACTTCGTGCGGCTGGCCACCGCGGGCATCTGCACCTGGGTGCTCATCCAGGCGATCATCAACATCGGCGCCGTCATCGGGATGCTCCCCGTCATCGGCGTGCCGCTGCCCTTCGTCTCCTCCGGCGGGTCCTCGCTCGTCACCTCGATGCTCGCCGTCGGCATCCTGCTGAGCTTCGCTCGTGCCGAGCCGGGCTGCTCTGAGATGATCGCGGCCAAGCCCTCCCGGGCGCGCGCCCTGCTCGCCCGGTTCCCCAGCAGGAGGACATCCACGCGATGACGCCCGACCGCCCCTCACGCATCCTGCTGGCGGGAGGTGGCACCGCGGGACACGTCTCGCCGCTGCTCGCCCTCGCCGACTGCCTCCGTCGCCGTGACCCCGGCGTCGAGATCCTGGCCCTCGGCACGAGCGAGGGCCTCGAGGCACGGCTGGTGCCCGAGCGCGGGTACGACTTCGCGACGATCCCCAAGGTGCCGCTGCCGCGCAGGCCCTCCGGTGACCTCGTCCGGCTGCCGGTCAACCTGCGACGTGCGGTGGCGGCCGCTGGTCGGGCCATCGAGCAGGTCGACGCCCAGGTCGTCGTCGGCTTCGGTGGCTACGTCTCCACGCCGGCCTATCTCGCGGCGCGCAAGGCCGGGGTGCCGATCGTCATCCACGAGCAGAATGCGCGGGCAGGGATCGCCAACAAGGTGGGGGCCCGCTTCACCGACCACGTCGGCGTGACCTTCCCCGGGACCAAGCTCGCCGGTGCCCGGGTCATCGGGATGCCGCTGCGCCCGGAGATCGTCGCCCTCGACCGCGAGGCCACCCGGGCCGAGGCACGCGCGGGGCTCGGCCTGCGCGACGACCTGCCGGTCCTGCTCGTCACCGGTGGCTCGCTCGGCGCCAAGCGGCTCAACGACGCCTTCGCCGCGAGCGTCGCGACGTTCCGCGATGCCGGTATCCAGGTCCTCCACGCGACCGGCGCCGGCAAGGACTTCGTCGCCCTCGGCGGCGACGAGTCGGTGCCCTACGTCGTCATGCCCTACGTCGACCGCATGGACCTGGCCTACGCGGCCGCCGACGCCGTCGTCTGCCGCTCGGGCGCCAACACCGTGTGCGAGCTGACGGCCGTCGGGCTGCCCGCCGTCTACGTGCCGCTGCCCATCGGCAACGGCGAGCAGCGGCTCAACGCCGCCGGCGTCGTCGCCGCCGGTGGTGGACTGCTCGTCGAGGACGCCGACGTCGACCCCGGCTGGGTCGCGCGGGAGGTCGTCCCGCTGCTGCAGGACGCGGAGCGGATCCGCGAGATGTCCCGCGCCGCGGCGTCGGTCGGCCACCGGGATGCCGACGAGACCCTGGCCGACATGGTGACCACCGCGTGGGTCGACGGGAGCCGGCATGAGTGAGTCCGTGCTGCCGCCCGTGCCGCGCAACGAGCGCTTCGACGTCCTCGCCCCCCGTGTGCCCCTCGCCGACCTCGGCTCCGTGCACGTGCTCGCCGCCGGCGGCGCCGGGATGTCGGCCATCGTCCGGCTGCTCGTCGACGCCGGCGTGCCGGTCAGCGGGAGCGATGCCCACGACTCGCCGCTGCTGCGTCGTCTCGGTGAGCTCGGTGCCCGGGTCAACGTCGGCCACGACGTCGCCCACCTCGAGGGCGCCGACACCGTCGTCGTCTCGTCGGCGATCCGCGAGGACAACCCCGAGCTCGCCGCCGCGCGCAGCCGAGGGCTGCGGGTGCTGCACCGCAGCCAGGCCCTCGCCTCCGTCATCGGTGAGCAGACCGGCGTGGCCGTCGCCGGGGCCAACGGCAAGACGACGACGAGCTCGATGCTCACCGTCGCGCTGCTCGAGAGCGGGCAGCGTCCTTCCTTCGCGCTCGGCGGGGAGCTGTCGACGCACGGGGTCAACGCGGCGCTGGGGGAGGGGACTCCCTTCGTCATCGAGGCCGACGAGTCCGACGGCTCCTTCCTCGCCTACCGGCCCGAGGTCGCCATCGTCACCAACGTCCAGCCCGACCACCTCGACTTCTACGGCAGCTTCGCCGCGGTCGAGGCGGCCTACCTCGAGTTCGCGCAGAGCATCGCCCCGGGCGGGCTGCTCGTCGCCTGCGCCGACGACGCCGGGTCCGTCCGGCTCGCCGAGCGGGCGGCAGCCGCCGGGGTGCGGGTGCTGCGCTACGGCTTCGCCGAGGAGGCCGAGGTGCGCCTCGTCGACCCCGTGCTCGACGGCACCCGGGCCGGCGTGACCCTCGTCGAGGGCGGGCAGCGGCGCGAGCTCGAGATCGCCGTGCCCGGCCGGCACAACCTGCTCAACGCGGCCGCGGCCTACGCCGCCGCGGTCCACGGACTCGGTCTCGAGCCGCAGCCCGTGCTCGATGGGCTGGCGGCCTACGGCGGCACCCGCCGGCGCTTCGAGACGAAGGGGGAGGCCCGGGGCGTCAGCGTCGTCGACGACTACGCGCACAACCCCGGCAAGGTCGAGGCGGTCGTGCGCACCGCGAAGGAGATCGCGGGTGAGCACCGGCTCTTCGTCGTCTTCCAGCCGCACCTGTACTCGCGCACGCGCGACTTCGCGGAGGGATTCGCGGCCGGTCTCGAGCCGGCGGACGAGGTGCTGCTGCTCGACGTCTACGGAGCGCGCGAGGACCCGGTGCCCGGAGTCAGCTCCCAGCTCATCGCGGCTCCCCTCGAGGCAGCAGGCCGCTCCGTCCGCGTCGTCGGGACCGATGAGGCCGTCGCGGCCGTCGCCGCGCAGGCGCGTGCCGGCGACCTCGTCCTGACGGTGGGGGCCGGCGACGTCACCCACCTCGGCCCGAGGTTGCTCGAGGCACTGCGTCGATGAGTCGGGGGAGCGGGACGCGGGAGGCGACCGAGGAGCGGTTTGCCGAGCGAGCGGCGCACGCGCGCACCCAGCGGGTCCGGCGGTGGCTGCTCGTCGTGGTCGCGGTGGTCGTCACCATCGCCCTGGCGTGGGCGGTCGGGTTTTCCTCGCTGCTCGACACCCGGGAGGTGAGCGTCACCGGGGCCGACCCTGCGGACGCGGCGAGCATCGAGCGGATCGCCGACGAGCAGGTGGGCCGACCGCTCGTGCGGGTCGACGGTGACGACCTCGCCCGACGGATCACCGACGAGGTCCCCGGGGCCGCGCACGTGACGGTCGAGAGGAGCTGGCCGCACACCCTCAACCTCAAGGTGACGTCGAGAGTCCCGGCGCTCGCCGTCGAGCGCGGGGAGCGGGACTTCGAGCTGCTCGACCTCGACGGGGTCGTCATCCGCCACGTCACCTCGGCCCCCGAGGACGTGCCCACCGTGACGGCCGAGGACGACGCCGAGGTGTCCGGCCACGGGGTCAAGGCGGCGCAGGGGATGCTCGCCGCGCTGCCCGCGGAGATGCGCTCCAAGGTCAAGGACGTCCGGGTCGACTCCGCGGACCAGATCAGCTTCCGCCTGGGCTCGACCCGGATCATCTGGGGCGACGGGTCGAAGCCGGAGGTCAAGGTCGAGGTCATCCGGATCCTCCAGGCCAAGAAGGCCAAGACCATCGACGTCTCGGCCCCCGACACGCCCGTCACGAGCGGGTAGTGTGGCGACACGCGGGTGCAGCGTTTGCCCATGCGGCTCGGGCCGCATAACGTCACCCGCACACCGAGCGTGACCAAACTGTAACCCTGAAGTTCACCTTGAGCTTTCGGGGTGAGGCACCACCGAGCAGCAGCAACAGGAGTCCCCGTGGCATCAGCCCAGAACTATCTGGCCGTTATCAAGGTCGTCGGCATCGGCGGCGGTGGCGTCAACGCCGTCAATCGGATGATCGAGGTCGGCCTCAAGGGTGTCGAGTTCATCGCGATCAACACCGACGCCCAGGCGCTCCTGATGTCGGACGCCGACGTCAAGCTCGACGTCGGTCGCGAGCTGACGCGCGGTCTCGGTGCCGGTGCCGACCCCGAGGTGGGCAAGAAGGCTGCGGAGGACCACGCGGAGGAGATCGAGGAGGTCCTCAAGGGGGCCGACATGGTCTTCGTCACCGCGGGCGAAGGGGGCGGCACCGGCACCGGTGGCGCGCCGGTCGTCGCGAAGATCGCCAAGAGCCTCGGTGCCCTGACCATCGGTGTCGTCACGCGCCCGTTCACCTTCGAGGGGCGTCGTCGCGCCAACCAGGCCGAGTCCGGCATCGGTGCGCTGCGCGACGAGGTCGACACCCTCATCGTCATCCCCAACGACCGGCTGCTGTCGATCAGCGACCGCGCGGTGAGCATGCTCGACGCCTTCCGCAGTGCCGACCAGGTGCTGCTCTCCGGTGTCCAGGGCATCACCGACCTCATCACCACGCCCGGCCTGATCAACCTCGACTTCGCCGACGTCAAGTCCGTCATGCAAGGGGCTGGCTCGGCCCTCATGGGCATCGGCTCGGCGAGAGGTGAGGACCGCGCCGTCCAGGCCGCCGAGCTCGCGATCTCCTCGCCGCTGCTCGAGGCCAGCGTCGACGGTGCCCACGGCGTGCTGCTGTCGATCCAGGGCGGCAGTGACCTGGGCCTCTTCGAGATCAACGAGGCAGCGCGCTTGGTGCAGGAGGCCGCTCACCCCGAGGCCAACATCATCTTCGGTGCGGTCATCGACGACGCGCTCGGCGACGAGGTGCGCGTGACCGTCATCGCCGCCGGCTTCGACGGGGGCGTCCCGCAGCAGCGGCCCGACGACCGGGCGCTCGGTCAGGTCCAGTCCGGTGGGCAGTCGCGTCAGGCACCCACCCAGCAGCGCCCGGCCCAGCAGGCCCCCGCGCAGCCGCAGCAGCAGGCGGTCCCGGCCCAGCAGCGCCCGGCCCAGGCCCAGCCGCAGCAGCAGGCCGCCCCGGCCCAGCAGGCCCCCGAGCAGCCGCAGCAGCAGGCGGCCCCGGCCCAGCAGGCGCCCGCTCAGGCCCAGCCGCAGCAGCAGGCCGCCCCAGCCCAGCAGGCTCCGGCCCAGCCGAAGCAGGCCACCCCGCCGCGCCAGGTGACCTTCGACGACGGCGACGACCTGGACGTCCCGGACTTCCTCAAGTGACCTCGGGCCGCTGAGCGGCCCGGGCATCGCCCGCAGGGCCCCGACACCACGGTCGGGGCCCTGCGTCGTCCCGGTGACATGTGCCGGCGCTCGGCGGCGAGAGGTAGGTTGCAGACGTGTTCGGCTGGAGAGATGACGACGCAGGACTGGTGCGGGCCTTCACGGACCGCCGCGACGGGGTGAGTGCGGCCCCCTTCGCCGGGCTCAACCTCGGGGCCCACGTCGGCGACGACCCGACCGCCGTCGCCCGCAACCGCGCCGCCCTCGAGGCCGCGCTCGGGCTGCCCACGTTGTGGGCCGATCAGGTCCACGGCAGCGAGGTCATCCACGTGACCTCCGACGTGCTCACGGCGCCCCGTACGGAGACCGGTGCCGTGGGCACCGGAGACGCCATGGTCACCGCCGAGCCGGGCATCGCCCTCGGCGTGCTCGTCGCCGACTGCACCCCGGTCCTCGTCCACGACACCGGCAGCTGCCTCGTCGGGGTGGCCCACGCGGGGCGACCCGGCATGGTGGCGGGGGTCGCGCTGCGGCTCGTCGAGGCGATGCGTGACCTCGGCGCCGTCGACTTGCGGGCCACGGTCGGGCCTTCCGTCTGCGGCCGCTGCTACGAGGTGCCCGACGAGATGCGCTCGGCCGCAGCCGCCGTCGCGCCCGTCTCCGCGGCCGTCACCTGGTCGGGCACGCCGGCCATCGACGTGGCGAGCGGGGTCGTCGACCAGTTGGCCGGTGCGGGAGTGCCCGTCGAGTGGATCGCCGGGTGCGCCCGTGAGGAGGCCGACCTCTACTCCTACCGTCGCGACGGTAGAACCGGTCGCTTTGCCGGCGTCATCGGGAGGGCGGCATGACCGGGCCACGTCGGCAGGAGCTAGCCACCAACCTCGCGCAGGTCGAGGAGCGGATCGCGGCGGCCTGCGCCTCCAGCGGCCGCGAGCGAGACGACGTCCACCTCGTCGTCGTCACGAAGCACTTCCCCCGCAGCGACCTCGACCTGCTCGCCGACCTCGGCGTCACCGACATCGGGGAGAACCGCGAGCAGGAGGCTTCCGCCAAGCTCGACGACGGGGGAGTGCCCCCCGGGGTGCGGACCCACTTCATCGGTCAGCTGCAGTCGAAGAAGGCCAATGCCGTCACGCGGTGGGCCGACGTCGTCCAGTCCGTCGACCGGCTCAAGCTCGTCGGGGCGCTCGCCCGCGGCGCCGAGACCGCCGGCCGCGAGGTCACCGCCCTCATCCAGGTCAACCTCGACCCCGACGCCGATGCCCACCGGGGCGGAGCGGACCCGGCCGAGGTGCCCGCCCTCGCCGACGCGATCGCGGGGTCCTCCCTTCGTCTCGGAGGGCTCATGGCCGTCGCTCCGCTCGGTGGCGACCCGGACGCGGCCTTCGCGCTGCTCGCCCGGCTCCACGAGGCGCTCGTCGCCGACCACCCGTCGGCCTGGATGCTCTCGGCGGGGATGAGCGGCGACCTCGAGTCCGCAGTCCGGCACGGTGCGACACACCTGCGTGTCGGGACGGCAATCCTCGGAACTCGTGCGTCACACCGGTAACTTCGGTGACACCGACGAGGCCCCCGGTAAGACGTAAGGACTTGAGAGACATGACGGCACTGCGCAACGCGATGGTCTACCTCGGACTCGCCGAGGACGACAAGCGCTACGACGACTACGACGACCAGTACGTCGACGACTACGAGAGCGGCCACGAGGTCCTCGAGGAGGAGCGACCCGCAGAGGTCACGCCGCTGCGCCGCGTCCCCACCGCTCCTGCCGTGCACGAGGTGGAGGTCACCCAGATGAACCGCATCACGACGATCCACCCGAGCACGTACAACGACGCGCGCGCCATCGGCGAGAGCTTCCGCAGCAACACGCCGGTCATCATGAACCTCACCGACATGGACGACTCCGACGCCAAGCGTCTCGTCGACTTCGCCGCCGGCCTCGTCTTCGGCCTGCACGGCTCCATCGAGCGCGTCACCAACAAGGTCTTCCTGCTCTCGCCCGAGCACATCGAGGTCGACGCCGAGGGCGGCGAGGCGCAGCAGCCGCGCGCCCTCTTCAACCAGAGCTGACCCTCCCAGCGGGGCCACAGGCCCCCGGCCTAGGCTGAATCCATGTCGATCGTCCGCGATGTGCTGCACCTCGTGCTGTACATCTACTTCCTCGTCCTCATCGGTCGTCTCGTCCTCGACTGGATCCAGGTCTTCGCCCGGCAGTGGCGCCCCAAGGGCGTCATCCTCGTCGTCGCCGAGGCGATCTACACCCTCACCGACCCGCCGCTCAACGCGATCCGCAGGGTGGTCAAACCGATCCGCTTCGGCGGGGTCGCGATCGATGTCGCCTTCCTGCTGCTCATCCTCGCGGTCTCGGTGCTGCTGAGCATCGTCTAGGCTGAGGGTGATGCCCGTGCGCGCTCTGCGTGGCACTGGCGTGCAATCTGTCCGAACGCATACGGAGGAACAATGGCGCTCACGCCCGAGGACGTCCTCAACAAGACCTTCACCCAGACCCAGTTCCGTCGTGGGTACGACGAGCGCGAGGTCGACGACTTCCTCGACGAGGTCGTGGCCGAGATGCGCCGCATGGTCAAGGACTCGGAGGACCTGCGGGCCCGTGCCGCCGACGGGTCCGGCGCCCCGGCTCCGGTCGCGGCCGCCGCTGGTGGATCCGGTCAGGCCGACGAGGCGCTGACCCGCGAGAACCGCGACCTGCGTGCCCGGCTCGACGACCTGCGCACCCGCTTCGAGAAGGAGACGGCTGCGCGCGCCGCGGCCGAGAAGCGCGCCGGCGAGCTCGAGCGCTCCGCCCGGGCCAACGACGAGCAGGCCAAGGGCGACAACGCCAAGGTCGACAAGGCCCAGCTGGGTGCCGACGAGCGCATCGCGACCGTCAATGCCCGCGCCCAGGAGGCAGAGGAGCGCGCCCAGCAGCGCATCCAGGCCGCCAACGCGGCCGCCGAGAAGGCCGAGGCCGAGGCCAAGCAGCGTCAGGAGGCTGCCGCCGCGCAGCCCGCGGCCCCCGCCGCGGCCGCGACCGATGGTGGAGCCGGTCAGATGGCCGCTGCCGCCGGTGGTGGCGCCGGCGCGTCGGGCCTCATCGCCCTCGCCCAGCGCCTGCACGACGAGCACGTCGCCGAGGGCCAGAGCCAGCGCGACAAGCTCATCGCCGAGGCCCAGCGCAAGCACGACGAGCTCGTGTCGACGGGTCAGGGCAAGCACGACGAGTTCGTCAAGACCGGTCAGGGCAAGCGCGACCAGTTCATCGGCGAGGGCACGACGCAGCGCGACAAGCTCATCTCGGACGCCCAGACCAAGAGCACGACGATGGTCAGCGAGGCCGAGGCGCAGCGCAAGAAGATCCTCGACGACCTCAACGCGCAGAAGACGAAGATCGAGGCGCAGATCGCCGAGCTGACGACCTACGAGCGCGACTACCGTCGCAAGCTCAAGGACTTCATCAGCACGCAGCTCAAGGGCCTGGAGTCCACACCGGCTCTCGCGCCGGAGACCACCTCCAGCAAGAGCTGAGCGGATCAGCACGACCCGCAGAGGCGGCGGTCTCCCCACTCAGGGAGGCCGCCGCCTCTGGCAGCTGTGAGACGCCGGCAGATGGCCTCTCGGAGAATGACGCGCGCTGATCCCGCGATCTGCGCCAAAACGTCGTACCCTTCGTTGACTCTGGTCCGTGCAGGGGTACGGGCCAACCCGATCTGAGGACGGTCATGGCGACGAAGAAGACGGCCACGGGAGCAGCGGAGCGTGTGAAGAGCGCGGCCCGGGCCACGGTGAAGAGGGTCTCGTCGAAGAAGGAGCCCGAGGCGAAGGGGACCACCGCGAAGAAGTCCACGGCCGCGAGCGCGAACGGCAGCACGACGTCGAAGGGCGCCACGAAGAAGGCGACCACGAAGAAGACGAACGCCCCGAAGAAGACGAGCGCCACGAAGGCCGCCGCGAAGAAGACAGCCGCGAAGAAGGCGGCCGCCACGAACAAGGCCGCGCCGAAGAAGGCGTCCACCTCGAAGAGCACGACGAAGAAGGCTGCGGCGCAGAAGACCGCAGCGAAGAAGGCTCCCGCCAAGAAGACCGCGGCGCAGCTCGTCGTCCGGGAGGACGAGAGCCCGTGGACCGCCAAGGAGCTCAAGGAGGTGCGGGCCGAGCTCGACACCGAGATCCAGCGCCTCACGGCGGAGATCAGCTCCGCGGAGACCGACCTCAACGAGTTCCTCAAGGAGCCGATCGATGGGGCCGGCGACGACCAGGCGGATGCCGGGGCCAAGTCCTTCGAGCGCGAGCACGAGCTGAGCCTCGTCGCCGGGGCCCGCACGGGCCTGGAGCAGAACCTCCACGCACTCGCCCGACTCGAGGACGGGACCTACGGGATCTGCGAAAACTGCGGCAATCCGATCGGCAAGCTTCGACTCCAGGCCTATCCTCGTGCGACCCTGTGCATGACATGCAAGAGTCGACAGGAGCGGCGCTGAGCGCCCCACACACCCCAGACGACGACACCCCGGCGCCCGCCTCGCGCTCCGGGGTGCTTCGTTGGTACGTCCTCGCCGCCCTCGCGGCGCTCATCCTCGACCAGGCGAGCAAGGTCTGGGCGCTCGGAGCACTCACCGACGGGAGGTCCCTCCCGCTCATCGGTGACGTCCTCTCCCTTCGTCTGATCCGCAACTCCGGCGCCGCCTTCTCCATCGGTGACGAAACGACGTGGCTCATGACGCTCGTGGCGGTGGCCGTGACGGCCGCCATCCTGTGGGCGACCCCACGGATCGGCTCCTCCCGGTGGGCCCTGTCGCTCGGGCTCGTCCTCGGCGGCTCCCTCGGTAACCTCTACGACCGGTTCTTCCGCGAGCCTGGGCCGCTGCGCGGACACGTCATCGATTTCATCGACTACGGCGGGCTCTTCGTCGGCAACGTGGCCGACATCGCGATCGTCGCCGGAGCGGTGCTGCTCATCTGGCTGGTCTTCGCCAACATCGGCATCGACGGCACCCGCCCGCAGCACGCGGCCGGAGCGCACGAGGATGCTGTCGACGACCGCAACGACCAGGAGGAGACACCGTGACCGATGTGCGCAACGTCCTCGTCCCCGACGGTCTTGAGGGGGAGCGCATCGACGCCGCGGTGGCGCGCCTCTTCGGCCTCTCCCGCACCCGCGCGGCCGAGCTGGCCGCCGACGGCAAGGTCCTCGTCGAGGGGAGCGCCGTCGCCAAGTCCGCCCGCGTCAGCGCCGGTGAGCACATCGAGGTCACCCTGCCCTCCGTCGACGACAGCCCGACGCTCGCCGTCGTCGCCGAGCCGGTGCCCGGCATGCGGATCATCCACGACGACGAGGACATCGTCGTCGTCGACAAGCCCATCGGCGTCGCGGCGCACCCGAGCGTCGGCTGGTCCGGCCCGGACGTCCTGGGCGGTCTCGCCGCCTCCGGGTACCGCATCACGACGAGTGGCGCGAGCGAGCGACAGGGCATCGTCTCGCGGCTGGACGTCGGCACTTCAGGCCTCATGGTCGTGTGCAAGAGCGAGCACGCGTACTCGGTGCTCAAGCGGGCCTTCAAGGAACGCACGGTCGACAAGACCTACCACGCGCTCGTCCAGGGCCTGCCCGACCCGCACGTCGGCACCATCGATGCGCCGATCGGGCGCCACCCGAGTGGCGACTACAAGTTCGCCGTCATGGACTCCGGCAAGCACGCGATCACCCACTACGAGCTCCTCGAGGCCTTCCGCCACGCCTCCCTGCTCGAGATCAAGCTCGAGACCGGGCGCACCCACCAGATCCGCGTGCACATGGCCGCCTTGCGCCACCCGTGCGTCGGTGACCCGACCTACGGCGCCGACCCGACGTTGGGCGCCCGACTCGGTCTCGAGAGGCAGTGGCTGCACGCCATGGGGCTCGGTTTCGTCCACCCCGGTACGGGCGACTACGTGCACTTCGAGAGCACCTACCCGCAGGACCTGCAGACGGCCCTGGACCGGCTCGCCGACCTGTCCTGACGGGGTGAGGCTTCGTCGGTCCTGCGGGGCACGACCGGCTCGAAGACGAGGAAGGTCCACAGCTGACCGTCAGCACGCCGAAGGGGGGCGCCACCACCACGGTGGCGCCCCCCTTCGTCATGGGCTGGGTCAGTTGACCCGACGGTCGCGGCCCTCCCAGTAGGGAGCGCGCAACTTGAACTTCTGCAGCTTGCCGGTGGCCGTGCGGGCCAGCTCGTCGCGGAACTCGATGGTCGTCGGCGCCTTGTAGCCGGCCGCCTTGGACTTGCACCACGCGATGAGGTCGGCCTCGGTCGCCTCCGACCCCTCCGCGACGACGACGAGGGCCTTGATCGTCTCGCCCCACTTGTCGTCGGGGACGCCGATGACTGCGACCTCGGTGACGTCCGGGTGGGAGAAAAGCACGTCCTCCACCTCGATCGACGAGACGTTTTCACCACCGGTGATGATGACGTCCTTCTTGCGGTCGCTGATCGTCACGTAGCCGTCGTCGCCGATCGTGCCGCCATCACCGGTGTGGAACCAGCCGCCCTCGAAGGTGCGCTCGGTCTCCTCTGGCAGGTCGTGGTAGCCCTCCATGACGACGTTGGAGCGGGCCAGGAGCTCGCCGCTCTCCTCGTCGAGCTTCATCCGGCAGCCGATGGCGGGGGAACCCGCCCGCACGAGCTTGCCGGCACGCTCCTCGGGGGTCAGCTCGTCCCACTCGGCCCGGGTCCGGTTGATCGTCAGCAGCGGAGAGGTCTCGGTCAGGCCGTAGATCTGGATGAACTCCCAGCCCAGCTCCGTCTCGACGCGGGCGATCGTCTGCGTGGGCGGGGGAGCGCCGGCGACGATGATGCGCACCCGGTCGCGGCCGGGGATCTCGCCCTCCCACTCCTGCGCCGCGGCGAGCACGGAGTTGACCACGGCAGGCGCGGCACACATGACGGTCACGCCGTGGCGCTCGACCCGGCGCAGGATCTCGGCACCGTCGATCTTGCGGATGACGACGTGCTGCGCCCCCACACCGGTCATGGCGAAGGGCATGCCCCACCCGTTGGCGTGGAACATCGGCAGGGTGTGCAGGTAGACGTCACGGTCGCTGATGCCGGCGTGCAGGCCGAAGGTCACCGCATTGGTCCAGATGTTGCGGTGGGTGATCCGCACCCCCTTGGGGCGCGCGGTCGTGCCGGAGGTGTAGTTGATCGTCGCCGTGGCCGCCTCGTCCGGCTCCCACTCCCGCGGCTGCGCGGTGGCCGGGTCGATCCCGCCGAAGAGGTGCTCGTCCTCGCCCAGGACGAAGGTGTGCTCGGCCTGCACCTCGTCGATCAGTGAGGTCAGCTCGGGGTCGATGTAGAGCACGCGCGCGCCGGAGTGCTCGACGATGAACTTCACCTCCTCGGGAGCGAGGCGGAAGTTGATCGGGACGAGGACCCGGCCCGAGCCGGCGACGCCGAAGAAGCTCGTGAGCAGCCGCGCCGAGTTGTGCGAGACGACGGCGACGCGGTCGCCGACCTCGATGCCCAGGGAGTCGAGGTGGGCCGCCTGCGCATTGGCGAGCTGCCGCATGCGGGCATAGGTCACGCCCTCGAGCGGAGGCGCCGGCTGGTCCGGCTCGTCGACGACCGCCAGGCGCTCGCCGTAGACGGCGGCCGCGCGGTCGATGAAGTCGTTGACGGACATCGGCACGATCATCCGGTGGAACCTCCATGCGGTGTGGACGACTCTGTCGAGGCGACGTTAACCCCCTTCGTCCGCGGTGACCGCACGTCTCGGGCGGCGGCGCGCCGAGCGGTGCGCGGGAGGCGGCCGGCGGCGTGCCGGGGTGTCGGTGGGGCGATCTAGACTCGGGTCGATGTCCGAGCTGCCGCGTTCCGAGAACTTCGTCCACCTGCACAACCACACCGAGTACTCGATGCTCGACGGGGCCGCGCGGATCAAGGACATGTTTTCCACCGCCCAGGAGATGGGCATGCCGGCGATCGCGATGACCGACCACGGCTACCTCTTCGGCGCGCACGAGTTCTGGAAGACGGCGCAGTCCTACGACGTCAAGCCGATCATCGGGCTCGAGGCCTACGTGGCGCCGGGCACCCACCGCACGGACAAGAACCGCGTCAAGTGGGGCGACGAGCGCACGCGGCCGGGCGACGACGTCTCCGGTGGTGGCGCGTACACCCACATGACGCTGCTGGCGCGCAACAACACCGGCATGCACAACCTCTTCACCATGGGGTCGCGGGCCTCCCTGGACTCGGTCTTCGCCAAGTGGCCGCGGCTGGACCGCGAGCTGCTCTCCCAGTACGGCGAAGGGCTCGTCGCGACGACCGGCTGCCCGTCGGGGGAGATCCAGACGCGGCTGCGGCTGGGGCAGTACGACAAGGCGATCGAGGCGGCCTCGGAGTTCCGCGACATCTTCGGCCGCGAGCACTACTTCCTCGAGCTCATGGACCACGGCAACCAGATCGAGCGGCGCGTCCGCGACGACCTCATGCGCCTGGCCAAGGACCTGCAGCTGCCGCTCCTCGCGACCAACGACCTGCACTACGTCAAGCAGGAGGACGCGATCGCCCAGGACGCGCTCCTGTGCATCAACTCCGGCTCCAAGCTCCACGACCCCGACCGCTTCAAGTTCGACGGCGAGGGCTACTACCTCAAGTCGCCGGCCGAGATGCGCCACCTGTGGCGCGAGCTGCCCGAGGCGTGCGACAACACCCTGCTCGTCGCCGACATGTGCGAGGTCTCCTTCGTCGAGGGCGAAGGGCGGTACATGCCGCGCTTCGACTGCCCGCCGGGCGAGGACGAGGAGTCGTGGTTCGTCAAGGAGGTGCAGACGGGCCTGCACAAGCGCTTCCCTGACGGCATCCCCGAGTACGCGCAGCGGCAGGCTGACTACGAGATCGACGTCATCGTCGGCAAGGGCTACCCGGGCTACTTCCTCGTCGTCGCCGACTTCATCAACTGGGCAAAGGACAACGGGATCCGCGTCGGCCCCGGCCGAGGGTCCGGTGCCGGCTCCATGTGCGCCTACGCCATGGGCATCACCGACCTCGACCCGATCCCGCACGGCCTGATCTTCGAGCGCTTCCTCAACCCCGAGCGCAAGTCGATGCCCGACTTCGACGTCGACTTCGACGAGCGTCGGCGCTCCGAGGTCATCCGCTACGTCTCCGACAAGTACGGCGACGAGCGGGTCGCGATGATCGCGACCTACGGCACGATCAAGGCCAAGCAGGCCGTCAAGGACGCCGCCCGGGTCATGGGCCACCCCTTCAACGTCGGCGAGCAGCTGACCAAGGCGATGCCCGCCGACGTCATGGGCAAGGGCGTGCCGCTGGCGAAGATGTGGGACTCGGAGCACGACCGCTTCGGGGAGGGGCAGGAGTTCCGCCAGCTCGTCGAGTCCGAGAAGCACCTCGGTGAGGTCGTCGACCTCGCGAAGGGCCTCGAGGGCCTCAAGCGCCAGTGGGGCGTGCACGCCGCCGGCGTCATCATGAGCAGCGAGCCGCTCATCGATGTCATCCCGATCATGCGGCGGCTCCAGGATGGCCAGGTCCTGACGCAGTTCGACTACCCGACGTGCGAGACGCTCGGGCTGGTCAAGATGGACTTCCTCGGCCTGCGCAACCTGACGATCCTCGACGACGCCCTGATCAACATCAAGGACAACCGGGGCGAGGAGATCGACCTCGACGCCCTGAGCAAGGACATGACCGACAAGGCGACGTACCGCCTGCTGTCGCGGGGTGACACCCTCGGCGTGTTCCAGCTCGACGGCGGGGGCATGCGCACCCTGCTGCGCCTGATGCAGCCGGACAACTTCGAGGACATCTCCGCCGCCCTCGCGCTCTACCGACCCGGCCCGATGGGCGTCAACGCCCACACCAACTTCGCCCTGCGCAAGAACGGCCGCCAGGAGGTCGTGCCGCTCGACCCCCAGCTCAAGGGCAAGCTCCAGCCGCAGATGGAGGAGGCCCTCGGCCCGATCCTCGGCACGACCTACGGCCTGTGCATCTACCAGGAGCAGGTCATGGAGATCGCGCAGAAGCTCGCGGGGTACACCCTCGGCAACGCCGACCTGCTGCGGCGAGCCATGGGCAAGAAGAAGAAGGAGGTGCTCGACGCCGAGTACATCCCCTTCTCCGAGGGCATGAAGGCCAATGGCTACAACGAGGCCTCGATCGCCGCGCTGTGGGGCGTCCTCGTCCCCTTCTCCGACTACGCCTTCAACAAGGCGCACACCGCCGCCTACGGCCTCGTGTCCTACTGGACCGCCTACCTCAAGGCCAACTACCCGGCCGAGTACATGGCCGCCCTGCTCACCTCCGTCGGCGACGACAAGGACAAGTCGGCGCTCTACCTCAACGAGTGCCGTCGCATGGGCATCAAGGTCCTGCCGCCGTCGGTCAACGAGTCGCAGGGACGCTTCTCGGCCGTCGGCTCCGACATCCGCTTCGGTCTCAACGCCATCCGCAACGTCGGCCGCAACGTCGTCGACGGGATCATTGCGGCCCGCGAGGAGAAGGGGGCCTTCACCTCTTTCGACGACTTCCTCGCCAAGTGCCCGGCCGTCGTCTGCAACAAGCGGACCGTCGAGTCGCTCGTCATGGGCGGAGCCTTCGACGACCTGGACCACCCGCGTCAGGGCCTGGTCATGGTCCACGAGGAGTACGTCGACGCCTTCGTCGGGGTCAAGCGGCAGGAGGCCGTCGGCCAGGACTCCCTGTGGGACATGTTCGGCGGTGACGACGAGGCCGAGGCCGGCCCGGCGGGCATGGAGGGCATGGGGTTGCGCCCCGTGCCCCAGGTGGAGTGGGACAAGCGGACCAAGCTGGCCAACGAGCGCGAGATGCTCGGCCTCTACGTCTCCGACCACCCCCTCTTCGGTGTCGAGCACGTGCTGCAGCGGGCCGCCGACACCTCGATCGCGGCGCTGACCCAGCCCGACTCCGGCATCAAGGAGGGCAGCCACGTGACCATCGCGGGGCTCGTCACCGGGCTGAGCGTCAAGCGGACCAAGAAGGGCGACCTCTGGGCCATCGCCACCGTCGAGGACCTCGAGGGCGCCATCGAGTGCCTCTTCTTCCCCAAGACCTACCTCACCGTCCAGACGATGCTCACCCAGGACATCGTCGCGGTGGTGCGCGGCCGGGTGAATGCCCGCGACGACTCCGTCTCGCTCTACGCCGAGGACCTGACGATCCCCGAGATCACCGACGGGCCGCGGGGTCCGGTCGTCCTCACCCTCGACTACGCGCGCGCGACCACCGGTCGGATCGAGGAGGTCAAGCAGGTGCTCGCCCAGCACCCCGGCAGCACCGACGTGCAGATCAAGCTCGTTCAGCCCGGCCGGTCGGTGACGATGTCGGTCGATGCCGCCTACCGCGTCGAGCCGACGGAGGCCCTCATCGGGGACCTCAAGGTGATCCTCGGCGCCCGGGCGGTGAGCGCATGAGCGAGCGAATGAGCGGTAGCACGACGCCGCCGGTCGCCGCGCAGAAGCCGTGGACCCGCACCCACCACGGCGAGGAGGTCGACGACCCCTACGAGTGGCTCCGAGACGGTGACGATCCGCAGGTGCTGTCGTACCTCGAGGCGGAAAACGCCTACGCGGAGGCGCTCACCTCCCACCTCGCGCCGCTGCGCCAGCAGCTCTTCGACGAGATCAAGGAGCGCACTCTCGAGACCGACCTCAGCGTCCCGGTGGCCTCCGGGGGCTGGTGGTACTACTCGCGCACCGTCGAGGGCAGCCAGTACGCCATCCAGTGTCGGGCGCCCCTCGTCGACCGGGCCGCCGTGCCCGAGCTGGACCCGACCCGGCCGCTGCCGGGCGAAGAGGTCCTGCTCGACGGCAACGAGCTCGCTGCCGGGCACGAGTTCTTTTCCCTCGGGGGCTTCGAGGTCAGCGCCGACCACTCCCGCATGGCCTACGCCGTCGACGTCACGGGCGACGAGCGCTTCGACGTCGTCGTCATGGACATCGCCAGCCGAGAGGTCATCGACCGCGCCGTGGTCGGCGCCGGATACGGGCTGGCCTTCTCGCGCGACGCCCGGTACCTCTTCCACGTCGCCGTCGACGAGGCCTGGCGCCCGCACGAGGTGTGGCGCCACGAGGTCGGCACCGACCGTGGTGACGACGTGCTCGTCCACCGCGAGGACGACGAGCGATTTTGGATGGGGCTGGGCACCAGCCGCGACGAGCGCTGGGTGGTGCTCGGCCTCGGCAGCAAGACGACCTCCGAGGTCCACCTCATCGACGCGCACGACCCCACGGGGCCGATGCGCTGCGTGGCCGCCCGTCGTGAGGGCGTCGAGTACGACGTCGAGCCGGCCGGCGACCACCTGCTCATCATCCACAACGAGCGACAGCCCGAGGGCGACCTCGCGTGGGCCCCGCTCGACGCGACGACCCACGAGCAGTGGCAGCCCCTGCTCGAGCGCACCGACGGCGAGCGCTTCGTCGGCATCGACGCCTTCGACGACTTCGCCGTCCTCTCCCTCCGCGTGGACGGACTGCCGGCCCTGCGCGTCCTGCCCCGGCAGGTGCGGTCCACTCCCTTCGCCGTGGGTGACTACGGTCCGGCGACGGACGTGACCTTCGACGACGAGCTCCACTCCGTGCACCTCGGCCCCGTCGCCGACCCGGACGCAGACCGCATCCGGGTGGTCCACGAGTCCTGGGTGTCGCCCCGGTCGGTGCTCGACGTCCACGTGGCCACGGGGGAGCGGGTCGTCCTCAAGCGGCACCAGGTGCTCGGTGGCGTCGACCTGGACGACTACGAGCAGCAGCGCGTCTGGGCCGTCGCGCCGGACGGCACGCACGTGCCGGTCTCCCTCGTGCGGCGACGCGGTGTCGTGGCCGACGGCAGCAACCCCGGTCTGCTCTACGGGTACGGCAGCTACGAGATGAGCTTCGACCCGTACTTCTCCATCGCCCGGCTCTCCCTGCTCGACCGCGGCGTCGTGTGGGCCGTGGCCCACGTCCGGGGCGGTGGCGAGCTGGGGCGCCAGTGGTACGACGACGGCAAGATGCTGCTCAAGCGCAACACCTTCACCGACTTCGTCGCTGTTGCCGAGTACCTCCACGACAGCGGGTGGGTGGCCCGCGACCGCCTCGCCATCGAAGGGGGCTCCGCCGGCGGCCTGCTCGTCGGCGCGGCGACCAATCTCGCCCCGGACCGCTTCGCCGCGGTGCTGGCGGCGGTGCCCTTCGTCGACGCGCTGACGACGATCCTGCGGCCCGATCTCCCGCTCACCGTCGGCGAGTGGGAGGAGTGGGGCAACCCGCTCGAGGACCCCGAGGTCTACCGGTACATGCGCGGGTACAGCCCGTACGAAAACATCGCGCCGGTCGAGTACCCCCCGATCCTCGCGACGACATCGCTCCACGACACCCGGGTCTACTTCACGGAGCCCGCCAAGTGGGTGGCTCGCCTGCGTGAGGTGACGCGTCACGACGACGAGCGTCCGATCCTGCTGCGCACCGAGATGAGCGCCGGGCACGGTGGGCGCTCCGGCCGCTACGACGCGTGGGAGCAGACGGCCTGGGAGTGGGCCTGGGTCCTCGACCAGATCGGGGCGACCGAGCGGCGCTGACCGCCGGGCGGTCCGTCACTCGAGGTCGAGGGTGATGAACTTCGGCCGGTAGAGGGTCGGGTCGCGCTGCAGCTCGCCGAAGTCGAAGGTGTTGACGTTGTACGAGATGAGCAGCTCGCCGTCTCGCGAGATCTCCGGGTGCCCGTGCGCGTTGTACGTGAAGTGCTGGCCGACGCCGGACTCAGGGGTCTCGTAGATCGTCTGCGGGTCCTGCCACGGACCCTCGGGCGCACACGCCGTCCAGGCCTGGATCTTCGGGCTGAAGGGGGCGGAGGTGTCCGACGAGATCATCAGGTACCCGTCGCGGTAGCGCGTCACGCTCAACTCGTTGGCCACGCCGTCGGTGAGGCGGGCGCTCTGGGTGACGTCGCTGCTCCACCCGTCCTGCGTCCGGTACTCCCAGCGGGACCGGTCCGTCAGGTTGCCGGCCGGGACCCGCGCCAGATGGAGGTGCTTGGTGGCCTCCAGGTCCTCGACCCCGTAGACGTAGGTGTGGGTTGGGGTCGACATGACGCCGGCGCCCCACGCGACGTGGTCCGAGGCGTCGCCCGGGTCGATGATCTCGGTGACCTTGAGATCGGGCAGGGACACGCGCGCCATCGCATTGCGCTCCCACGCAAAGCCCTGCCCCCCGGCCTGCCCGCTCACCTGGCGCGTCAGCGAGAGGAAGACGACGAGCTCGTCGCCCTGCACGACGGCATCCTGGACCCAGTAGTAGCTGTCGTCGCTCGGGTCGGGGAAGAAGGACTCCGGACCGGCGGAGGTGCGGGTGCTCAGCCGGCCGGACTCGCTCTCCGCCACGAGCGCGTTGTGGACCATCGCCATGCCCGGCGCCGGTCGGCCCGACGACGACACCTCACCGATGAAGGAGTCGCTGAAGAGCCACAGGGTCCGGTCGTCGGGCAGCCGCACGGAGTACGTCGAGTCACCGCCGATCCACCCGGGGCCGGTGAGGTCGAAGCGCGCATCCTCCGTCGGGGCGGGCGTCGCCCAGGCGAACCGCGCCGACGTGGCTTCACAGGACCCGTCACGCTCGTCGGTGCAGCCGGCCAGCAGGCCACCACCGAGCACGAGCACGGCGACGAGCGCAGTCCAGCGTGTTCGGCGCATCAGGCTCCTCGGGGTGGTCGGCTCACAACGTACTGCAGCCTGCTGGGCAGGCAGACCACCTGGCGAGGGTTCCGCGCCTCGACCGCCGGCGGTCCCGCGGCAGCACGCCAGGCATCACAGCCAGCCGAGGTCCTGGGCGCGCCGGGCCGCCTCGACCCGGTTGCTCGTGCCGGTCTTGCCGATCGCGGAGGACAGGTGGTTGCGCACGGTGCCGGGGGAGAGGTGCACCCGGGCAGCGATGGCGGGGGCGGACAGCCCGTCGAGCGCCACGGCAAGGACTTCGCGCTCGCGCTCGCTCAGCGGGTTGGGTCCGCCGATGACGACCTCTGTGGCGAGGGAGGGGTCGACGACCCGGCCGCCGCGCGCGACCGTGCGCACGGCCTCCGCCAGCTCGTCCGAGGGAGTGTCCTTGACGACGAAACCGCTCGCCCCGGCGTCCAGGGCCCGGCGCAGGTATCCGGGGCGACCAAACGTCGTGACGATGAGCACCTTGGTCCCGGGGACCTCCTCGCGCAGGAGACCGGCGGCCGCGATCCCGTCGAGCCCGGGCATCTCGACGTCGAGCACGGCGACGTCCGGCCGGGTGCGTCGGGCGGCCTCGACGACCTCGTCCCCGGACCCGACCTCGGCGACGACCTCGAGGTCCTCCTCCAGCCCGAGCAGCGCAGCCATGGCTCCGCGGACGAGGGCCTGGTCGTCGGCCAGCAGCAGGGTGATCACGGCAGCTCCACTCTCACTCTCGTGCCCGGGCCGTGCGGGCCCGGGATGCCTTCGGTGACGTCGAGGGTCCCCCCGACGCGGGCGAGCCGCTCGCGCAGCCCGGTCAGTCCATTGCCCTCGCGGCGCCCTCGCAGACCGCGTCCGTCGTCGACGACCTCGAGCCAGGTCGGCCCCCACGCGATGTCGGCGCGCCGGGCCCCGCTGTGGCGGATGACATTGGTCGTGGTCTCCCGCAGGGCCCACGCCACCGTGATGCGGTGGGCCGGGTCGACGACGTCCACGTCGGCCGGGACGGAGGCCTCGATCCCCGCGTCGCGCAGGGCCTCGACGGCGGTGTCGCGCTCGTCCGCCAGACGGGTCACCCGCAGACCGGCGACGGTCGCGCGGATCTCGGCGAGGGACTGCCGGGTCAGGGAGCGGATCGCAGCGATCTCGGCCTTGGCGCGCTCGGGGTCGCGGTCGACGAGTCGCTCGGCCAGGTCCGCCTTGAGCGAGACGACGGTCAGCGAGTGGCCGAGGACGTCGTGGACGTCGCGGGCCACCCGGTCGCGCTCGGCAGCGACCGCCAGGGTCCGCTGCATCTCCTCCCTGCGCTCGTCGCCCTCCATCATCCGCCGCAGGAGCAGCCCGAACCCGCCGATGAGCATCGGGATGAAGAGGAGGGGCCACAGCTCGCGCAGGTCGTTGGTGAAGAGCAGGACGAGGATCGTCCCCAGCCCGACGGCGAGCACCCCGGGCGCCGCCCATCGCCGCGGCCAGCCGAAGGCGGCGAGGCTCGCGAGGAAGGCGCTCATCCCGAAGACCTCGAGCCCGATGATCAGGGACAGCAGGCCCATGCACGCCACCATCGCGGCGAAGCCCCCGAAGGCCCACCAGCGCCGGAGCCGGGTCCAGCAGCCGTGCACGCCCATCTGCGAGTGGATGAAGGCCGTGATGTAGACCGCGGCAAAGAGGACGAGCAGGCCCCAGCCGACCACTCGCAGGAGCGGGCGGTCGACGGTCACCTGCGCGACCTCGTTGGCCGGGAAGAGCAGGAAGACCAGCCACACGGCCGCCAGCAGCCACCCGTGGCGGGCCCACGGGTCGACCACCTCGGCGGACAGGTCGTCCGCGAGGTGGCCGGCGTCGGAGGTGTCGGTCACTGCCGGTCCCGACCTCGGCGCACGAGGTAGACCGTCAGGAGAGCGAGGATCAACGTCCACACGCCCACGTTAACGAGCGGCACCCAGAGCGCCTCGTGGGAGAGGTTGCCGTCCATGTCGACCGAGTACCCCTCGGTCAGCGGGTACCGGGCCAGCGAGACGATGCCGTAGAGCGGGGTGAACTTCGCGATGGTCAGCATGACTCCCGACAGCGGGATGAAGATGTTGCCGAGGAAGGCGAAGATCACCAGCGACCCGCTCGCCGCACCGACCGCCGACTCCGACGTGAAGGCGAGCCCGAAGACCAGCCCGTAGAGCGCGAAGAGGCACGCGCCGAAGAGCGTGATGCCGGCGGTCGCCAACCAGACCCAGGCATCTCCCTCCGCGCCGGTGGCGGAGCCGATGGCGTAGATCAGGCCGATCGGGATGCACGCGACGACCATGGCCACGAGCGCCTTGGCCCCGACGTACGACGCATCGCGAAGGGGGGTCAGCCCCAGCTGTCGTCCCCAGCCCTGCATGCGCTCGACCGCCGAGGAGCCGCCGACGGAGACCGTCGCGGTGACGGCGCCGTAGACCGCCATCGAGATCATGATGTACAGCGCCACGTTGCCGCGCCCGATGTCCTCCTGGGCGAAGGTCTGGGCCGCGCCGAAGACGACGTACATGAAGGCCGGCAGGACCGCGATGAAGAACAGTCCGACGTAGTCGCGCGCCAGGCGCTTGAGCTCCAGGCTGATGATCGTGGGGTTCATCGGGTCTCCTCGGTGTCGTCCTGGGTGTCGGTGGTCTCGTCGAAGGCATCACGCGTGATCGCGAGGAAGGCCGCGTCGAGCGAGGCGGTCGTGACCTCGAGGTTGCTGCCCCCGAGATCCGTCAGCAGCAGTCGAGCCAGCGCGTCGGAGTCCTCGCCGACCGCCGTGATGCGGGCTCCCGATGTGGTGACCGAGCTGACCCCCGACAGCCCGCGCAAGCGATCGACGGTGGCGTCGACGTCACCCCTGCGGACGTCGGCGCTCACCGTACGACCGCTCACGCGGGCCCGGATCTCCTCGGTGGTGCCGTCGGCGACCACCCGTCCGCCGGCCATCATCACGATGCGGTCGGCGAAGTTGTCGGCCTCCTCGAGGTAGTGCGTGGCGAAGAGGACCGTGCGCCCGTGCCCGGCGTCCTCGTGCATGGTGCGCCAGAAGTCCCGTCGGGCACCGACGTCCATCCCTGCCGTGGGCTCGTCGAGGATCAGCAGGTCGGGGTCGGGCAGCAGGGCCAGGGCAAAGCGCAGCCGCTGCTGCTCGCCGCCGGACAGCTTCGAGACCCGTCGGTTCGCCTTGTCCGCCAGCCCAGCCCGCTCGAGGACCTCCTCGATCGGCTCGTGCCGGGCGAAGGTCGAGGCGACGTAGCGCACCGTCTCGCGGGCGGTGAGGTCGCGCAGCAGGCCGCCGGTCTGCAGCACGGCCGAGACCCTCCCTTCGTGCACGGCGCGGCGCGGGGAGGATCCGAAGGAGGTGATCCGCCCGGTCGTCGGCTCGGTCAGCCCGAGCACCATGTCGAGGGTCGTCGTCTTGCCGGCCCCGTTGGGCCCCAGCACGGCGAGGACCTCACCGGGCGAGACCGTCAGGTCGACACCGGCCACGGCGCGCACGGTCTCGCCGCGGGAGCGGAAGCTCTTGGTCACGCCCTCGAGGAGGATGCCGTCGGCTGCGGGGCGGGTCGCGGCCGGTGGGCTCGTCGTCTGCTGCGTCGTCGTCATGGGGGCAAGCCTCGCGGCGAAGGGGGTATCCCAGCCATGCCCCGATGTCACGACTGCGCAATGACAGGTGTCATGGTGCAGACACCTCTCAGGCTGACGGAGCATCATGGGGGGCCAGGCCCCGGTTGCCCGACCGGGCGTACCGACACGAGGAGGCCTTCGATGGGCGCAGCAGTGGAGATCAGCACCGGGACGATCGCTCCGGAGCACCTCGCGGGCAAGCACGTGATGCTCGGGACGCGTGACCTGGGCGTCTTCGACGGGTCGAGCGGCACGCTCCACTTCGAGATCCCGTCGGGCAAGCACGTGCTCTTCCTCAAGGACGGACTGACGACGTCGGGGGCAGTCGCCTTCCGGGTCCAGGCAGGGCACTGCGCACAGATCGTCGTCAAGGACAGCGAGGCGGGCATCTTCAGCGCCTTCTTCGGCGGGTGGTTCGCGCTCGAGCGGTCCGGCGACCACCTCGAGGCGCAGCACCACCTCGAGGACGGCGTGCCCGGGGCGGAGGAGATCTCGCCGGACGAGGTGCCTGTCAGCGCTTGACCGCATGGCCCGGTCGAGCTGCCCGTCCTGCCCTGCCCTCCTCCGGCCGGCGGGTGCCGCCGCGCCGACGGGCCGGGTCGTGCGGCACGATGTCGCCCATGAGTGACGAGGACCTGACGTCGGCGACCGGCGAGCTGGAGCTGCGCGCGGCCCGAGTGGGCATGGTCTTCGTGCTCCTGGTGTGCGCCGGCTTCGCGGTCATCGGCCTGTGCCTGCTCGCCGGTGACGGGCTCGTCCAGATGCTGGGTATTGCGCTCCTCGTCTTCTTCGGTGCGGTCGGCATCCCCACGGCGCTGTGGCGGCTCATCCGCCCCTCGGTCGAGGTGCGCGTCGACCCGACGCGCGGGGTGTGGATCCGTGAGCTCGGCGGGTGGACCCCGTGGTCGGACATCGTCTCGGTCGGTCGCGGGAAGGTCGAGTCCAGACCGGTCGTCGAGCTGCACCTGACCGAAGGGGGCACGGTGCGTGTCCCGCCCACGGTGGCCCGTCGTCCGCAGGAGGTCTTCGCGATCCTGTCGCGCGAGCACTCCCGGGCTCGCGCGCGCTGAGCACGGCGGGCGGGGGGCGGCCTCGCCTACGAT
This sequence comes from Janibacter hoylei PVAS-1, assembly GCF_004025845.1. Classification (NCBI taxonomy): domain Bacteria; kingdom Bacillati; phylum Actinomycetota; class Actinomycetes; order Micrococcales; family Intrasporangiaceae; genus Janibacter; species Janibacter hoylei. The sequence continues at coordinate 176,171 of NZ_PIPF01000002.1, forward strand.
CGCCTCATGCATGTCACCGGCCTGTGGATCCACCCCGTCAAGTCCCTCGGCGGCCAGGCGATCGACTCCGCCCGCGTGGAGCCGTGGGGGCTCGAGGGCGATCGTCGCTGGGGTCTGGTCGACCCGAGCGGCGAAAAGGTCACCGCCCGCGACCTGCACGCCCTCCTGCGGCTGCACGCGGAGCAGGTCGACGACGAGACGATCCGCATCCACGACGGGGGCGAGAGCATCCTCGTCGACATCCCCCTCGGTCTCCCGCCGATCCCGGTGAGCCATGCGCGGCAGGGGTTCGCCCCGCCGGCCGACCAGGACGTCAGCGAGTGGATCAGCGAGCGGGTGGGGCGCCCCCTTCGCCTCGTGTGGCAGGAGGAGCCGACTCAGCGACGGATGTCCGGTGCGCACGGTGGCCTGGTTGGAGACACGCTGTCCCTCGCCGACGCGGGCCCCGTGCTCCTCACGTCGGAGGCCTCGCTGGCCCAGCTGCAGGAATGGGTCGACGCTCGCGCTGCAGAGGACGACCCGGGCGCAGGTGCGGCCTTGCCGCTGAGCATGGTCCGCTTCCGGCCGAATGTCGTCATCGACGGCGGTGAGCCCTTCGACGAGGACGGGTGGGGGACGCTGCGGATCGGGGAGGTCAGGTTTCGCACGGCCGAGGTCTGCGACCGTTGCGTCATGACGACGATCGACCCCGAGACGATCGTCGCCGGCAAGGAGCCCATCCGGACTCTGGCACGCCACCGGACATGGGATGGCAAGACGTGGTTCGGCACCCGGTTGGTGCCCCTGGACGAAGGGCGCATCGCTCTCGGCGACGAGGTCGTCCCCGGCGACTGAGGTCTCCTACGTCCGCCGGTGGAAGGACAGGGCGACCGTCCGCTGGTCTCGCCGGGTGATCGAGTGCGACCACATCCCGCTGTCGATCATGTGGTGGTGGCGCCCGCAGAGCGGGACGGCGTTGTCGAGATCGGTGAGGCCGCCGGCTTCCCACGGCCTGAGGTGGTGGGTCTCGGTCCAGGCGAAGGGCCGATCGCACCCTTCGGCAGCGCACTCGTCGTAGCGTCCGGCGAGCGCCATCCGCTGGTTGTCGCTGAAGAGGCGCCGCTGTCGCCCGAGGTCGAGGGGGACGGAGTCGCCGTCGAGGACAGCGGGGAGGATGCCCGCGCCGCAGGCGAGGCGGCGGGCGGTCCCGGCGCTCATGACGTCATGGACGTCCGTGCCGGCGGCCCGGGTGCCGAGGTCGCCGAGCAGGTCGCTCAGGCGGGTCGTCACGAGCATCGTCGCCGAGACCTTGGTGTGCAGGTGGTCGGTCGGGATGCGGGTCAGTAGGTCGGCCAGCGCCAGCCCGCGGCGGTGCGCCCAGTCGAGGTGGCGATCGGCATGGCTCGTCACGAGCGACCGGTCGCCGTCGGTGGGGGCCGAGTCAGCGGCAGTTGCGTCCTCGGACCGGCGTCGAGGCGCGGTCATGGCGTCGATGACCTTCTTGAGCATCATCCCCGAGACCCAGGGGACGGTGAACTGCCCGGTCATCGTCCCGTCGCAGTTGTCCTTGATCCAGAAGGATGCCTTGTCCCGCGCAGCCTCCTCCTCGTCGGCGACGAGGTCGTCCTCGTGCTGGTCGACGGTCTCGACCCGCGACTCGAAGACCTCGATGATGCGTCGCGATGCCCGGCGCACCTGGCTGGGGGAGCGGTTGGTGCAGAGCTTGAGCAGGGCCAGCTCGCACTGTCGCCGCTGCTCGTCGGTCGTCGCGTCGGGGAGGGTGTCGAGCGCCCGCATGATGACCTTGGCGTGGGCCGCGCTGATGCGGCCCTCGTCGAGTGCCGCGCCGGTCGCGGTGAGGTGAGGTGTCCGTCGCCCTCCGTCTCCGTCGCTCGCGCCACCGGCCCCACCGCCCGCGCCAGGGCCGCCGCCCGGGTCACCGTCACCGCCGTCCCCCTTCGGCCGCTCACCCAGAGCATCGGCCAGGGCCGCATGACCCGCAGCGTCCGCACGGTCGGTCCGGGTGGTGCGGGCGAACCAGCTGGGGGTGTCGAGCTGCCCGGACCCCTCGTGCGCTCGCCGCTGCGAGGCCTGTGCCGTCAGCCGCAGCTGCACGGCCTCGACGCGGCGCTTGAGCCGCTCGACCTCGGCGATCTGGGCGCGCAGCTCGGCCGGGCCGAGAGCGTTGTCGGTGAGGCGGTCCATCATCGAGTCCACCTCGCGGTGGGCTGCCCGCAGGAGCGAGTCGAGGCTCGGGGTGAAGTCGATGGGGTGCCGCGCAGCGGCCAGGTCGATGAGGCTCAATGACCGCCCCATCGCCTCTTCGACCGCCCCTGTCAGCTCCATACGGAGACACTAGTCGAACACATGTTCGAGATCAAGACCCGTGGGGATTCCTTCTTCAGCGACCTCCGGCGCCCCAAGCCACCGCTGGCTCAGGCCATCTGCGGCACGACGACGAGGGCCAGCCACATGCCGATGCAGCAGCCGAGGGTCGTCAGGCCGAGCCCGATCATCTGCGCCGTGCGCACCCCGGGAGTCCGACCGAAGCGGACCGCGGAGTAGGCGACCATCGTCACGAAGCTCCCGATGAGCAGGCCCGCGATGACCGCGACGAAGGCGGCTGCTGCGGCGGCGAAGGGCGCCGCCGGACGGGTCGAGATGTCGGCGTCGTCGGCCTGGAAGGTCGTCACGAGCACGACGAGCGGGTACATGCCGCAGAGGACGAGGAGCGCGACCGACGGCACGACGTGGATCCACCCGCGGTCGGCGTGGACGGGTGCGGTGGGTGCGGATCGAAGGGGGAGTGCGGCCATGTCTGCGACGCTACGAGGCGCACCTCGCCCGGGTCACTGGGTAACGGTGCTCATTCCCGGGGCGACACCGGCACAGTGGGAGGCTGATGGCATGACCACCGAGGACGACGCGCTGGACCGCCTGCTCGCTGCGGGTGCCCGTATCGACGCCCCGAGCACGCCCTGCGGGACCGGGCCCGACCACGTCCACGAGACATACGGACCGGCCGCGGCACGCACCCTCGTCGTCGTGCACGGCGGCTACTTCCGGCCGGGCGTCGACCGGACCCACGCGAGACCGATGGCGCGCGCGCTCGCAGATCTCGGGTGGCGGGTCGTCCTCGCCGAGTACCGCCGCGTGCCGGGCGATCCCGACGCGACGCTCGAGGACCTGCAGCGCCTCGACGAGCACCTGCGGCGGACCGGCCACGACGTCGCCGCATGGGTGGGCCACAGCGCCGGAGGCGCCCTCGTCATGTGGCGCGCACTGCACCCCGACCTGCCGCCGGTGCGTGTGCTCGCGCTGGCCCCGGTCGCGGACTTCGACACTGCCGTCACCGATCGCCTCGGTGGCGACGCCGTCCGCGACTGGGTGAGGGCCACCCCGGACCGGGCGCCTGACGTGTACGCCCGGCTCGACCCGAGCCGCCTGCGCTCGGCCGACCCTGGTGCGGCGGGCCGCGTCGCAGTGCTTCACGGCGACGAGGACGCGAGCGTCCCCCTTCGTCAGAGCGACGGATGGGCACGCACGGTGCTCACCGGAGCCCACCACTTCGACGTCGTCGACCCGGCGTCGCCGCACTGGCCGGCCGTCGTGGCCGCGTTGCCCGGCTGACCCTCAGCGGGTGAGTGCCGCCTCGATCCGCAGCAGCGCCTCGGCCACCTCGCCGTACGACGTGTTGAGGGGCGAGAGCCCGAGCCGGATCCCGTCGGGCTCGCGGAAGTCGGGGACGACGTCGTCGTCCCACAGCGCCCGGTAGACCTCGCGGAAGTCCTCGTGCGCGATGGTCACGTGGCCCCCTCGCGTGGCGTCTTCGCGGGGAGAGACGAGCCGCACCCCCAGCCGGGCCAGTCGCTCGTCGACGGCCGCGATGACGAAGCGACCGAGGCCAGCAGCCTTGTCCCGCACCGCTCCCAGACCCACCGACTCGATGAGGTCGACGGTGTCCTCGATGCCGACCATGCCGAGCACCGGGGGAGTGCCGGAGATGAAGCCGCGCATCCCCGCGCCCGCCTCGTAGCCGGGCCCCATGACGAAGGGAGCGGCGTGTCCCATCCAGCCCTGGATGGGCTGCCGCAGCCGGTCCTGGTGGCGCGCAGCCACGTAGCCGAAGGCGGGCGCACCCGGCCCGCCACCGAGGAACTTGTAGGTGCACCCGACCGCGAGGTCGACGCCGTGCGCGTCGAGGTCGCTGGCGACGACGCCGACGGAGTGGCACATGTCCCACAGCACGAGGGCGCCAGCCTCGTGCGCGAGCCGGGTGATCTCGGGCAGGTCGGCGATCCATGCCGACTTGTACGCGACGTGGGAGAGCAGGACGACACCGGTGCGGTCGGTCAGGGCGGAGGCGACGAGGTCGGGGGTGACCCCCTTCGCCGGGTCCGGCTCGAGCCACACGAGCTCGGCACCGGTCTCGGCCGCGATGCCCTCGGCGACGTAGCGGTCGGTGGGGAAGTTTTCGGTGTCGAGGACGATCTCGGGGCGCTGCGGGCCGGCGGCGGCGACCGCCGCTCGCAGCAGCTTGTAGAGCATGACGGTCGTCGAGTCGCCGACGACGGTCTGGCCTGGGGCGGCGCCGAGGCAGACCTCACCGATGCGGTCACCGAGGCGCAGCGGCAGCTGCATCCACTGCTCGTCCCACGAGCGGATCAGGCGGTCGGCCCAGTCGTGCTCGACGAGCCGGGTGATCCGCTCGGCGGTGGCCCGCAGCGGCCGTCCGAGGGAGTTGCCGTCGAGGTAGGCCACGAGGCCCGCCGACGGCAGGTAGAGGTCACGTGTGTGACGAAGGGGGTCACTCGCGTCGAGCTCGGCGGCACGGGTCCGCAGGTCGGTGGTCATGCGCCGATCTCCGTCCGCACGGCGAAGAGCTCGGGGAAGAAGGTGAGGTCGAGCGCTCGCTGGAGGAATCCGACGCCGGAGCTGCCGCCGGTGCCGGTCTTCATGCCGATGGTGCGCTGCACCGTCTTGAGGTGGCGGAAGCGCCACAGCTGGAAGTTGTCCTCGAGGTCGACGAGCTCTTCGCAGGCCTCGTAGACGTCCCAGTGCTGCTCGGCGTCGCGGTAGATGTCGGTGAGGACGGCGACGAGCTCGGCGTTGAGCTCGTGCGCGGTCGTGACGTCGCGCTCGAGGACCCTGGTGGGGATCGGGTAGCCGCGGCGTGACAGGTAGCGGAGGAACTCGTCGTAGAGGCTCGGCGCCTCAAGCAGCTCGCTGAGCACCGCGTGGGCCTCGGGGTCGGTGGTGTGGACGGGCAGCATGCCGGCGTGCTTGTTGCCGAGGGCGAACTCGACGGCGCGGTACTGCCAGGACTGGAAGCCCGAGGCGTGGCCGAGGTAGGGGCGAAACTCCTGGTACTCCGTCGGGGTCAGCGTCGCGAGCACGGACCACTGGTCGGTCAGCGTGCGCTGGATGTGCTTGACGCGGGCGATGCGCTTGAGGGCGATGCGCATCTCGTCGGCGGCGAGCAGCTCCATGGCCGAGCGGGTCTCGTGGAGCACGAGCTTGAGCCACAGCTCGCAGGTCTGGTGCTGGACGATGAAGAGCATCTCGTCGTGGTGCTCGCTCATGGGGTGCTGCGCGTCGAGGAGCGTGTCGAGGGCCAGGTAGGACCCGTAGGACATCTCCTCACGGAAATCGCGGTGAACGCCTGCCTCGATGTCTCGTGTGTTGCCGGTCACCGCCTCAGACTAGGCGCTGCGGCCCGCGGTCAGGTCAGGCCTGCTCGACGTCGGGGAGGCGTCGGGACGAGATGACCCCGAGCACGCCGAGGGCGGCGAGGAAGAGCAGCGTCCCGATGATGCTCCAGCCGGCGATCGCGGAGCTGACGGCACCGACGACGAGGAGCACCAGGCCCATCGCCGAGTTGGAGACGGCGACGTAGGTGGTGCGCTGGTCGCCCTCGGCCATGTCGACGACATAGGTCTTGCGCCCGACACGCACGCCGGTGTGGAGCAGTGTCACGAGGAAGTAGGCGGTGACGAAGACGGCGTAGGTGAGCAGGCTGCCGCCGTCGAGGTCGAGCGTGGTGTCGAGGAGGACGAGCGTGACGAGCACCAGCGAGGCGAGGGCGGCGCCGAAGGTCATGAGCCGCTTGCTCGAGCGGTCGGCCATGCGCCCGAAGGTGCGACCGCCGAGCAGCGAGGCCAGCCCCGACGCGATGATGAAGCCGCCGAGGCCGGTGAGCGCCGGCGCGCCGGCCTGCACGGCGAGGGTGACGATGAAGGGCGGGCTGAGCGAGGAGACGAGCAGGAAGCTGCGGACGGTGACGAAGTTGCGGAAGGTCGCGTCCTCCCGCAGCAGCGTGATCGTCTCGGCGAACCAGTTCTGCCCGTCGTCTGCCCCGTCGCTGTCCGGTCCCTGAGGAGGCGCGCCAGCGCCGTCTCGAAGGGTCACCGGCTCCCGCACGCTCGCCCACACACCGGCGACGAGCACCCAGAGCACGGCGCCGGCCCCGAGGATCGCGGCGAGGGTCTGTGCATCGAGGTCTTCGCCGAGGGCGCGGACCGCCAGCCCGAGGGTGATGGCGACGAGCCCGGAGGCGGTGGTGGCGAGGCCGTTGATCTGGCCGCGCTCTCCCTTCGGCACGACCCTGGCCTGCACGTCCTTCGAGGCGATCGACGTCAGGCACCGGCCGAGGGAAAAGACGGTGAGCGCGACGAGGATCGTGAGTCCGGCGGCCAGCCCGCTGCCGAGCGCGGCGGTCGCGGCCATGACGGCGACGGCCGCGGCCTGGACGAGTGCGCCGGCGACGGTGACGAGTTTGCGACTGCGGACCCGCACGACGAAGGGGGTGAGCAGCGCCTGGGGGAGCATCGACCCCGACTCGCGGATGGGGACGAGTGCACCGGTGAGCGCGGCGGGCACGCCGATGGCGTGGAAGAGCCACGGGAGGACCGTCGAGGCGCTGACCGCTTGGTCGCCCGAGGACTGGAGCGCGTTGGCTCCGACGAGACGAAGGGAGTTGCCCGGCACGTCCCGCCGCACGTCGTCGGGGAGCTCGGCCTCCGCGTCGAGGTCACGTGTGATGAGCAGTGCGTGGAGGCGTTGGGTCGTCGTCACCGCGTCAATGTAGACCGAGGTGCCGACGGTGGGGCTGGCGGTGGATGGTGGGTGGCTCCGCCCTGTGGACAACTCGAGGTGCGAACCTCGGCATTTTCTCTAGTGTGGATCGTCGAGAGGGCCCGGGTGACGGGCCCGGGGAAGGATCCACGTGCGCGCTGTCCGACGTCCTGCTGTCCTGCTGAGTGCCCTGGCATTGGCCGTGGGTGGGCTGTCCGGTTGCGGGGATGACGAGCCCGATGGCTCCGACACGATGACCATCGAGCCGCGGGACCCGTCGAGCTCGACGGGTTCGTCGGGGGCGTCGAGTGCGAGCTCGTCGTCGAGCTCTGGGAGCAGTTCGTCGTCGACCAGTGCGAAGGGTGATGCCCCCGAGATCCCGGCGGAGGCGAAGAAGCACACGGATGAGGGTGCGGTCGCGTTTGCCGAGCACTATTGGTCTGAGACTGGACGTGCGCTGGAGGCCTCCGACACCACTCATTTGAAGGAGCTGTCCTCCGATTGCCTGCCTTGCGACGAGTATGTCGGCACGGTCGAAGCGGAGAAGAGGAAGGGGCAACGCGCCGATCGCAATCCGATTTCGATCAGGTCCAGCACGTCGACGGACGAGACCGATGGGAAGTCGGAGAAGGCTGTCACCCTCGAGGTAGATGACGCGGCCTACGAGATGCTGGACAAGTCCGGCAAGGCTGTTTCGAGCGTTGACCCCGTTAGTTACGACCTCATTGTGTACCTCGACAAGCGGGGTGCAACCTGGACTGTGGTCGATCTGTTGGCTCTCACATGAGGTACCGGGCACTGCGACTCTTGCTGGTGCTCGGTCTTGCGATTGGCGGTGGTTTGGGTCCGACCGAGGCTTGGGCCGAGCCGACTGAGCCGATGCCCAAGACGAACAACCACCGGATCAGGACACTTGCCACCGTAGAGCGGCAGGTCGCTTCTCAGGAACGCCATCAGCAACGTCACTCTGGTCAGTCAAGGGGCAGGAGTCCGCTGGGTGTGGACGCAAAGGCCGTTAGATGGGAGTCCAGATCGAAGACCTGCACTGGCGGAGGGCTCGACCCAATGTGCAGCGGCGTGATCATCGACTGCCGGATGCGAGGTGGCGGCACACCGCGTCTGGTGTGGCAGCGGCCGGTCGGTACCGACGAGTGGTTCGGTCCTCAGCAGACCTGCCTGCCGGGGACACCCCCTCCACCCGACATCAACGACCCGACCATCCCGCGCACTCCACCCCCTCCGCCCACGCCGACGATCACGCAGATCCGTGAGGCCTTCCTCGAGCTGCCCTTCGCCAAGCCGAAGACCTCGATGCAGCCCGTCGGCAACAAGACCCTCGTCGGGCTGCCGACCTACTACCGCGCCACCTGGCCGAGCGCGGGCGGCCTCAAACCCGGCGACGTGAGCAAGCCGGTCAAGCTCCTCTCGTGGTCGATCGAGTTCAAGATCGCGTCCAAGGACTACCGCTACGACTACGGCGACGGCAGCACGTCCTCGTGGACGAGCAGCGCGGGCGGGCGGTACCCCGACGGCGACATCAAGCACACCTACGACAGCACCGGGACGCGCGAGGTCAAGGTGGACGCCCGCCTCGTCGGGCAGTACCGCGTCAACGGCGGCGCCTGGCAGGACCTGGGCGCGGTCGCGGACCTCCAGGACGAACCCGTCACCGAGTTGGAGGTCGTCGGGACCCGGACCCGTCTCGTCAGCTGAAGCCGACGCTGATCCCGCACCATCGAAGGGAGCGACGCTCACCTAGCCGGCAGGATCGTCCCCACGCACTCACCGAAGTCGATGACCGACCCGTCAGCGCCCGGCGCGCGCCCCCGCAGCACGACCGTCTGACCGTCCTCGAGGAAGCGCTGCTCGCGCCCGTCGGCGAGCACGAGCGGCTCCTTGCCACCCCACGACAGCTCCATGAAGGAGCCGCGCTGGTCCCTCCCTTCGCCTGAGACCGTGCCGGAGCCGAAGAAGTCACCGGGCCGCAGGGAGGCGCCGCCCACGCTCATGTGCGCGACCATCTGCGGCGCGGTCCAGTACATCGTCCGGTAGGGCGGGTGCGAGACGACTTCGCCGTCGAGCTCGACCTCCAGCGTGATGTCGAGGGCCCAAGACTCGCCCCCTTCGTCGAGGTAGTCGGCGAGGGCGTGCTCTCGCTCGGGCGGCGCCACCCGCGCAGCGGCCAACGCCTCCCACGGCACGACCCACAGCGAGATCGACGAGGCGAAGGACTTGCCGAGGTAGGGCCCGAGCGGCACGTACTCGAAGGCTTGGATGTCGCGGGCCGACCAGTCGTTGAAGAGCACCGCACCGAAGAGGTGCTCCGCAGCGGCCTGCGCCACCGAGACCTCACCCTCGGGAGCTGACCCACCCACGACGAAGCCCATCTCGGCCTCGATGTCGAGGCGGCGCGACGGGCCGAAGCTCGGGGTCCCGCCCTCCTCCGGCCGCAGCCCCTTGGGCCGCGGCACGTCGGTCCCCGACGGCACGACGGTCCCGGCGCGGCCGTGGTAGCCGACGGGCAGGTGCTTCCAGTTGGGCAGCAGCGGCGCCTGGTCCGGACGAAACATGCGCCCGATATTGGTCGCGTGCTGCTCCGATGCGTAGTAGTCGACGTAGTCGGCGACGGTGAAAGGCATGTGCATCGTCACCTCGGCGACGGGCGTCGCCGCAGCCGCGACGACGCCGTCGAGTCCGTCGGTCGTCACGACCTCCTGCAGCCACGTCCGCAGTGGCTGCCACACGGTGTGACCGGCCGCGAGCAGGGCGTCGAGATTGCTCCCGGACGCCGCGTCACCCACCTCGACGGGCAGTGCGGGACCGCCGGCAGTGGCCACGGCCGGCACGAGGTCGCGCAGCGAGATCGCCGCGTCGCCGAGGCGCACGCCCAGTCGCGGGTCACCACCGGCGGGGGAGAAGGAGCCGTAGGGCAGGTTGTCGGGCCCGAAGCCCTCGGTCGACAGTCGTTGTGCCGCAGTCGTCATGGAGTCGTGCCTCTCGTCAGGTCGCGGGGAAGAGATCACGTCGGTGCAGGCTGTCGGCAGGTTCGCCGACGCTGCAGGTGCCGAAGCTGGTGAAGGAGGCGCGCCACGCCCCGTCCGAGGCGGCCGCGGCCGCGCCGAGCCGCGCCGGGTCGGTCTCGGCGAGCCAGCCGGCGATGACCTCCCGGCCCTCGCCGGCGCGCGCAGCCTGCGTGGCGAGCGCGATGTTGAGGAAGCCGTGGTGGGTGAAGCCCGTCTCGGCGTTGGTGTGGCGCACCGCTTCGTGCAGCCCGGCCGTGAGCTTGAAGGGCAGCCCGGCGGCCACCGCAGCGACGAGGACGTCGCCGAGCTCCTGCGGGGTGGGGAAGAGGTGCGCCTCGATGCCACCCGTCCGGTACTTCAGCCGAAGGGGGGTCCCCGCCAGCAGGTCGAGGGCGCCCTGCGTGACCTGGGCTGTCGTCAGCTCCACGTAGACCGGCAGGGCGGTCACCGCCGCGGCCTCGCGGATCTGGGCCTCCCACACCGACCGGTCGTCGGGGGCCGTCTTGAGCTCCACGGCCACGACCCGCAGCTCGGGTGCCACCCCCTTCGCCATCCTGAGGGCCTCGCCGAGCCGCCCCGCCGGCGTGACCACGGAGACCTCGACCGGACCACCGGAGAGGTCGCAGCTGGCGGCGACCCGCTGGGCCTGCGGCAGGTCCGCCAGCGACAGCACGGCCGGGCCGACGGCGTCGTCGAGCAGCGTCGAGCGGCGCGCGACGTGATCGGTCACGGCCTGCGACACGGGCGCCAGCCCGGGCGGGAAGGTCGCGGCGTCGTCGAAGAACGCGACGAACTGCTCGGGCACGGTGCTCATGCGTCGCCCACCCATCGCCCGCCGGTCCACGACCGCGCGTAGATCCCGTCGTCGACGGCCAGGCCCCCTTCGCCGAGGTCGAGCGGACGGAAGGTGTCGACCATGACGGCCGTCTCGTCGAAGTACTCCACGCCGAGCGAGGCCTCGACGGCACCCGGTTGCGGGCCGTGCGCGTGGCCGCCGGGGTGCACCGAGACCGACCCCTTGCCGATGCCCGAGCCCTTGCGCGCCTCGTAGTCGCCGTCGACGTAGAACATGATCTCGTCGCTGTCGACGTTGGAGTGGTAGTACGGCACCGGCACGGCGAGCTCGTGGTAGTCGACCTTGCGCGGCACGAAGTTGCAGACGACGAAGTTGTGGCCCTCGAAGACCTGGTGGACCGGCGGCGGCTGGTGCACCTTGCCCGTGATCGGCATGTAGTCGCGGATGTTGAAGACGTAGGGGTAGAGGCAGCCGTCCCAGCCCACGACGTCGAAGGGGTGCTCGGTCACCGTGTGGATCGTGCCGGTGATGCCGCTCGGGCCCCGCCCGCGGTGCTTGATGTGCACGTCGACGTCCTGCTCGTCGACGAGCAGTGGCTGTGTCGGCCCGCGCAGGTCGCGCTCGCAGTAGGGCGCGTGCTCGAGCAGCTGGCCGTAGCGGGAGAGGTAGCGCTTCGGCGGGGCGATGTGGCTGCTCGCCTCGATCGCGTAGAGACGCGCGGCCTCGCCCTCGCGCAGCACCCACCGGTGGATCGTCGCGCGGGGGATGATCGCGTAGTCGCCCTCGGCGACCTCGAGCGCGCCGAACTGCGTCTCGAGCAGCGCAGATCCGCGCTCGACGTAGACGCACTCGTCACCGATGGCGTTCTTGTACAGCGGGGACGTGAGCCCGACGTGGGCGTAGGAGATGCGCACGTCACCGTTGCCGAGGACGAGCCGACGACCGGTCACCGCGTCCGTCCCGGCAGCCTGCTCGTCGGTGAAGAGGTCGTGGAGCCTGAGGTGCCGGGGGAGCAACGGCTCGTTGGGCGTGAGCGTCTGGTCGGGCAGCTCCCACGGTCGCGCCCCGACGATGCTCGACGGGATGTGCCGGTGGTAGAGCAGCGAGCTGTCGGAGCTGAAGCCCTCTTCGCCCATGAGCTCCTCGGAGAAGATGCGCCCGTCGTCGTCCTTGAAGAGGGTGTGCCGCTTGCCCGGCACGGGTCCGACCTGGCGGTAGTGGGCCATGGGCTGTCCTTCACGTCGTTGTGCGGAGAGCGGATCAGAGTGTGCGCTCAGCGCACATCCTAGCGCGCGTAGGTACCGCGTGACCATGGCCCGATCGGGGCCTCAGAGGTGGGTGACGGCCTCGCGGGCGTGCTGGACGAAGGGGAGCAGGGTCGCCACGTCGAGGTCGCCGGGACGGCCCAGGCGGATGACGCCGATGGCGCCCTCCACGTCGTCGGCGATGCTGCCGGTGCCGATGGCCAGGCCGAGCGCGCCGGGCTGGATCTGTCCGTCCGACAGGGCGTGCCCGTCGGCGCGAGCGGTCTGCACGGCCTCGGGGTCGTCGGGTTGCGGCGGTCGCTGGGCCAGGATCGCGATGCCGTCCGCACCCGAGCTCAAGGGGTGGCGGGTCCCGATCTGGTAGCTGATGCCGATGGCCCCGCGGACGCTCGGCTCGGCCACGGCGATGGCGACCGACTCGTCGCCGTCGGCGATGGAGACGAAGGCGGTGCACCCGCTCTGGTCGGCGAGCTCCTGCACGATCGGCTGGGCCGCGAGTCGGTACTGACTCATGAACCGGCCCGCGTAGGCGAGGGCGCCGCTGCCGAGGCGGTAGCGGCCGTCGGCCCCCTTCGTCACGAGGTGACGCTGCTCGAGGGTCGCGAGGATGCGGTAGGCGCCGGCGCGGTGCACCCCGAGCTCGTCGGCGAGCACGGCCGGGGAGATGCCGTCCGTGCGCCGGGCGACGACGTCCATCGCCTCGAGGCCGCGGTCGAGCGTCTGCAGGGTGCTCATGATGTCGGGCAGTGTACGCAGCGGCTGCCGACGCGCGCCCTCAGAGCAGACCGGCCACCTGCGCCGCGGCGGGCCCCACCGCGTGACCGAGCCGGGTGGCCCCCTCGACGTCGTCCTGATGGCTGCCGCCCACGCAGACGGTCACCCCGTGATGGTCGGCCAGGGCCTTGGCGAGCGTGCTGGCCGTGCGAGCGTCCGGGCGCCGCGGCACGCCGATGACCACGCACCGCGCGGTGTGGGCCGTCACAGCCGCGGTCCAAGCGTCGGTCGGCAGGTCGGCTCCCAGATAGACGACGTCGACGCCCAGCCGACGCAGGGCCACGGCGAAGGCGAAGACGCCCAGCTCGTGGTACGCCCCGGCGGGCAGGCCGACAATCACCCGTGGCCCGCCGACCCTGCTGGCGGCGGCGTCGAAGGCGGCAGCGAGCCGCCGCAGTACCGCGTGCGCGACGAGGTGCTCCCCGGCGACCGTGACCCGGCTGTCGGCCCACGCCTCCCCGAGCTCGACGAGCGCGGGCATCAGCCAGTCGTCGACGACCGCCTCGAAGGAGCCGGTCGCGAAGCGCTCGTCGAGGACCGCGGCGACCCCGGCCGGGTCCATCGCGGCGGCCGCGTCGATGAGTCGTCGGGTCGCGTCGGCGCCGGACGAAGGCGGTGTGCTGAGGTGCGACGGAGGAGCCTCGAAGTGGGCCTCACCCGCCGGTGTGGTCGCGGCGGCCGGTGGGGGTGTCGGGTCAGGCCGACCTGGTGCTGACCCTATACCGCTGTGGCGTCGGCCCGCCTCTGCCGCAGCATGGCTCGCCGTCCAGCCGTCGGCGACGAGCTCGGCCATCGTGCGCAGCCGCGCCAGGGCCTCGTCGTCGTAGAGGCGGTAACCGGCGTCGGTGCGCTGCGGCTCGACCACGTCGTAGCGGCGCTCCCAGGCCCGCAGCGTGGCGGCGGAGACGCCGGTCAGCTCGGCGGCGCGTTTGATCGTGTACATCGACAGCGGTCCTCTGGCTCCTTCACAGCCGCGGCAGCACCCGGGCGAGGGCCTGCTCGGCGTCGTCACCCAAGCGGGTCAGCGGGCGCCGGAGCAGCGGCGTGGCCAGCCGGGCGAGTCCCTTGAAGCGGAAGTCGGCCTCGTAGACGAGCGCGCTACCCCTCCCGCCGACACCCGGCCGGATCGACATCCGGTCGTGCACGACGACGCTCGAGTTCTCCCCGCGCATGACGACGAGCCGGTCCGGCTGCAGGTCGACGGTGACGTAGGTCAGCTCTGTCTCGCGTCCGCGGAAGACCGACCGGTTGCGGTAGCGGCTGCCGACGCCTCCGTCGCCCTCCACGAGGGTCGTCTCGAGCGTGCCGGGATCCCACTCCTCGCTCGTGGTGAAGTCGCTGAGGTAGGCGAAGACGGCACTCGGGGGAGTGTCGGGGGCAGTGATCGTGCGGGTGATCTTCACGGCGAACCATCCTTGGACAAAGGTTTGACATGTGGGCTGCCGCCAGCCTACCTTTTGGACAAAGGTTGAACAATCCTTGTGGTCCCTCGGCGACGAACCCGAGAGGTCCCCCCCCTTCGTCCCCGGTTGGAGCGCACGACGTGACAGAGCCCCGAGACCGAGCCTCTCGACCCACCGCAGCCATCATCGGCGGCGGGGTCTCCGGCCTGACCGCCGCCCACGTCCTCTCCCGGTCCTACGACGTCACCCTCTTCGAGGCCGACGAGCGCCTCGGCGGACACGCCCACACGCACACCGTGGACACCGCCGCCGGCCAGGTCCGGGTCGACTCGGGCTTCATCGTCCACAACGAGCGCACCTACCCCCACCTCCTGCGGCTCTTCCGTGAGCTCGACATCGCGACGCGGCCGACCGAGATGAGCATGTCGATCACCTGCGACGGGTGCGGCCTGTCGTGGGCCGGGGGACGCGGCCCAGCAGCGGTGCTCGCCCAGCCACGACGGGCGGCCGACCCCCGCTTCGTGCGGATGCTCTGGGAGATCCCGCGCTTCCACCGGGCCGCACGAGCCCTCCTGCACGGACCGGCGGAAGGGAGGTCCCCGCACGACCCGACGTGGGGCGAGTTCCTCGAGGAGGGCGGCTTCTCGTCGTACTTCGTGGCGCACTTCGCGCTCCCGCTCGTCTCCTGCGTCTGGTCGTCCGGGGACGATGACTCGCTCGGCTACCCCGCCCGGCACCTCTTCGCCTTCCTCGAGCACCACGGCATGCTCAGCGTCTCCGGCTCGCCCACGTGGCGCACCGTCGTCGGCGGATCCGCCACCTATGTCGACGCTCTCGCCGCGCGACTGGGCGAGGTGCGCACCAGTGCTCCGGTCACCTCCGTGACGCGACACGACGACGGCGTCGACGTGCGCACCGCCGCCGGGGTCACGTCCTTTGACCGGGCGGTCGTCGCGACCCACGCGGACCAGGCGCTCGCGCTGCTCGCCGATGCGACACCGCAGGAAGAGGAGGACCTCGCCGCCATCCGGTACTCCCGCAACGCGACCGTGCTGCACCGCGATGCCAGCCTGCTCCCGACGGCACCGAGGGCCCGGGCCTCGTGGAACTACCGCAGCGCCACGTGCGGCGGCGCCGACCGCCCCCGGGTCACCTACTGGATGAACCGGCTGCAGGGCTTCGACGAGACCGGTGACCAGCTGCTCGTGTCGCTCAACTCCGCTGACGACTTCGCCGAAGGGAGTGTCGTCGCTCGGATGGACTACGCGCACCCGGTCTTCACCCGCGAGGCGGTCGCTGCTGCCGCCCGCCTGCGCACCGCCGGCGGCGACCGGCTCGCCTTCGCCGGGGCGCACCTGGGGTGGGGCTTCCACGAGGACGGGTGCCGGTCGGGGGTCGAGGCCGCGCAGCGTCTGGGGGTGTCGTGGTGACGACCGCGCCCACGCTCATCTCGCTGCCGACCCTGCCGAGCCTCGTCGTCGGGACGGTGAGCCACCGACGACGGACCCCGATGGAGCACGCCTTCACCCACCGGCACTACCAGTGGCTCGTCGATGTCGACGACCTGCCGCGGCACCGGTGGCCGCTGTCGCTCCTCACCCGCATCACCGCCGATGGCCACCTCGACGACGGCCGGCTCGGCGGGGGGATCCGCGGCGACCTCGAGCGGTTCCTCGCCCGCCGCGGCACGACCCTCGCGGCGGACGACCGGATCGTCATGCTCACCCACGCCCGTGTCCTCGGGCACGTCTTCGACCCGCTCACCGTCTACTGGTTCCTCGCGCCCGACGGAGGGCTGCGCGCCACGGTCCTCGAGGTGCACAACACCTACGGCGAGCGGCACGCCTACCTGCTCGAGCTCGACGACCGAGGGCGTACGCGCACCGACAAGCAGTTCTACGTCTCGCCCTTCAACGACACCCGCGGCACCTACGATGTGCGCATGCACCTCGACGCCGACCGGGTCGCGGTCACCGTCGCGCTCGACCGCGACGGCGAGCGGGTGCTCACGGCGACGACCACCGGGGCGATCCGGCAGGCGTCTCGAGCTGCGGTGGTGCGCACCGCCCTTCGCCACCTGCCCATGACCTGGCGGGTCACCGCCCTGATCCGACTGCACGGCGTCTGGCTGTGGGCCAGGCGCCTGCCCATCCAGCCCCGCAGCCCCCACCACCAGGAGGACCTGAGATGACTGCCCCCGCCCTCGACCGACCGCTGTGCCTGCGGCGGCCCTCCCTCCGACCGTGGTGTGTGCGCGCGCACCTGGCCCGCCCGATCCTCACCACCGTGCTCGGCCGGGTCCCGGTGCGGGTCACCCTGCCGGACGGAAGCGCTCTCGGCGGTGCGGCGGACGACCCGACCGCGCCGACCCTGCGGATGCTGCGCGCCACCGCGCTCTACGAGCGGATGGCGCACCACCCCAAGATCGGTCTGGGCGAGGGCTACATGGCCGGCGACTGGGACGCCGCGCCGGGCACCGACCTCGCCGACGCGCTCGTGCCCTTCGCCGAGCGGCTGCCGACCCTGGTGCCGCCGGTGCTGGCTCGGATGCGCCGGGTCGTCGACCGGCGCATCCCGGCCGCCACCCGCAACACGCTGACGGGGTCGCGCGCCAACATCGAGGCGCACTACGACCTGAGCAACGAGCTCTTCGCCGCCTTCCTCGACGAGACGCTCAGCTACAGCTCGGCCATCTTCGACGAACGCCGACCGGTGGCCGAGCAGACCCTGGCCGACGCGCAGCGCGCCAAGATCGAGGCGGTGCTCGACGCCGCAGACGTGCGGGCCGGCGCCCGGGTCCTCGAGATCGGGACCGGGTGGGGGTCACTCGCGATCGCTGCCGCCCGGCGGGGGGCCCACGTCACGACGATCACGCTGTCGGGCGAGCAGGCCGAGCTTGCCCGACAGCGCATCGCGGCTGCCGGGCTCGCCGACTGGGTCGAGGTCCGGCTGCAGGACTACCGCGAGGTGACCGGGCAGTTCGACGCGATCGTCAGCGTCGAGATGATCGAGGCGGTCGGCGAGGAGTACTGGCCGACCTACTTCCGCGCGATCGACGACCTGCTCGCCCCCGGAGGGGTGGCCGCGATCCAGTCGATCCTCATGCCGCACGAGCGCTACCTCGCGACCCGGCGGTCCTTCGGCTGGATCCAGAAGCACATCTTCCCCGGCGGTCTGATCCCCTCGACCCGGGCGATCGAGGAGACGACCGAGCGGCACGCCTCGCTGCGGGTGACGAGCGCGCGCCACTTCGGTCAGGACTACGCGGTGACGCTGCGCCGGTGGCGCGAGCGCTTCCTGGAGCAGTGGCCGACGATCTCCGCGGCGGGCTTCGACGAGACCTTCCGGCGCACGTGGGAGTTCTACCTCGCCTACTGCGAGGCCGGCTTCGCCGCCGGCTACCTCGACGTGGCACAGATCCGCCTCGAGCGCGAGGTGCTGTTGTGAGCAGCCTGGTGGGGCAGCGGGTCTGGCTCGTCGGGGCGTCGAGCGGCATCGGCGCGGCTCTCGCCGAGGAGCTGCACGAGCGCGGCGCGATCGTCGCCGTGAGCGCGCGCCGGGCGGATCGGCTCGACGAGCTGTCCCGCGGGCGCTTCGCCACGGTGCCGGTGGACGTGACCGACCACGCCGCGGTGCTCGAGGGGGCACGGCAGGTGGGCGAGACCATCGGGCCCATCGACACCGTCGTGTGGTGTGCCGGCTACTGGCACACCTTCGACGCGACCGACTGGCAGGCCGAGGAGTTCGCCCGGCACGTCGAGGTCAACCTCCTCGGGCTCGGGCACGTCGTCGACGCGACCGTGCCAGAGATGGTCGCCCGCGGCCGTGGTCACCTCGTGGGCGTCGCCTCGGTCGCCGGATACCGCGGCCTCTCCGGGGCCGAGGCCTATGCCGCGACGAAGTCGGCCCAGATCACCCTCCTGGAGTCGATGCGAGCGTCCTTGTCCGCGAAGGGAGTTCGCGTCACGACCGTCTGCCCCGGCTTCGTCCGGACGGAGATGACGGAGAGCAACTCCTTCCCCATGCCCTTCATCATCGACGCCGACGAGGCGGCGCGCGAGATCGCCGACGGCCTCGAGTCGGGCCGACCCGAGATCGTCTTCCCGTGGCCCATGGCGGTGACGATGAAGCTCGCCCGCCTCCTGCCCGTCCGGGCTTGGACGGTGCTGTCGTCGCGCCTGGCGGGCCGAGCATGACGAGCGTGCTGTGGTTTCGCCGGGACCTGCGCCTCACCGACCACCCGGCGCTCCTCGCCGCCCACGACGAAGGGGAGGTCCTGCCCCTCGTCGTGCTCGAGCCGGGCCAGGTGGCCGACGAGCGCCCGCCGGCGCGGCGGCTGCGGCGCTCGCTCGCCGCACTGCACGGGGCGACCGGGGGTGCGCTCGTGGTCCGGGTCGGCGACCCCGTCCACCTCGTGCCACGAGTCGCCGAGGCGGTGGGTGCGGAGCGGGTCCACATCACCCGGGACACGACCCCGCAGGGGCGCGAACGTGACGCCGCAGCCGCCGACGAGCTCAGCGCTTCGGATCGCGAGCTGGTGACGACCGGCAGCCCCTACGCCATCGGGCCGGGCCTGGTCCGCACGAGTGAGGACACGCCCTACAAGGTCTTCACCCCCTTCGCCCGGGCCTGGCGGGACCACGGCTGGCCTGAGCCCGCGGGGCGGCCCGACGTCGAGTGGAGGCGCGAGGCCGACCTGCTCGAGGGTCTCGGCGACGACGCACTCCCGGCGGTGCTGGCCGCGGCCGACGAGGAGGCGGTCGACGGACGGGCCGGGGAGGAGGCCGCCCTGGAGCGGTGGCGTACCTTCCTCGACGACGACCTCGCCGACTACGGCACCGCACGGGACCGACCCGACCTCGACGCGACGAGCCGGATGTCGGTGCACCTCGCCCACGGCGAGATCCACCCGCGCACGATGCTCGCTGACCTCGCCGCCCACCCGGACGGCGGCTCCGAAGGCCTGCAGCGCTTCGTCACCGAGCTCGCCTGGCGCGAGTTCTACGCCGACGTCCTCTGGCACCGACCGGACTCGGCCTGGCGCGACCTGCGGGGTGCGCTCGCCGACCTGCCCTACGACGAGGGCCCGGAGACCGACCGGCTCGTCACGGCCTGGCGCGAAGGGCGCACCGGGTACCCCTTCGTCGACGCGGGGATGCGTCAGCTCGCCGCCGAGGGGTTCATGCACAACCGGGTGCGGATGGTCGCCGCGAGCTTCCTCACCAAGGACCTGCACGTGTGGTGGCCGGTCGGGGCACGCCACTTCCTCGACCACCTGCTCGACGGCGACCTCGCCTCCAACAGCCACGGCTGGCAGTGGGTCGCCGGCACCGGGACGGACGCGGCGCCGTACTTCCGCGTCTTCAACCCCGTGCGGCAGGGCGAGCGATTCGACCCCGACGGTGCCTACGTGCGCCGCTGGGTGCCGGAGCTCGCGCACCTGCCCGGCGCGACGGCGCACTCCCCGTGGGACCACGACGAGGGCCATGCGCACGGCTACCCGCAGCGGGTCGTCGACCACGCGGAGGAGCGACGTGAGGCGCTGGACCGGTACGAGCGGACTCGGGCATGATCCACCCCGTGGTGGAGCTGCGGGCATTCATCTCAGCAGCGGTTGTCGCGCCGGTGCCGCGTGATCACCGGGAGCCCGACGCGCTGGTGCGCCGACGCCGGGTGGTCAGCGCGCTGACCCTCATCGTCGGGGCGGTCGTCCTCGCGGTCACCCTGCGCATCCCGCCGGGTGACGAGTCCTTCTACGTCGGCGGGCTGGCGCTCGCCGCGGTGTGGGCGGTCGGGGGCCTGGCGGCCGGGAGGTTGCACCTCGGGTGGGCGCACACGCGCGATTCCGGACTGGCACGACCGGTGGTGCAGCCCGTGGCACTGGCGCTGCTCTCCGTCGGGGTCTTCGTCGCCGGCGCCGTCGTCGTCGGCGCGGTGCCGTGGCTGGCCGACCGGGTCGACGCGGTGCTCGACCACGCCCGCTACGGCTCGCTGCCGATTGTCTGGCTCATCACCGTCGTGACGGGGGTCGGCGAGGAGCTCTTCTTCCGCGGGGCCCTCTTCGCCGCGGTCGGTGGTCGGCACGCGCTCGCCGTGACGACCCTCGTCTACACACTCGTCACCGCCGCCACCGGTAACGTCATGCTCACCTTCGCCGCCCTGCTGCTGGGGTTGCTCACCGGGGCCCAGCGTCGGGTCACCGGGGGAGTGCTCGCCCCGATCATCACCCACGTCATCTGGTCCAGCTCGATGCTCGTGCTCCTTCCACCCGCCCTCGACCTCCTGAGGTAAGCCACCCATGACCGAAAACTCCACGCCCTCCGCCGCGGCGGAAGAGCCCGGCACCGCACTCGTCACCGGCGCAACCGGCTACATCGGAGGGCTGCTCGTGCCTCGGCTGCTCGACGACGGCTGGACGGTGCGGGTCCTCACGCGATCGAGCGAGCGGCTGCGCGGCCGCGACTGGATCGACCGCGTCGAGGTCGTCGAAGGCGACGCGACATCAGGCGATGACCTGCGCCGGGCCCTCGCGGGCACCGACGTCGCCTACTACCTGCTGCACTCGATGGACGGGCACGGTGACCTCGCCCGGCGGGACCGCCAGCTCGCGGAGGGCTTCGTCGCGGCGGCGAGCGAGGCCGGGGTGGGGCGCATCGTCTACCTCGGCGGGCTCCATCCCGAGGGCGCGGACCTGTCGGTGCACCTCGCCTCGCGCGTCGAGGTCGGTCAGGTGTTGCTCGACGGGCCCGTGCCTGCCGCGGTGCTCCAGGCGGCGGTCGTCCTCGGTGACGGCTCGGTGTCCTTCGACATGCTGCGGTACCTCACCGAGCGGCTGCCCGTCATGGTGGCACCGCGATGGTTGCGCAATCGCATCCAGCCGATCGCGGTCGACGACGCGCTGCACTACCTCGTGGGTGCGGCGAGTCTGCCGGCCGAGGTCAACCGGACCTTCGACATCGCCGGACCCGAGGTGCTCACGTACGAGCAGATGATCCAGCGCTTCGCCGCGGTCACCGGACTGCGTCGTCGACTGGTCCTCCGGGTGCCCGTCCTCACACCGTGGCTCGCCAGCCACTGGGTCAGCCTCATCACCCCGGTCGATGCCGGCGTGGCCAAGCCGCTCGTCGGCAGCCTCGTGCACGAGGTGGTCCGCCGCGAGGAGGACCTCGACGACCTCGTGGGGGTGCCCGAAGGGGGTCTGCTCGGCTTCGACGACGCCGTCCGCCGGGCGATGGGCTGAGCGTGACGCGACAGGGGGGCCGCGCGCGTCAGCTCGTCAGTCGGGTGCGGGTGCCGACGACCTCGAGGGTGTCGACGGGCTCGTCCTGGAGGTCGGCGGTGGTCGCGATGTCCTGCCAAGTGCCGCCGTTGACGCGGTACTGGCCGGTGAGGCGGGCGTCGACCTTGACGTCCATGTCACCGGTGTCCGTGTAGGTGTGGGTGACGTCGCCGTCCGGGTAGGTGCCGCCGGCGCTGCTCGTCCACCGGGATGTCGTGTCGTCGCCGAAGTCGTAGCGGTAGTCGCGCGCTGAGATCTTGAACTCGACGGTCCACGACAGCAGCGTGACCGGCTTGCTGACCTCGCCCGGCTCGAGTCCTGCGTCGTCGGGCCACGAGGCCTCGTAGTACGTCGGCAGGTTGATGAGGGTGCGCATGCCCTTGGGCTGGACCGAGACGCTGGGTTGGCTGAAGGGCAGCTCCTTGAAGGCGGTCTGGATCTGGGCGAAGGTTGGTACGGGCGGCGGCTCCACGGCGACGGTCACCGGCGGCTCGCTGGGGGCTCCCGGGATGGTCACGGAGTCGGGGACGCCGCACGAGACGCGCACCGCGTCCCAGGGTCCGTTGTTGACCCGGACGTAGGTGACGGTGGGTGGGTCGAAGTAGTTGGGGTCGCCGGACTGCGTGATGCACCCGGTCCGCGCGCCGTCGCAGTTGGCGGTGCCGGGCGTGCAGGGGCCGTACTTGACCTCGATCTTGTCCTTCTGCGCTGCTCCTCGGACGTGGGGCTTGGCGATGTTGGCTGACAGGGGTGTGCCTTGGGGGCGGATGGGAGTTCCGCCTGCGTCGGCGCCCTTGGCCGTACCGGGGGATATCCCGTGAGTTTCAGCCGAGAGTTCAGCCGCCGAGTCCGTCAGCGTGCCTTCCGGGTCGCCCGTGAGCGCGGGTGGCATCGCCACCATCCCGGCGATGATCGCAGTCAAGGCGAAAGATCTATGAACTGACTCGGTCATGTGACGACCCAATCTTGGATGTGCCACCGACCGCTCTTCCACACGACGTGCTCGGTGAGCGTGTACTGCGTCGCCTCGACGGTGCCGTTGGACTTGCCCTTGGAGTCCACGCGATCGTGTTCGTCGACCTTCACCGACATGGAGACCTTGTAGCCCTCGTCTGGGCGCTTGGTGGCCTCGACCTTGCTGACGTGGTATGGGTTCTTGCTCCGGGTCCAGCCCTTGGCCGCATCGTTCTTGATCTTGTCGACGCCATTCGAGCAGATCGTGCAATCGGTTGCGCCGAGCGCTTTTAGCGTGGAGGTGTCGCCCGTGTGGGCGGCCTCCCCGTACGTCATGAAGTAGTACTCCCCGAAAGCTGCCGCGCCCTCCTTCGTCTCCTCCCGAGCTTCCTCGGGCAGGTCAGCAGGCAGGTCATCACTGCTCGTCCCACCGCTCGAGCTCGACCCGCTGCTCGAGGACCCGGACCCCGATGTGCTCGACCCCGACGCCCCGGAGCTCGAGCTCTGCGAGGTCGGCTCCTTCGTCTCGAAGGGCTCGGTCGGCTCCTCGTCACCGCACGCGGCGAGCGCGCTGACCATGACCAGAGCGGCTGCGCAGGCGGCGGTGCCTCGGTGAAAACGCACGGGGACTCCCCTTCGTCGACGGCGAGGCGCGCCGTCGCGGGCCCCCTGAAACTGTCATCAACGGTAGCCATTTGTCGGCCTTTCGCATCTCGAAGATCCACAGGCACACCCCATCGCGGTGCTTGCGTCAACCGGCCACATCCGGTCTGCTGGAGGTGGGCTGCGACAGGGGGTTGCGGCCGAAGGGGGAGCAGTCATGCGACGCAGCATCACCTGGTGGGCCGTCCCGGTGGCCGCCGTGGCCCTGACCGCCTGCGGGTCCGACACGCCGACCCGGACTACCGAGACGAGCACCGCGAGCTCACGGACGACGACGACCTCGTCGACGACCACGACAGCTGAGCCGAGCTCGTCCAGCAGCACCTCGGCGACCGCGACCACGTCGACGACGACATCGCCGACGTCGTCGTCGACGACGAGCCCGCCATCGACCTCCTCGAGCACCGGAGGCGCTGCCACGACGATCTCCACGGTCTGGGTCGACGACTCGTGGACCGTGGAGCAGCTCACGGACGACCTGTGCGCCCAGGGGGCGGCCTCACCGAATCGACCTTTTCGAAGCAGGACGAGATCTTCACCTGCGGCCCGACCGCGGCGAGCGCCAAGGCCTGCACCTTCGCCGACGGGGGCAAGACGACGTGCATCACCGACCCCTTGGGGCGCAAGGCGATCCGCTTCACCTCGCCGACCGTCGACAACTGGGACGGGCAGATGCACCCGCGCGGCCAGGAGGTCATCCCGATGTACGTCGTCCTCGACGACGACACGACGTGCGCGGTCGCAAGCCACGACCACGGTCAGCACTGGCAGGGGAGGTTCAGCTGGTACCCGTGCAGCGACGGCTCCGAGCTGCTGACGGACGAAAAGATCGAGGACACCTTCGACAGCGATGCCGCCGCGTGGACCGTCGATCGCTCCGTCGACCAGGGCAAGCCGACGTCGACGCGGGTCAAGACCGCGGTCTACGCGGGCACGCGCTGACGGGTCAGCTGACGGTCCAGGCCTTCATCTCCCAGCCGTCCGACCACTCGAGCTGAGCCGTCACGGTCTGGCTCTCCGCGTCGACGGACTCCACGGTCTTGCCGGAGGAGTCGACCCGCTCGTGCGCCTTGACCTTCACGTCGAGCGTGACCTCCACGCTCGCCCTCGGGTCGCCCGTGGCCTTGACCTCGGTGATGGTGTAGGGGTTGGTGCTGAGGGTCTGCCCCTTGCTGTGATCGGCATCGATCTGGGCCACGGCGTCGTCGCAGGCCGTGCAGTCGCTCGCGCCCAGGGACTCCAGCGTCGTCGTGTCTCCGGACTCGCCCGCCCGGCCGAGGACGTCGACGTAGTGATATGCGAAGGTCTCGGCGCCCGAGCGCGTCTTGTGCCCGGCGACCGGGGGCAGCATGTTGCCCGTGTCGACCACGATGGCGTCCGACGTGCTCGACCCGCTCGCGGAGGGCGAGCTCGATGTGCTGCCGGACTCGCTGGATACGGCCGTGGACGTCGGGTCCGAGCCGCCTGCGGTGCTCGTGTCCTCGGCGCACGCAGTGAGCGCGACGGCCACGGTCATGGCAGCCGCGCTGGCGGCAGCCCCCCGATGAAAACGCACGTGTCATCCCCTTCGTCGACGGGCAGGGCGTGTCCACCGCCCTGCACAACTGCCGTCCACGGTACTGATCGGTCTGGGTCCTGCCATGTCGGGGGAGGTGACGACCGATCGCCCCGCCGGTCGGCCGGCGGAGTGTGGCGCGCGGCGGGTCAGCGGGGCGGCTGCTCGACGTGGGTCGGGCCCGTCATCAGGGTCCGCTCCACCCAGGCCATCGCAAAGGGGAGCCCCGCGATGGACAGCAGTCCGGTCGCCGAGAGGGCGACCCAAGTGAGATCCATACCTCCACGGTGGCACCACCCGGCCCGCGGGGCGTGCCGAACCGCCAGCCCGCGCCAGTCGAGACCGGATCTTGACCCTCCTGCCCGGGGGCGTGCTCCTTGCGATGATGGCGCCATGTCTGTGCAGCCCGGCCACCATGAGGGCCGTCGAGTCCTGCCCGGAGGGGTGAGCCCGGCCTCCTTCGTCGTCATGACCGGGGTCGGGGTGTTCTTCGCGATCCTGCCCGCCGTCGTCAAGGCTCCGTGGTGGCAGGGGATCCTGGCCGTCCTGCTCGTCGTCGGCCTCTTCACCGTCGTCACGGCCCGGGAGACTCAGCGCACCGTGACGATCACACCCACTGAGGTGCGCGAGCGTGGTCTGGTGGGCACCCGGGTCATCCCGCGCTCGGCCATCGCCGAGGTCGTCGTCGTGCGCGAGCTGCAGCTGAGCGGCGTTGGTGGCCTCGTCGGGCTGCTGGGCGATGATGGCCGCTGCCTGCGCCGGTGGCAGACCAGCCTGTGGCCGCCGGAGACGATCGACGCCCTCGTCATGGCCGGCCGCAGCCACAACGTCGTCGCCGGGCAGAGCGTGGAGGACGTGCGCCGGCGGTGGCCTCGACTGCTGCGGTGGCAGTGGGTGCACCGACCGCTCGCCATCACGCTCGCCGTCGTGGTCGGCGTGGCCGTCATGGCAGCCGTCCTGGTGGTGATCACCCGGCTTACCACCTGAGCCGGACCCGACCGTGGGGCACCGTCAGGTGATCAGCAGGGCAGGGGCGACCGGCGAGCCGCCGGTACGTCGCGGGTCGAGCTGAGCCATCTCCTCCTGCGGGGTGCGTCGCGTCCACCTGCCCCGGGTGTCGCTCGACGCCCGAGGCCGCTAGGCGATGCGGTAGAGCGTCGCCGGGCGGCCTCGCTGGGCGGCCGACCGGACGACCTCGCCGCCTCGGGTCACGGGCGTGAGCTGGGGCTTCATCCGTCGGGCGAAGTTGTCCTTGTGCAGCTCTTCGCCGATGACGGCCTCGTGCACCTTGCGCAGCTGGTGGAGCGTGAAGGGCTGCGGGAGGAAGCCGTCGGGGTCCGGCGGGGGGCTGTCGTTGCGGTAGCGGAACTCGTAGCGCTCGCGCAGCGATTCGACTGCGGCAGAGACGATCTCGTCGTGGTCCCAGAGCATGTCCCGGCCGGTCGCGGCGGCCACCTCGTCGACGGGGAGGAGCTCTCCCTTCGCTCCCGTCAGCTCGAGCTCGGGCATGGAGACGGAGTAGGCGACCGAGATCGCCCACGTGCGGTCGTCGCGGTCGGGTGCGTCGAAGAGGCGCAGCAGGCGCGGGGGCGTGACCTCGGTCGGGCGCACGCCGACCTTGTGCTCGAAGACCTCGCGCACGGTCTCGTCGATGGTGTGCCGCTCGCGGAGGAATCGGCCGGGCAGCACCCGGCCGTCCGGGTCGGTGCGCTCCTGGACCAGGACCCGCAGGGCCGCGTCGTCGGTGCCCGGGTCGGTGACCGTGAGGACCGCGAGGTCCACGGTGACGCCGGGGCGGGGGTAGCTGTCGAGGGTGCGGCGAGCCATGTCGTGCACTTTAGCGCGGTTGAGGTGTTATAGTTAGCTCATTCAAGGGGTTAAATGAATGGGAGGGGATGTGATGACCATGACCGAGCAGGAGATGGCGGCGGGCGTCGAGGAGATCCACGCCGCGTGGAAGGCCTTCGAGCGCAAGCTGCTGACGCTCGTCGAGGCGATGGCGCACCCGCAGGACCGGCTGGTCCTCGAGGTGGGGGAGCAGGTGGAGGTCCCGATGGTGGCCTTCCGCATGCAGAGCGGCGCGCTCTGCGCGACCGTCGGTGACGACGAGTACACCGAAAACCACGCGATCGGGCGGGAGCCGCTCGTCCACCGGGCGATCATGGTGCTGCGCAACATCGTCGGCGTGCCGCACCCGCAGCTGCTGACGCACAGGGCGGATGGTCCGGTCGCGCAGATGTCGCCGGTCCTCGGTCTGGCCTGGACGGGGGGCCTGCGCACCGCTCCCGACGTGTACGCCGAGACCGACCGGGAGGCGCTGGTCGACATCGTCGAGGACGCTCTCAATGGCGTCTACGACGTCGGCCGCGACGAGGACGACGACCTCTATCTCGAGCACCTCGGCCAGCGGGTCTGGGTGCAGGTGCTGCCGGATGCGCCGGCCACCGTGATCAGCACCCGCGTGGCCCACGGGGCGCGCTCGCGCCGGCAGGCCGCGGTCGAGGTCGGGATCCTCAACCGCTCCAACCCGTGGATCTGGTGGCAGGTCATCGGTCGTGACATCGTCCAGACGGCGACGGTCGAGACCATGCCCTTCGCCCCGCACCACCTGATGACGACCATGGCGGTCTTCCTCGACGCCATGACGACCCGAGACGACCTGGCGCTGCGCGTCGGGGGAGAGGTGGCCTGATGCGACTCACCAGTGCACAGATGGACCGCGCCTGCGGTGCCCCTCTCTGCTCCGCGGTGGGCGATGCCCTTGGCGCCGGCTACGAGTTCGGTTGCGCCGCAGTCGGACCCGACGGTCCCGCCATGATCGGCGGCGGCCTCGGCAACTTCGCCCCGGGCGAGTGGACCGACGACACGGCCATGACCTGGCCGGTCCTCGCAGCCGCGGCGAAGGGGGTGGACCTCGCCTCCCCGGAAGCGCTGGACGAGGTCGCCCAGGGTTTCCTCGACTGGTACGCCTCCAGCCCGGCCGACATCGGCACCCAGACCCGCCAGGTCCTCTCCTCGCTCCGCCACACCTCGCCCCGTCACGCATCGCCCCGTCAGACCTCGCTCCCTGAGGAGCTTGCTCTGCAAGCGTCTCGAAGGGAGTCCCTTCGAGACGGCGCTGGCGCGCCTCCTCAGGGACCGGACGAGCCCCTCGCCACCCGCATGGCCCAGGCCGCCGCGGACCTGCACGCTCGGACTGGCCGCACCGGCGGCAACGGCTCGCTGATGCGCACTTCACCGGTCGCGCTGGCGCACCTCGACGACCCGCAGCGCCTCACGGCGGCCGCTGAGGCGGTCTCGGCGCTGACCCACACGGACGAGCGCGCGGGGCAGGCGTGCGCGCTGTGGTCGCACGCGATCCGGCACGCGGTGCTCGAGGGGGAGCTCGACGTACAGGTCGGGCTGCCGTACCTGTCCGACGAAGCGCAGGGCTTCTGGACCGCCCGCATCACCGAGGCCGAGGCACAGGAGCCGGCGACCTTCACGCCCAACGGTTATGTCGTCACCGCGTTCCAGGCTGCGTGGTCGGCGATCCGCCACACGCCGGTGCCCGACGAGATGCCCTGCCGGCACCTCCAGCACACGCTCGACACCGCGATCCGCATCGGCAACGACACCGACACGGTCGCGGCGATCGCCGGCGGCCTGCTCGCCGCTCGGTGGGGTGCGTCCGCGGTCCCGGCCGAGTGGCGTCGGATCGTGCACGGCTACCCGGGGCGCACTGCGGAGGACCTCGCCGAGGCGGCCACCCTGGCCGTGCGGGGTGGCCGCCCCAATGCCTACGGCTGGCCCGGGGTGGAGCGCATCGACTACCACCAGGCCCGCCGCTCGGTCCTCGTGCGGCACCCCTTCGACGACGGCGTCTGGCTCGGCAACGTGCTGGCCCTCGACGAGCTGCCCGAGGAGATCACCGCGGTGGTCAGTCTCTGCCTCACCGGCTCACGGCAGGTGCCGGCGGGCATGGTGCACGTGCCCTTCCGCCTCATCGACGAGCCAGGGGCCTGAGGCCAACCCCAACCTCGACGCCGTCCTCACCGACGCGGCCCGCACGGTGGCCTCCCTTCGGGCCGAAGGCCACCGGGTGCTCATCCACTGCGTCGCGGCCCAGTCCCGCACGCCCACCGTGGGCATCGCCCACGCGCTGGAACTCGGGGTCGACCTCGAGACGGCGACGCGGGAGGTCGTCGCCGCGCTGCCGGAGGCGTCGCCCAACCGGGGATTCCGGGCGGCGCTGGAGAGCTACGCGCAGGGGGTCAGTGGGCGACGGTGAACCGCTGCCGGCGGTGCTTGCCCTGCTCGATCTCGTCGACGAAGGCCAGGGCGAAGTCCGTGCCGGAGATCTCCGAGTTGCCCTCGGCGTCGGTGACGAGCTCGTCGCCGCCGAGCCGGTAGCTGCCAGTCGTCTCGCCGGGGGCGAAGGAGCCGAAGAGCGCGGCCGGGGAGACGTAGAACCAGTCGAGCTCCTGCGGGCCGGCGCGCAGGGCGTCGAGCACCTTGGCGTGGGAGAGGGCCTCGGGCTTCCAGTCGTCGTGGAAGTCCGGGGTGTCGACGAGGCGGGGACCGCCCTTCGTCACGTGGAGTGAGCCGGCACCGCCGACGAAGGAGAGGCGGGCACCGTGCTCGATGGCGGCAGCGGTGAGCCGGGCGACGTGGTCGACGAGCGGGGAGCCGCCGACGTCGGCGCCGTGCGTGGCGACGACGAGGTCGTCGGCGTCGGTGGCGGCCTGCGCGAGGACGACGTCGTCGGTCAGGGAGCCGGTGCGGTACTCGACGCCTTCGGCCTGCTCGGCCGGGGCGGTGCGGCTGTAGGAGATGACCTGGTGGCCGCGGGAGGCGGCTTCGCGGGCGATGTTGCCGCCGGCGTAGCCGGTGCCGCCGAAGATGACGATGGTGCTCATGGTGTTCCTATCGGTTGGGGTTGGTCAGGCGGGGAGGGGCTCGACGGGGCCGTCGCTGTTGCGGCGCCACCCGAGCTCGGGGGCGACGTGCTGGGCGAAGGAGTCGAGGATGTGCAGGTTGTAGTCGACGCCGAGCTGGCTCGGGATGGTGAGCATGACGGTGTCGGCGGCAGCGATGGCCGCGTCGGCCTTGAGCTGCTCGACGAGCTGGTCGGGCTCGGCGGCGTAGGTCTTGCCGAAGGTCGAGCGGAAGCCGTCGATCATGCCGACCTGGTCGCTGCTGCCCTGGCCCTGCAGGCCGAAGAAGTGCCGGTCGAGGTCGCTGACGATCGGGAAGATGCTGCGGGAGACCGACACCCGCGGCGCCCAGTCGTGGCCGGCCTCGCGCCATGCGGCCTGGTAGAGCGCGATCTGCTCGGCCTGCAGATCGGCGAAGGAGGCTCCGGTCGCCTCGGTGAGCAGCGTCGAGCTCATGAGGTTGACCCCCTGGCGGGCGGCCCACTCGGCGGTCTCGCGGCTGCCGGCCCCCCACCAGATGCGGCGGTCGAGGCCGGGGGAGTGCGGCTCGACCCGCAGCCGGCCGGCGGGGCCCTGCGTCGGGTCGGCGTCGACGACCTGGTCGCCGCGGATCGCGGACATGAAGGTCTCGAAGTGCTCGCGTGCGCGGTCGGCGCCGCGCGGATCGCGAGCACCGGTGTGGCCGAAGGCTTCCCACCCGCGCAGGGCGGGCTCCGGTGACCCCCGACTCACGCCGAGCGCGACCCGGCCTCCGGAGATCAGGTCGAGGGCGGCGGCCTCCTCGGCCAGCTGCAGCGGGGTCTCGTAGCGCATGTCGATGACGCCGGTGCCGACCTCGATGCGCCGGGTGCGAGCGGCGATGGCCGAGAGGACCGGCATGGGCGCCGCGCCCTGCCGCGCGAAGTGGTGGACACGGAAGTAGGCGCCGTTGACGCCGATCTCGTCGGCACCGACTCCGATCTCGACGGCGTCGCGCAGTGCCTGACCGGCGTCGGGGTCACCCGGCCCGCTGCCGTGCCCGTAGTGCCCGAAGCTCAAGAATCCGAAGGCATGCATGACCGGTGTAACTAGTTGTCTCGGCAACTAATTCCCGGGGTGGCCGGGGAGTATCCGCGGAGGCGAGTGGCGTGGACTCGGCACCCCGCAGGCACCCCGCGTGGCTCGGGTCCGGAGGCCGCCACCAGATCTCGACCTTCGTGGAGAGGTGCGACGGCGGCTTGCGAGGATGGCGCCATGACCCTCCACGACCGCCTCGACCTGGCCCACGGCCCCGCCTGGGCCAACCGGCTCGCCCTCGCCCCTCTCACCAACACCCAGAGCCATGCGGACGGCACGCTGTCGCAGGACGAGTACCGCTGGCTCGTCGCCCGGGCCGAAGGAGGATTCGGCCTGACGATGACCTGCGCGACCTACGTGGCCCCCGCGGGGCAGGCCTGGGCGGGTCAGCTCGGGATCAGCGACGAGAGGCACCTGGAGGGCCTGACCCGCCTGGCCGACGGCATCCGGGCCGCCGGCAGCGTCTCCTCGGTGCAGCTGCACCACGGCGGTCGACGCTCCGACCCGGCCGTCACCGGTGTGCCGAACGTCGCTCCGTGGGACGACTTGGACAAGGACATCCGTGCCCTGTCGACCGGGGAGGTGCAGCAGGCGGTCGAGGACTTCGTCCTCGGGGCGCAGCGAGCCGAGCGCGCCGGCTTCGACGGCGTCGAGGTCCATGGTGCCCACGGCTACCTCATCTGCCAGTTCCTCGACGGACGCCACAACCATCGCACCGACGGCTACGGCGGGTCGCTCGAGGACCGCTCGCGGATGCTCTTCGAGGTCCTCCGCGGGATCCGCGAGCGCACGCGCCCCGACTTCCAGGTCGGGCTGCGGCTCACCCCACAGGGCAACGGCATCGTCCTCGACGAAGGTGTCGCCGTCGCCCAGCAGGTCCTCGACTCCGGGCTCGTCGACTACCTCGACATGTCGCTGTGGGACGCCTTCCTGACCGTCGACGACGAGGGTGACCTGCTCATCGACGCCTTCACCGGCCTCGAGCGCGGCGAGACCCGGCTCGGCGTGGCGGGCAAGATCCGCTCCGCGCAGCAGGCGCGCTGGTGCCTGTCGAAGGGGGCCGACTTCGTCGACATCGGCCGGGCGGCGATCGTGCACCACGACTTCCCGAAGCGCTCCGCCGACGACGACGCCTTCACCATGGCGGCGCTGCCGGTGACCCGCGAGCACCTGCACCGCGAGCGGGTCAGCGAGACCTTCGTGGAGTACCTCGATGCGGGGTGGCCGGACTTCGTGGCCGGCTGAGCGGCGACCGCCCCATGGTGGCGGCGTACGGGCGGCACCATGGTGCGCGAGAGGGCCGACGTCGACAGGTTGCACCACACCGCACCCGCGACGAGACTCGGGGTCGACACCCCCGCCAACCCGTAGGAGCTGGGTATGAGTGAGAACACCACGGTCATCAACGCCTCGATCGACGACGTCTGGTCGGTGCTGAGTGACGGCTGGCTCTACCCGCTGTGGGTCGTCGGCGCCTCGCGCATGCGCGACGTCGACCCGGACTGGCCCGCTGTCGGCAGCCGCATCCACCACTCGGTGGGCGCGTGGCCCGCATTGATCCACGACCACACACGCGTGCTGGCCCAGCAGCCGCACGAGTCCATCACCCTGCGTGCTCGCGCCTGGCCGATGGGTGAGGCCAAGGTGCACATCACAGTGACCCCGGTCGACGACCGGACCGAGGTGACGATGGTCGAGGACGTGGTCTCCGGGCCGGGTCTCCTCGTGCCCGGGATCGCGCGACAGCCCGGCCTGAAGTGGCGCAACTCCGAGACCCTTCGCCGGCTGCGCCTGCTCGTGGAGGGGCGCGCCGGCAGGACGCAGACGCGCTGACGAGGAGTTCTCGCGCGCGGTCTGCCCGTCGAGGGGAGCCGAGCGGCCTTCGTGTCGCGCCGGCCTCTGGGGCTCAGCCGGCGTCGACGGGCTCGACGGGCCCTCGCGGAGAGCGCCTGAGCGGCGGTGCGCCTACCGCGCCACGCTCTGCGGGTCGCCCCTGAGGAAGAGGTCGGGCGTCAGCGGAAGTTCACGCACCCGTATACCGGTGGCGTGATAGGTCGCGTTGGCCACCGCTGCCGAGGCACCCACGATGCCGATCTCGCCGACGCCGCGCGAGCCCATCGGGTTGATGTGCTCGTCGGTCTCGTCCAGCCACACCGCCTCGATGTCGGCGACGTCCGCGTGCGCGGCGACGTGATAGCCGGCGAGGTCGTGGTTGACGACGTGAGCCCAGCGTTCGTCGAGCACGCTGTGCTCGTGCAGGGCCATCGACAGGCCCATGACCATCGCGCCGGTCAGCTGGGAGCGCGCGGTGCGCGGGTTGATGACCCGCCCGACGGAAAAGACGCCGAGCATGCGCGGCACCCGCACCTCGCCGGTGTCGGCGTGCACCCGCACCTCGGCGAACTGCGCCCCGAAGGAGTGCGGCGCGAAGCGCTCGGTGAGATCGCTCTCCGGCTGCTCCGCCTGCGTCGTCGCCCCCGCGGCGGGCGTGCGCCCGTGCTCCGCGCGGAAGGCACGCGCCGCGGTGACGACGGTCGTGCCCCAGGAGGAGATACCTGTCGAGCCACCCGCGAGGCTGCCCGTCGGCAGGTCGCTGTCGCCGATCCGCAGATCAACGTCTTCGACCGGGCACTCGAGCGCGTCGGCGGCGATCTGCGCGAGGGCGGTCCACGTCCCGGTGCCGATGTCCGTCGCCCCGATCTCCACGCGGTATCGATCGCCGTCGTACGTCACGCGGGCCACGTTGCCCGTCATCATCAGTGCCGGGTAGGTCGACGCGGCGACGCCGGTCCCGACGAACCAGTCGCCCTCCCGTCGTCCCGGTCGCGGGTCGCGGTCGGCCCAGCCGAACCGCCGCGCTCCCTCGCGCAGGCACCCGACGAGGTCGCGGTGGGTGAAGGGCAGGCCGGTGTCCGGGTCGATCGCGGTGTCGTTGCGCACGCGCAGCTCGATCGGGTCGAGCTCGCAGGCGATCGCCAGCTCATCCATCGCGACCTCCAGGGCGTGCATGCCCGGGCACTCACCGGGCGCGCGCATCCAGAAGGGGACCGGCACGTCGAGCGTCGCGAGCCGGTGGGTCGTGCGGCGGTGCGGCGCTGCATACATCGTGCGCGTAGGTGCGGCCGTCTGCTCCGCGAACTCGTACAGTCGCGCGCTCTGCTCGACGACGTCGTGGGAGATCGCCGACAGCCGACCCTGCCGGTCGCTGCCGAGGCGCACCCGGGAGATCGTCGGGGTCCGATAGCCCGTGAGGGTGAACATCTGCTGGCGGGTCACGCAGAAGGAGACCGACAGGCCGGGCAGCCGCATGGCGGCCATCGCGGCGAGCACCTCGTGGGAGTGCGGCTTGCCCTTGGAGCCGAAGCCACCACCGACGAAGGGGGCGAGCACCCGCAGCTGCTCCGGCTCGAGTCCGAGCAGGGGGGCGAGGGCGGATTGCGCGGTGTGGGCGCCCTGGATGGAGTCCCACAGCGTGAGGTGCTCCTCCTGCCACAGGGCCACCGTCGTGTGCGGCTCCATGGGGTTGTTGTGCTCCATCGGCGTCGTGTACGTCTGCTCGAGCCGTACCTCGGCCGCCTCGAACGTGGCGTCCACGTCACCGCTCGCGGTGTCCGTCTCGTGGCCGGCGTTGACCTCGTCGGGCGCGTAGAGGTCGTCGCGCTCGGCCGACAGGGTGGCGTCGACGGGTTGCTCCTCGTAGGTGACCTTCACGAGGGAGGCGGCCTCGCGGGCCGTCTCGCTGGTGCGCGCCACGACGGCACCGATGAGCTGACCGCGGAAGGCGACCTCGTCACTCTGCAGGATGAGCATCTCGGTGTCGTCGGAGCTCGCGAGCCGCGGGGCGTTGAGGTGCGTCAGGGTGAGGATCACCCCGTCCAACGCCTCGGCGGCGCTGGTGTCGATGTCGGCGATGCGGCCGCGGGCGATGGTGGCCTGCACCGGGTGCAGGTGCACCCGCTCAGACTGCTCGTGGTCGGCGGCGTAGGGCGCGGTGCCGGTGACCTTGGCGACGGCGTCGTGGCGGGCCCGGTCGGTGCCCATCGCGCGGGGCGTGATCATGTCGGTCATCGGACCTCCTCGGTGAGGTCGCGCAGGACCGAGACCATGGTCCGGCGCAGCATCGGGATCTTGAACCCGTTGTCGGGCAGCGGGCTCGCGTCGGTGAGCTCCGCCTCGGCTGCCTCGGCGAAGGCCGCCGCGTCCGGAGCGCGGCCGCGCAGCGCGTCCTCAGCGGCGCGGGCTCGCCAGGGCTTGTGGGCGATGCCGCCGCAGGCGATGCGCAGGTCGGCGATCCTCCCTTCGTCCACGTGGACGGCCGCGGCGACCGAGACGAGGGCGAAGGCGTAGGAGGCCCTGTCGCGCACCTTGCGGTACTCGGAGCGACGGGCGAAGGGGGTGGCCGGCACGTCGACGTCGGTGATGAGCTCACCGGCGGCGAGGACGGTGTCCCGCTCGGGGTGTTCGCCGGGCAGGCGGTGGAAGTCGTCGAGGGGGATCTCGCGAGGCCCGTCCGGTCCTTCGACGCGCACGATGGCGTCGAGCGCGAGCATTGCGACGGCCATGTCGGAGGGGTGGACGGCGACGCAGGCGTCGGAGGCGCCGACGACGGCGTGGTCACGGGTGTAGCCACCGATCGCGGAGCAGCCGGTGCCCGGCTCACGCTTGTTGCACGGCGTCGTCACGTCCTGGAAGTACGGGCAGCGGGTGCGCTGGAGCAGGTTGCCGCCCGTGGTGGCGAGGTTGCGCAGCTGTCCCGAGGCCCCGGCGAGCAGGGCACGAGAGAGGACGGGGTACCGCTCACGGACGCGGGGGTCGGCCGCGAGGTCGCTGTTGCGCACCGTGGCGCCGATGCGCAGGCCACCGTCGGGGAGGTCCTCGATGCCGTCGAGCGGCAGCCGGCTGACGTCGACGAGCAGCTGCGGTGACTCCAGGCCCAGACGCATGTGGTCGACCAGGTTGGTCCCGCCGGCGAGATAGCGCGCCTGCGGGCCGGACGTCGCGAGGGCGATCGCGCCCGCGACGTCCTCTGAGCGGCGGTAGTCGAAGGGCTTCACGACGAGACCTCCCGGATGGCGGAGCGGATGCCGCCATAGGCCCCGCAGCGGCAGAGGTTGCCGCTCATGCGCTCGCGGATCTCGTCGTCGTCCGCGGAGGCGGTGCTCGTGAGGTCCTCGGTGACATAGCTGGGGCTGCCCTGCTCGAGCTCCTCGAGCATCCCGACCGCGGAGCACACCTGGCCGGGTGTGCAGAAGCCGCACTGGAAGGCGTCGTTGTCGACGAAGGCCTGCTGCACCGGGTGGAGCCCGTCCCGGGCAAGACCGGCGGCAGTGACCACCTCTGCGCCGTCCTGGGCGACGGCGAAGGTCAGGCAGCTCGTCGCCCGGCGACCGTCGAGCAAGACGGTGCAGGCGCCGCACTGGCCGTGGTCGCAGCCCTTCTTGGGCGAGGTGACGCCGAGATGCTCACGCAGCGCGTCGAGCAGGCTCGTGCGGGTGTCGAGCGTGAGCGAGCGACGTTCGCCGTCGACCACGAGGGTGATGTCGGTCTCCATGGCAGTCCTTGGCGTCGGGGTTGGGGCGATACCTCATCGTACGGCTGGAGGGCACATCCTGCGTCCTGGAAAGGGCGGTAGCACCGCCGCCGTCGTCACCCTGCGGCGTAGCCGAAGAGCCCTACGGCGGCCGCGCGCATATCCTCTCGTCGTGTCCTCAGCTCCGTTGCCCAGGCCGTCGAGGTGGCGACGGCTGCTCGCCTGGTCCATCGACCAGCTCCTGCTCGTCGTCGGGTACGTCGGTCTCGTCGGGGCGGTCGCGGCCAGCGTCGAGGTGAGCGATGGGCAGGCCGTCTTCGTGCTGCTCGGGTCGGCCTTCGCCGTCCCGCTCCTCTACGGCGCGGTGTGCCGAAGGGGGCGCACCCTTGGCTGTCTCGTGGCGGGCACCGCCTTCGTGCACGTCGGTAGCCAGCGGCGGGCCACGTGGGGTGGGACGGTGCGCACGGTGCTCCTGCGGTGGTGGTTGCCGCTGCTCGGGATCTTCGTCGTGCTGTCGCTCTTGTCGCTGGACTCGGGGGGCGGCGACGTCTGGGAGTCGGCCCACGAGTCGCGCCGCGTGCGTTGACCCCACGTTCGCCTGAGGGGCGGCGTGGTCGTCAGGCGGACCTGTCGGTCGACGCCGTTGCTGCCTGCCCGCTCCGCACGACGTCCACCAGACGAGCGACCGCGGTCAGCAGGGCCAGGGCAGCGAGCACGACGAGCGGGGCGGACGGGCCGATGGGGTCCTCATAGGTGTTGAGCACGAAGGGCAGGGCGAAGCCGGAGTAGGAGACGACGTAGAAGAGCCCCGTCACCAGACCGCGGGCGTCGCGCGGCGCGAGCCGCTCGACGTCCTGCAGTCCCTGCCCGAGGCACAGCCCGTAGGCGCAGCCGAGGATGACTGCCGTGAGCGCGAAGGTCACCGGGCTCATCCGGCCGCCCGCGGCGGCGCCGATGGCGAACCCGAGCGCTGCGAGCCCTGCGCCGATGACGCCCAGCGCACGCCAGTGCCCCCAGCGACGCGTGCCGATCTGGGTCAGCAGTCCGGTGCCGAGCGCCAGGATGCACGCCACCGCGATGAGCAGCGGGCCGCTGAAGCGGTCACCGATCCGCCCGGTGAAGACCATGACGGCGGAGATGACGCATGCAAAGACCCACAGCCCCATCGGCAGCGCCGCGATGAGGGCTGGGCCGATGCGTCGTCCATCGACGAAGGGAGTGCCCCGCACCTCGTCGTCGTGCACCGCGACGTCCTCGGTCTCGGTGACCGTCCGCAGCACGATGAGCGCGAAGCAGCCGGCGGTGAGCAGGACGGGGATCGCGTAGGCCGCGACGAGCCCGGCGCGACCCGGTAGTGCGGTGGTCAGGAGTGCGGTGACCACGGGACCGATCGCGAATCCACCGGTGAGGACGACGCCGGCGCGGGCGGCCCCCTTCGCCGCGTCCTGGTCGGCAGCCCACGCGGTGCCGGCACTCGCGACCATGCCCACGCCGAGGCCGACGACGAGCCGGCCGATGACGACCCCGACGAGCGTCGGCCAGATGAGCATGACGAGGTTGCCGGCGCACGCGAGGGCCAGCCCGGCCAGCACGACCGGGCGGCGACCGACGCGGTCGGAGACGCCACCACCGAGCAGCAGGCTGGGCAGCAGACCGAGGGCGTAGAGGCCGAAGGCCGCGTCGAGACCGGGCCGGGAGATGTGCGCGAAGTCCTCGAGGACGGGCACCAGTGCAGCGAAGTGGTTGGTCGCCCACCCCGCCGACAGCAGGGCGGCGAGGGTGATGAGACCGGTGCGACGGTGCGCGGAGGTGGTGAGGTCTGCCGGCGGGTCCGCGGGGCGGGTGTCGGTCATCGGGTCCTCCTGGAGGGGCGCTTCGGCGACGCCCGCGGGGAGCCTAGCCCGCCCCTCCCGGCGAGGGTCCGCCGGCTACCGCGGCCGACAGCCGACGTCGAGCCGGGGCCCGCCGGCGAATGTGCGCGCCAGCTCGTTCGGCACGAGCAGCCGCGCGCCGTGAGTGCCAGATGAGCCGGCGGTCACGACCTCGGCGAAGGGCGTCCACTGCCCGTCCACGCCTCCGCGACAGGTCCACGCGGTGCGGGGAGCGTTGCGGATGAAGGGTACGAGCACCGTGGTCAGCACGTCCTGCAATGTCGCGTCGCCGGCGAGCTCGGCCTGCCGGTGCAGGTCGAGCAGATCGCCCGGGTGGGCGTCGACTCGCTGGGCGTCGACGAGCAGACCAGCGGGGTCGCGGGGCTCGAGCAGGGGGCCGACGATGGTCCAGCGGTCCGCGTCAGGCGCGCGGCGCGCGGCCTCCTGGCGAGAGATGACAGCTGGCCGGGTCGCCGGCTGCATGTCCCACCAGGCGTCGCACCGGCTGCAGTGACGGATCTGCACCCCGGCGGCGGTCGCGACCTGACGCACGCTCGTGTGCCGTGCGCCGCGGGTGCACGCGTCGACGCAGACTTCGCACGCGCCCTCGTACCAGGACATCCGTCCCCTCTTTCCTCGCACGTCGCTAGCCCGTCATCTCCCACACGGAGGACATCTGCCAAGCGGGGTCGGCCTCCTCGACCCCCGGCGGGTTGACGAAGCCCGCGGTGCTCTCGTCGAAGGTGACGTCGACGCTGCCCAGCGCGCCGTAGCGGTGCTTCGCGACGTGGACGGTCGCGTCGAGCGGGTCGAACTCCAGCTCGGGCCGCTCGATGAGCAGGACGTTGTCGACGACGTCGATGACCTCGTCGTAGTCCCGCAGGTCGCTCAGCTGCGGGGTCCTGCGCTGCTCCCCGGCGCGCGGGTTGTGCAGGCTCGAGACGAGGACGAGGGCGAAGTGCTCGCGACGTGCCCAGTCGGCCATGTAGGTCACGTCGTGGCGCACGGTGTCACCGAGCAGGGCGATGCCGTCGGCGACCACGAGCTCCACGTCGTCCTCGTGGCTGACCATGCCCACGGAGTCGGGGAGCGTGCCTGCCGGTGGGCAGTCGGCGTAGATCGACAGCGGCGCGTCGGCGAGACGCTGCTGGCACTCGCTCAGGCGCTCGCGGTGCCGGTCGGACAGGTCGCCGGAGCGTAGGTGGCGCAGTGGGATACGCGTCTCTGCGGCGATGATGCGCAGCGAGACCTCGATCTCGGGGGCGTCGGGGGCGAGGATCACGGTCTGCTTGCCGTGGTGCAGCGCCGCTGAGCGGGCCAGCCCGGTGGCGAAGCGAGAGGCCCCCTCACCTGAGCGTGACGCGACGATCGTCGTCTGCCCGGGGTGCAGGCCTCCGGCGAGGAGCTGGTCGAGCTTGACGAGGCTCGTGGGGACCTTACGGCTGCCGAGCGGCCAAGCCGACCCGATCAGGCGGGCGATCGTCAGGTCGAGGGTGTCATCGCCGAGGGCGTCCGCTCGTGTGTCCATCCCACAGAGGCTATGGCAGGTGGCTGACGGGCAGGTGGCAGCGGCCATGATGTACACCGTTTTTTGAGAATTTGCAGACGCTCAGAATGCCTTGACAGGCAGGGGTTTTCGAGTTGGTGAATACCTCCCATGGGCACTAAAATAGGAGACGAAGCAGCGGGGGAAATACGCAGCTTCATCCCATGTAACCGAAAGGCTCATCATGAGTTCTGTCTGGCTTGTCATGTCCGATTTCGGCCCGGCTGAGGGTGAAGGATTCCACGTCACCGAGGAGGCCGCTCGCGCTCGTGCCGAGGAGAAGTCGCGGGAGGACCGGGCCGCGTACGACGCGGTCAAGCAGTGGCTCGAGATCCCGGTCGACGAGTTCCGGGCGATCCGTGGGATGCCGAGTGCCTACGACGTCCTCGAGGTCCCGGACACGGTGTACGAGATCCACCGGGGCGGGAGCGTGCCCGACGTGGCGTGGGTGCTCATCGTGGACGGGGCAGTCGCCGTCGCCTGCGGCTACCGCGTGACCCGCAAGGGTGCCGAGGACCTGTTGCTGAACCGTGAGATCGCCGAGTGGGAGGCCTGGGTGAACGCGGCGGAGGAGGGAGAGACCGACGAGTCCTTCCCTCGCTGGTGGCGCGACGGGGCGGATGCCGAGCTCATCCGTCTCGAGCGGCACGCAGGCCTTGGAGCCGGCGAGCGGCCGACTGCCCGGGCGCTCGAGGTCAAGGAGAAGGTCTTCGAAGGGTCGGGCGCCCCCGAGCCGCAGATGAGCGTGCGGGAGGGGACGACCACCTTCACCTGGGAGACGCCGGACGACGGTCTCCTCGAGGTGCGGGTCGCCGACACCGGCAAGGCGGTGACGACGATCCACCGTGACATGGCGCGGCCCTGCGTCACGGTGATCCAGGAGGACGTCGTGATGCGTGCGCGGCAGGCTCTCGGGATCCACCCGATCTGGCCGAAGGTGATCCGGGAGGGCAGGCAGGCTGCCATCGCCGCCCACGACGTCGTCGGAGTCGGCGTCGGTGGCGGTGGCGACCTCGATGACCTGGACATCTGACGTGACCTGCACATGAGGCGCGATGGTGCGGGGCGAACATTCTTCGTCACGCACCATTCGCTGTATTCGGGATATTCCTGAAAGGCTCTCACCGGCATTGTGTGTGAGGATATTGTTCGGGGTGAACACGTCACATGGAGCGAAAATGAATGTGCAGGAATTGGTGGGCGTCGAAAAGGTTCTTCTGTCCTACGTCGTAGGGTCATTGCCCTCGGCCAGTCGCGCCTCCGTGGCCGTACCGACGGGGCTCACCACGGCGCGACGGGCAGTCGCCCACATGTGCAGCAGCGCCACACTTGCCGCGGGGCGACTCCGCCTGCTTTATCCCGAGCTCGTCGAGGACTCGTCGCAGCGGTGCCCATGTCTCGCCGCTTGGCGTGTCCACGGCGATCTGTCGGAGACGCTCGGCGAACTCTCTGTCCGAGGGCTCGAGGAGGCTCCCGAAGCGCTCGTCGAGCACCCAGGACGAGTCGCGCGAGGCGAAGACCCCGACGAGGTCGAGCAGGATCTCGAGCGTCCTCGGCCCACTGCCGATGCCCTGACGTGTCAGGTCGACCCAGTCGAGCTGGCCCTCCCACAGCCGAGTCTGTCCGGGACTCGTCGGACCCGCGTCCAGCACTGTCCCGTAGTCCCCGTCACGAGCCTGTCCGTGCTCATCTCGATAGGCATCCACCTCGTGGATGAGGCGCAAGACGTTGGGGTCGGTCATCGACGCACCGACCACCATCAGATGCTTCGTGAGCAGGAGTGACTGCAGTAGGGCAGCGCTCGGGCGGTTCGCCGCGTCGTACCGGACCATGTGACGTCGGGTGAGGACGATGGTGGCCGGGTGGTCCACGTCGCCGTGCATCTTGAGCACCCATCGCCGCTGACCGATGGCCGACGTGTGGGGCAGGACGACGTCGGCGGCGTGACCAGCGGCGCGCATGGCTGACTCGAAGAGGGCGTCGTAGTTGGTCGTCACGACATTGGCGACGTCGAGACCTGCGAGCAGCGTGTGGACGAGCGAAGGGCGCGTGACCTCACTCGTGATGTCGGCGACGCTCTGCTGGAAGCCATGCGGCTTCAACTGCTGGATGAGCTGGGCCCGGTCGGTGATGTCGAGACCGTCGAGGACTTCTCGGTCACCGGGGTCCAGGCTCTTGCCGAGCTGGACGATCAGCTCGTGCCAGGTCGGCAGCCCCGCGGGGATGCTCACCCCGGCGCCGAGGAATAGGGCCAGCTCTCCGGCCCGTGCCTTGCTCGCCAGGTCCTTCGCCTTGCCTGCGAGGGGGTGGTCTGACGCAGCGCGAACACGGGCATGCTGCGCGGCCGCGTACACGGCCGGGTCCGGCGTGACCAGAGCGATGTCGAAGGGAAGGTTCTTCAGTGTTTCTGTGAGGCCGCGGATGAGGTGCTCGATCACCTCGCCCTGCTGATCGCCGCGACCGCCCTGTCCGATGCCGAGGACGGGCATGGCGATGAGGGGGAGCGGACGACGCCCCTGGGGTGTGCCCTGTGCCTCCAACGAGCCGGGCGTGAGCACTCGCCAGGGGTGCGTCTGGGCGATGTCGTACAACGCGGCACGCACCCGGCGCAGGACTGCGTCGACGTCACCAGAGGCGACGTCGACGAACCAGCAGCTCGACTCGCCCCAGCGCGCCCACCCTTCGTTGAGACGAGCCGGCTTTGCATCCGCCTCGGGCGACGCCGCATCCCAGTGAGGCTCAACGGTGACGTCGACGTCGGTGGGGATGATCGCGACGTCGTGCGTGAGGTGCTCGATCCTGCCGTGCACGACGAAGAGGTGGCTCGGATGATGCCCGAGCTGCCGGCGTGCCCGCTCGTACTTCTCGAGGAGCTGCTTCGCCTTGGCCGGGTCCTTCTTCGCCAGCGCCGGGTTGGA
Organism: Janibacter hoylei PVAS-1; assembly: GCF_004025845.1. Lineage (NCBI taxonomy): Bacteria > Bacillati > Actinomycetota > Actinomycetes > Micrococcales > Intrasporangiaceae > Janibacter > Janibacter hoylei. Next base: position 218,773 of record NZ_PIPF01000002.1, read on the forward strand.
CTCCGTGTTGACCTCGATGTCTGCGAGTTTGATCTGGCGTCCGAGTTCGTCGACGGAGGCTCTCGTGATGAGGTCCTCGTAGAACTCACCCGGTCGTTTGGTCACGGAGTCGACGGCGCGGACGACCTCTGGAGGGAAGTTCCGATCGAGCAGTTCGGCCAGCGTGGTCTTGGTGTCCGTGACGATGATGTCGTGGAGCCACCCACCCATGATCGCGTGGTCGCCCTTGTCCTTGAGCTTGTCGACGACCGGGCGCAGGTGCCGCGTGACGTAGTCGCGGCCGAGCTTGTCCCTCTGCCCTGCGTGCATGTCCCGGGCGAGGCGCTCGGGCCTATCGGGTGTCATCACGGGTACTCCTCGGGGTCGAGCGCAACAGGGGCTTATTTAGAGTGACACTCCCACCTCGCGATGCTGTGAGGACGTCCGAGCCGAGTTCCGGTTCTGACGCCGTGATTCCGGCAGGATGCGAAGCGTGGAGACTTACAAGCGCACGCCACTCGACCTGTTCGACATGCCACAGCACTTCGTCATCCCGCTCTTCCAGCGCCCATACGTCTGGCGGGAGGAAGAACAGTGGGTGCCACTGTGGCAGGACATCCAGAGAGTGGCCGACGTTCGTCTGGCACAGCCACACCTGCGTCCCCAGCATTTCCTCGGTGCCGTGGTCATGCAGAGCCAGCAGCTGCAGGGCAACCGACTGCCGTCGTGGAATGTCGTCGATGGTCAGCAGCGCATCACGACTCTGCAGTTGCTCATGGATGCCACACAGGCAGTTCTGGCCGGCAGTGACCACGCCGATCGGCTAGAGTCGTTGACCCACAACCCGCAGCGGTTCGCTGGCGACAGCCCACTCAAGTTGCGCCACCTCAACATCGACCGGCAGGCCTTCGACGAGGTCATGACCGCCGAGACACCCATCGACCACGCGTCACTCGACAACTCGGAGAGTCTCGTCGTCCAAGCCCACCACTACTTCGTCGGTGCGGTCGAGCAGTGGCTGGGGGACCCGGACTCGGACGCGTTCGGCCCGCGGGCCAAGGAAATCACCGACGTCCTCGTGGAAGGACTCACTCTCGTGTCGATCGAGCTCGAGTCCTCCGAGAAATCTCAGGAAATCTTCGAGATCCTCAACGCGCGTGGCACCCCACTGACCGCAGCAGACCTCGTGCGCAACTTCGTCTTCCAACGCGTTGAGGCCGAAGGGGGAGATGCCGAGCGGATCTACCGCCAGGAGTGGCCCTTCGAGAAGAAGTTCTGGACGAAGGAGGTCAGTGTCGGGCGGTACTTGGTCAGCCGCAGCTCGCTCTTCCTCAACCAGTGGCTCATGTCCCGGACGGGTGAGGAGGTGAGCCCGCAGTCGACGTTCACCCGGTTCAAGGCCTACGTCGAGCATCACCCCGAGCGGACCATGGCGGAACTGTTGCCGGTCATCAAGCAGCAGGCCGACCAGTACCAGCGTGGACCGAGGCCGCGGCCCGCCCGGGGGGCGAGCTGGACGTCGTCGAGATGGCCATGTACCGCATGCAGGCGAGTGGGTTAGAGCTGCTCAAGCCTCTCTTGCTCTGGCTGCACGCGCCCGGACGTGACGTCCCGGGAGATGTCATCAACCGTGTTGTGACTGCGGCAGAGAGCTGGGTCGTGCGGCGGCAGTTCCTGCGAATGACCACCTCTGCCCTGGGTCGCGTGGTCGCGGACATCATCGCGGCTCACGATTCGGCGCCAGCAGACGAGTTGGCGGACCGGGTCGTGGGCCACCTTTCGCGCCTGGATGTGACGAGCACCTACTGGCCGGGTGACGATGAGGTCCGTCAGGCGCTCTCCCGAGAGGCGGTGTACCGGCGGTACCCACGAGCCCGCATGAGGATGTACCTCGAGGCCATCGAAGACGCCTACCGCGCCGAGACACGTCAGCCGCAGGTGGAGCGGATCGGTCTGCCGATCGAGCACATCTTGCCGCAGAAGTGGCAGGACTGGTGGCCCGTCGAGACAGCGGAGGAAGAACTCGAGCGGCAGGAGAGGGTTCACCGTCTCGGCAATCTCACCCTGTTGACGTCTTCCCTGAACTCGAAGGTGTCCAACGGCCCGTGGGCGGACAAGCAGACGGCGTTGTTGCGGCACAACACGATCACGATGACCGGGCGACTCGTCGACAGCGCTCAGCAGGTCTCGTGGGACGAGGGACGGATCGATGATCGGACCGGCGAGCTGATCGACGTCCTGCTCCGCGTCTGGCCGGTCCCGGAGGGCCACGAGGGCCGGGTGGCCGACCCGCAGACAAAGGCGGGAGACTGGGTCGAGCTCAAGCATCTCGTCGAAGGTGGCCTGATCCAGGTGGGCGACACCCTGACCTCGACGCACCGGGACTTCGCCGGCCGCGAGGCGACCATTGGTGATGACATGCTTCTCCACCTTGACGGCAAGGCCTTTGAATCCCCGTCGGGTGCGGCTCGGCATCTGCGTCAGAGCGCCACGAACGGGTGGTACTTCTGGTCGATCGCCGATGGTCGACGGTTGCGGGACGTGCGGCAGGAGTTTCTCGGTGAGCCACAGACATCGGGCAGACCTGCCGTCTACCGGGAGTTCTGGTCGTTGGCACTGGAGCGCATGCGCGATGATCATCCGACCTGGACGCGCGGCACCACGTCGACCGGACCATGGATCGATGCCTCGGTCGGCAGCTCGGGAGTCACCGTATCCACCGTGTGGAGGAGGACCGGCCTGGAGGTCCAGCTCTACTTCAATTCCGCGGACGCCGCGCTGAATCATCAGAGGTTCGAGGCGCTCTTCGATAAGCGCGCGGAGGTTGAGTCCCACTTGGACCAGTCACCGGAGTGGGACCCCATGGACGGCAGGAAGGCAGCTCGCGTCACCTTGGTCTCCACCTTCACATCCATCGACGACCGCGCGTCGTGGGACGACGCTATCGAGTGGCTGATCAGCGCTCAGTCCCAGTTCCGCGATGCGTGGACAGTCGTCGGGCCGTGACTTTTTCTCACGCTGGGTGGAACGCTCGCTCTCGGACTGAATGCGTCAGGTTCTGCCGCCAGTACCCGAGGTTGCGTCCCTCAGCTGAGGGCGGCCAACACGCTGCACTAGGTCCGACGCACCACTTCGTATATGTACTGCTCCAGATTCTGCATCTGACTCTCGATGGATGCCGTCAGAGCGGGATCGTCGATGCGCAGGCCCAGTTCGACGTTGTGAAACTCGGCGCTCTTCGAGAAGTTCGCGCTGGTGATGACGAGGGTGCGGTGGTCGATCGCGAAGAACTTCGCGTGAGTTCGCACCTGCTTGCCCTTCAGAGGTCGCGACCTCAGCACGGTGGCGCCCACGAGTTCGCCGCGATCTGCTGAGTGGTGGGTTTCCAGGATTCGGGTTTGTGGTCCGCGGCATCGCGATCGACGTATACGCGCACTGACAGGTCGGGCCGAGCCGCCGCGTCACGCAAGGCGTCCCACTGAGCAGACGAGCGTTGGAAGTTGAATGTGGCACACACAATAGATTCGCGCGCGTTCGCTACCAGCTGGTGGAGGGACGAGGTCAGCGAGCCCGTCTGCGCCAATCCCTTCGGAGTGGTCCAGATGGTGCTGATCGGGCTGTACTGGCTCCGGGCTTCGTGCACGACTCGGAGGACTTGGACGAGTCCCTCGCGGTCCTCCTTGAGGCCTGCCTGCGTGAGGAGCTTGCCCACCTCGAGGTGCCGAGAGGGAGAGATCATCTGCAGGGCCTGCGAGGCCGAAGCGCCTGACCCGAGTCGCTCGGCGAGCTTCGCTGCCTCGTCCGCGGTCAGCTGGCGAGCCAGGGACAAGCGTGCGGCGTCACCAGACATCAGGTCGACCGAAGAAGCCGAGGTCGGAATCAGGCAAGGACAGGAGGAATCTCCGGTCGAGGAAGCGGTTGCCCTTTTCGCAGGAGGTCTCCGAGACGAAGGTGCAGCAGTGGCAGGCTGCCCCGTGCAGGAAGTCCTCGGGGTCCTGGGGTGTACGGGATGAGCAGATCGGGTCGGAGGAGCAGCGAGACGTCACCCGAAGGGAGTCGTGCACCAGGGCCGCGAGCCGCGCTTCCTCGCTGAGGCGAACCAAGCCTCCCAGAGTTCCGTCGCTGTCCGAGGCGGTCGTGCAGATGATCATCCCCGCGGCTGGCTCACGCTCGGCGGTTCCCTTCCACGCATAGAGACGCTCACTGATGCTGGCCCCGCCGTAGCCACTCGACATCGCCATCTGCCGGATGAGGGTGTGGCTCAGGCTGTGGACCAGCCAGTACCGCGGTGGCTGCAGTCGGTCGTGATGATCGGCGATGTCGGAGGTCTCCGAGTACCGGTTGCGGAAGTTCCTCTCGTGGGCGGCGACATGGTGGGCCCAGAGCTCGCTCGCTTCGACCCGGGCCTCCCACTCGGAGACCATCTTCTCGTCGAGCTGGATGAAGATCCCCTCGCCGCGATCCTCGGTCGCCACGGTCCAGCGTGGGCGACCGTTGCGGTTGAGCCTGACCAGACGTGACGTCGAATCGTTGATGCGGTCGAGCTCGTCGATCCGCGTGAACCCGAGTACCGCGTTGACCTTGCGGAGGCGATCGACCGCCAGGACCCGCGCGATGCCCGGAGCCATGTCGGCGGCGACCTTCCTCGGAGAGAGCGTCAGACCGCTTGCCTTGTTCTCGTGACGTTCGCCCGGCGGGTCATCCTGAAGATAGCGCCACTCCGGCTCGAGAAGTTCGACGGGATCCCAGCGTTCCTTCCGTGCGAGCCGGTCATCCTCGCTCTCGGCCGGGGAGAGGGCGAGCTGCACGAGCTCGGCCACCTCGTCGTCGGAGAGGGACGACACGTCGATGCTCTCCCGGAGGATGCGTCGCATCATCTTGACGTTGTCGCCGAACTCCTCGAGGTCTTCCGCATGACGGGCAGCCACTGTGAGCGCCAGCTCCTGCAGAGTTTCCTCTGTGGTGGAGTCCGGCATGACGATGATCGAGGTCACGGCGGGGAACCACAGGTTGGAAGCCCCGACAAGCATCACACGTGCTTCCTTGGAGCACCCCTTCGGTTCGAACCCGTCGAGGTGAGGATGGCGACCACGACAGCGAGGCAGCCGCTCACGACCGGCCTCGCCCAGCGCCAAGGTCATGGATCTGCTAGCTCCGCACGAGCGGCATTCGATGATCGCGTTGGCGCCACGCCCCGACGTGAGCTCGCGCATGGCCAGGATGGGCACCTCCACGTCGGGCTTGCCGCATGACCCGCCCTCGTGAACCCACCACTCGTAAGGGAACTCGTCGAGGTGCCCGTTCTCGCACGCCAAGAGGTACCGCGCGGTGACCACCGGCTGGTTCTTCAGCTTGCGCCCCTTCGCCGCCAAGGTGCTCTGGCGCTGTCCCCGTCGGGTTCGGCCGGGACACCCAGCGTGCGTGAACTGTGCCAGATCAGGTCGTCGGGCTCGCTCGTTGGCATACTCCCAGACAGACAGCGGCGCTAATCGGTCGCACCCCGTACAGCGCATCCACTGAGGGAAGACAATGCTCTGCACACCGAGGTCAACGCCCTCCTTCGAGGAGGCGATCTCCTTCGGCGACCAGGGAAAGCCCCGCAGCTCACCGATCTGGTTGCCGAGCATCGTGCGGACCGTCTGGAGGAGTCGCGGGGCGTGGATCGGCCGCGAGCCGTCGCGGCGCGCGTACACCGGCTCCCACTCGTCATAACCACAGGGCATCACAGTGAAGTGGGGGAGGTCGATGATCGATCCGGGACCGTAGGTGTAGAGCAGCGCCGAAGGGCGCTGACTGCCGACCCGGGCGTAGTTCTTCTTGGTCCCGTCCTCCTGCTGTGCCGCGGCATCGCCCAAGGCATCGGGGGCCCGTCCGGCATCGTGGATGAAGTCGGTCATGGGTTCCGGTCCTTCCCTTGGGCTGCCCAGACCGGTGCGCCGGGCGGGGCCACGTAGTAGAGCCGTTCCTTGATCGGGCTGACGAGGAGATTGATCTCGGGCTGGACCTCACGCATCGAGTTGGCGACGACGAAGGGTGCCTCACCGGCCAACGCGTCCCGCGATGTCACGTTCTCCGCACTCCGCAGCAAGGGCGCGTGGGTCGAGGTGTCTCTGACTTTTTCGTAGGTGAGGGAGAGCGACCGATCACGCAGCGTGGTGCGCCGCTGCTCCCAAGTGTCCAGTCGGTTGACCAGACGGCTGCGGGCCCATTGGGCCGAGGTCTCGTCCGATGCTGCGGTGACTCGCTCCGTCATCGAGTCGATGAGGGCCTCCAGAGCTGGACGACGGTCGGCGACTCGGGCCGCACCCGCTTCCGGGGACAGCGACGTCGCATGGGCGCTCCGGCCCGCGTCGAGGACACGGGCGGCGCTGACGAGGACTCCGTCGAGCCCGCGCTCCATCGCCGTGACGGAGAAGGGAGTGACGGAGAGCGCCTCGACCTGGGCGTAGAAGGTCTCGTGGTAGTGCCGGAACTGCTCGAAGTGCGCGAGGTCGCGGGGGCGGGACCAGTTCCCAAGAGTGACGACGAGACCCGGCCGGTCGGCGGCACGTCCCACACGTGAAGAGGCCTGGATGTACTCGGCGGTGTTCTTGGGCTGACCGACGACGAGCATCAGGCCAAGGCGCTGCACGTCGACCCCGACCTGCAACATCGAAGTGGCCAGCACTACGTCGTAGGGATGGATCCGCCGACGCGCCACCTCCTTGCCGGCACGCGAGTCCTCGATCCGAGTGGCGAGTGCCTGGCTGGTGTCGTAGGCAGGGTCGAACTGCAGACCCATCTGGTCGAGGGTGCCGGTGATGTCGGCCCCCGAGACGCGAGCCGTCAGTTCCGCCGTGTGCAGACCGAAGGCGGAGCCGAACCTCCGCGGGAGATCCACTCCCGGGCGGCCCTTGGCCAGCGCGGTCTGCACGTCGTCCTGGATGTACCTCGCAAGTCCCGCCAGCTCGCGTGTGGCGCTGAAGTAACCGACCAGCGTCATGTAAGGATCGGCGGTCTCGGGTTCCGCGTCGAAGAGGAGCTGGCCGGTCGCCAGCAGGGTCTCGACAAGGCGGATCTCGGCGACGGTGAACCGCACGCCGGTCGTCGAGACGCCGAGATACCTGCGACCAGGGGAGTCTTGCGTGGGCTTGATCTCGGTGGAGAAGAAGGTCTCTGACGCGTCGATGACCTGTGGTGGGAAGAAGGTCACGGCTCGCCCGTAAAGGCTACGGACCTGCTCCGGAGCGTTGCGCACTGTCGCCGACGACGCAACGATCAGCGGCTTGATCGCATGGCCGGCGGCGTTGCGCCACGTCGAGAGGGTGTCGATGACAACCTCGAAGAGGCCGACGGTTGTGCCGAGGGCGCCGGTGATGAGGTGCAGCTCGTCCTGGATGATCAGGTCTGGTGGGCGGAGCCGGCCGTGTGGCAGCCGCCGGCCACCGCCCTTGGCTTGCTGGTGCTTGTTGTTGAGCTTGATCGTGCACGACTGCGAGTCGGGGTGGACGAAACCGTGCAGCTCGCACCGCTGGCTGACGTAGCCGAAGAGGGCCGCGGCCTCCCCCTCTCGGGCTAGTCGCGCGAACTTGTCGACCGTGGCGATGACGAAGGCAGGCGCCAGTCGGTAGATCTCCTCGTCGACGGTCAGGACAGGCAGTCCCTCGTCGACGGATCCGCCCTCGGAGAAGGGGCAGCGGCCGAACTTGTCACCGCAGCGGACGAAGACCCGCCCGGCGTCCTCATCCACCTTGACGTTGGCGGGGGCGATCGAGTGACCGCACCACGGGCACCGCTTGAACTGCAGGACGGGCAGGCGCTTCGTCCTGCCGGACTGGGCGTCGGAGACCGTCGCCGCGGCCTCGCTGATGCGCTTGGGCGTGACATCAGTTCCGACCCAGAGGCCGATCCGGAAGGGGGTCTGGCCCCACGTCGCGGTGTCGGCACGGCGTGCGACTTCGGCTGCGCAGACGAGGGTGGTCGCCCGCTGGAACTGCTGCGCGGTGAGCAGCCGGAGGGTGTACCTCATGAGGACCGCGACGCCCTCGGTGCCGTCGAGTGGTCCGTCAGTGGACTCGACGACTCCCTGCCGGCGCCGCACCGCGAAGGTGTAGGCGGCGAGGCCGAGGTAAGCCTCGGTCTTGCCGCCACCGGTGGGGAAGAAGAGGAGCTCCACGCTCGGGATGGGACCGGAGCGTCTCGGTGAGGTGGGCTCGCTGAGGGACCGGAGTTGCATGAGGACGAAGGCGAGCTGGAAGGCGCGCCATGAGTGGGCGCTCTCCTCCCTGGCGTCCACGGCCCGGGTGATGGTGTCCAGGTCGGCGGGCGCGTCGCCGGTCCGTCCCTGCGCGATCTGGCTGCGGACTCGTTGCTCGGCCATGACGGAGTTCATGAAGGAGAAGCAGCGTCGTGCCTCATCGTCCTCGACGAGGAAGTCGATGCCGTCGACGAGTTGGGTGTGCACTGCCCAGGCCTCCTCGATGGCCTCGTCCGCCGTCGACCGCAAATGGTCCGGAAGGGTGCCGGCGAGATCCTGCTGCTCGCCCAGCCACGCGGCATAACCATCAGCAATGGGACGCAGCCCGGCCTCCAGGGCCCCGGGGGTTGCCTCCGCGAGCTGTCGCATGTCGAGGAGTGCGTCGTCGATGCTCTGCGCCGTGACCTGTGGAGTCTCGGCCTGGGGAAGCCATGTCGTCTCCACTCGGACCGCTGCGCGTTGGTCGTCATCGCCCTCGGGAGTCGTCCAGGTCGCCGAGCAGGTCCGGCCGATGGCGAACTCGAGCCGGTCCCGGTACTGCAGCCGAAGTCGTTGCACCTCGGGATCAGGGTCGGGTCGAGTGTCGGTGAGGACATCACGGACTGGGAGGAAAGTCGCGTCACCGTCGGCCTCGACAGCAAGGTGGGTCTGGTAGAGCCAGGCATGGACGGGGATCGTCGGCGGCGTCTCGAGGTCGTTGCAGAGGGCCACCTCGACGATGCGTCGGCCCAGCTCGGTGTCATCGGTGATGTCGACCCGGAGGGTCACTGACTCCTCGATGGTCAGTGTGTGCGTCTGCCCCGAGGTCATGTCCGCCAGGCGAAGGGGGACCGCGTGCTGGTGATGCGTGCGCCGGTAGTGACGGCGTTCCTGCGTCGGCTCGGGAGGCGCGCCGTTCTTGGGGTTCGTCTCGACGGCGACCTTTTCGGCTGAGTAGGTACCCCACGTGGCCGTCACGGTGACGGCCGGGCAGGCAGCGGCGACCTGGAACCGGAGTCCCATGGAGGCGGGGATCGTCAACCCTCGACGGATCGGGGTGTCCTCGGCGCCGGTGTCCTCGTCGGAGTCGATGGCCGAGTCGTCGACATTGGTGACCGGGAGCCCGCGGACGTCACGCGCGTCATGCTCGTCGCCCAGTTCGATGGTGTCGTCATCTTGGGAGTTCTGGTCCGTGGCGCCGTCCGTGCTCGGAGCCGCACCCTGTCCGGCCGTGAGCCGTACGGGGGCGATGCGCCCGACGAGGTAGCGTCCGTCCGGCTTGATCGGGAGGAGCTCGTCAGGACCGCCGGCCGGTCCTACGAGCTCGCGATGGAGGACTCGGGTCAGGGACTCCCGTGCGGTCCACGAGGAGCCGTCCGGGTCCATGGGTGGCGTCGGCGAATCGAGGCGATTGGCAGGGCCGGGCGTCGTGCTCATCGAGTGCCTTCCTCCGCTGCGCGGCGATGGTTTTCTTCGAGCAGGCGGTCGAGGATCGCAACTCGTGCGGCGGGAGAGACCGTCCACCGCGTCATCTGGCGGTACGTGTGGAACCCGTGGTCGAGCGGCACGTCGTCCCAGCCGTACGCCGCCATCACCGCGTGGTCGAGGTCGACGTGGATCTCCCGCACCCGGGCGACATCAGCATCGCTGTCGGAGGCAAGGTCGGGGTCGTTGACGAGGTTGTAGAGCGCGGTGAGCCCGAGCTCTCGACGCAGCATGATCTCGCGTCGGTCCTCGTCAAGGCGACGTCCGACGACTCCCAGCCTGGCGTAGTTAGATGGGCGCGGGAAGGTCTCGAACACGTCGGACGGGGTGTACCTGACCCCAGTTCCGAGTGTCGAGGCATGAGTGACGGCCCAGAGCTGGTTAACGGAGGACGAGAGTACCGCCTGGTCAACGAAACTGTCCGTGGCGAAAACCACCAGTTGTTCGCTGGGCACCCCTGAGATTGGCACCCTGACAGGCATTACGGTCTTGCTGACTCGCGCGATGGCGAGGCATTCGTGCACGTCTGCGAGGGCCTTCCGCATGGCGGGCCTCGGATTCCAGAATTTCCACCACTCGTGGACCATGCGGGGGTACTTGTTGCCGTCTTTGGCAATCCGTTCGGGCTTCACGGCGGCGTCTAGGTGCTGCCAAGGGATGGCATAGCGTTCAGCTTCCTCTTGGCTTCGTTCTCCCATGTCGATGACCCACCTGGAAGGTGAGCCGTCGGGGCGGGAGTTCAGGTCTTCGCCGTTGAGGTATGGGAAGAGCACATCGGCATTAGCCGGGTCTGCGTCGATCCAAGCAAGCGCAACCTCGGGCTGGAGGACGAATCCCTTTCCCAAGGCGTAGCAGCCGATAAACGCAGTGTCCTCGTTCTCCTTCAACCGCGAGGGATGACCGGAGACTCGCCCCTCGGGCTCAAGCAGGGTGGAGACCGCTCGCACAGGCTCGTCATCGCAGACGCGCGTGATGGCGTTAGCGACCGTGGCCGTGGTACCCCAAACAGCGGCATATTCGAGATTGGCGCTCTTTGCCGGCCAAGACCGCGACCGGACTGCGCGGATGATGGTGAAGCCATCGGAGACCAAGCGGTCGAGACCAACTTCCCGGGTGTCACCTTGAGCAAGCGTGTTGGTCGCGATGAGTCCGATAACCCCGTTGGGGCTGAGTAGCGTAACAGCCCGCAGGAAGAAGTACGCGACGAGGTCTGCGTTGCCCTTCTGCCCCTGTGCCAAGATATTCACCAGCCACTCGCGAAGGTTGGAACCCAACGCGGGGGAGAGTTTTTTCCCTCCGAGGAAGGGCGGGTTGCCGATGATGGCGTCGAAGCCGCCGCGCTCCATGACGTCGGGGACTTCGAGCGGCCAGTGGAGCGGCTGCCACCGCTCGTAGTCGGTCTGCACGGCTGGCGTGAGACCGGCTTCCACCCGACGCGCGAGGAGGCTGTTGTCGCTGCCGTCGTCGGAGCGGACGACGGCCCGGAGGTCGGCGTACGCCTCGTCCAGCGCCCGGCCGCGCTTGCCGCCGAGGCGCAGGCCCGTGGCGATCACAGCGTCGGCGACGCGCTTGAGAGGCGCCACCTCGCCGCGGAAACGGGCGAGCTGGCGGCGCTTCGCCCGACCATCGCGCTGGGCGTCGCCCTCCGCGATGACCCCGCGCAAGGCAGAGCGGAGGCGGAGTGCCTGAGAGAGGTGCTCGTCGATGTCGAGGCTGAGGTCGAGCTCGTTGTCGTCGGTCAGGCTCCACCGCCCGGCATCCTGCCGTGAGTGCGGCTCGATGTGCAGCTCCTCCAGCTGGCGCAGGTTCGTCAGGCCGAGCAGGGAGTTTCCGACGATGATCTTGTCGTCGACGAAGGAGAAGGGCTCGTGGCGGTCCAGAGAGACGAGCCACAGGGAGAGCTTGCACATCTCGACGGCCATCGCATTGATGTCGGCTCCGTAGAGGCAGTTCGCCACGACGAGGCGGACCGCCTGGATGCGCACGTCTTCAGCCGATCCGTGGACGGACTGCTCGTGGCGTTGCCACGACTCGACGAGTCGTGCACCGAGGTACCGGGCAGCTGCCACGAGGAAGGCTCCAGAGCCGCAGGCGATGTCGGCGATGCGCAGGTCGAGCAGGTCCTCGGGTGGGAGGATCTGCCACTGGTCCCGGTCATTGGTCTGGTGTGGCCCGGGGCGGTAGCACAGCGGATCGAGAGCGTGCTGGACCACCGATTCGGCGAGATCGCGAGGCGTGTAGTGAGCGCCGGCATTGCTGCGCGAGGGGGTCTCGACGACGAGGAGGTCGCCGGGATGCGCCACGACGGGGCGACCCCGCAGATCACGTCGGATCGCGCCGATCCACGGGCGCAATGCCTCGCGGACCTGCTCGTCATGAGGAGCCACCGCGCGCAGTGCCTGCTCGACTCCTTCCATGGAGTCAGACGACGCGAGCGCCTTCTTCAGGGCTGCCTTCGACTGCAGGGTGCTGGCAGGCTGATGTGTCTTGGCCCAGGCGATGATCGCCGCGGCGAGCTCTCCGTCGGGGTCGCTGGATGCGCCGTGCCGCTCAGCGAGATCGTCCAGGACGGAGACTGGCACCTCGGGCTCGGAACCTTCCTTGCCGATCAGGCCGACGGTCAGAGAGGTGGCGCGCGTGCAGGTGTAGCCGAGCAGGCCTTCGTAGATGTAGCCGATCTGCTCGACATCGATGTCGCGGAAGGAGATCCGGCGTGCGTCCTGACCGGACAAGCGAGCGACCTGGACGGCGTCGAGGACAGCTCGCATGACGCGATCACTGACCATCACCGAGAGGCCGCCACTCGAGGTGGTCGTCGTCAGGAAGGTGAAACGTTCCGGGTCAAACAGCGAACCTCCGTACGCGGGCAGGCGCATGTCCTCGAAGGTCGAGCCCCTGTGCAACGCAGTCGAGGTCGCGAGCAAACGGTGCCACGTCTGGTGGGTCCCGTCGAGGGCCTCCTCACCTTCGTGGCGCGCTCGGTCATCGAGATGATCCAACTGCGTGGCCAGCCCGTAGCCGGCGGAGTAGAGGGATCCCTCTGGCAGGAGCCCACGCTCCTCGGCGAAGAGCAGGAAGACGACTCGCATCATGACCGTGACGGCGGCCTCGTAGATCTCGGCCCCGTCGTCGGGCAGGGGATCTGGGTCGCCGAGGGCGCGGGCGGTCGCCCCAGCCCTCGAGAAGTCCGAGATCACGAGCTCGACGGCACGCCTGACCTGCACACCGAGTGAGGTGGTGATCTCCTCTGCTGCGGCGACGGACTCGACGAAGAGTGCTGGCAGACGGTCAGCCTCGGCGCCGCCGATCAGACGGAGCGGGTCGACGAGGTGGAGGAAGGCATCACGGACGGTGGTTTCCTCGATCCACGTTAAGGCATCGACGATGCCTGAGGCGGCAAGACCCCCTTCGGCAGCGCTGACGAGCGCCCACCACCGGCCATCGGAGACGATCCCGATCGGCACTCGGCTCGCGCGGAGCATGATCTCCATGCGGTCGATCGGTGAGGTGGCCCACCCGTCGTCCAGGTGATCGCGGAGCGAGAGCACCGGGTCGACGACCCACACGAGTGCCTCCGCATCTCCCAACGTCGTCGTGGGGGAGACGGTCACCGACTGGTCGGGGGACGACACGGTCGCCGCGGCCGGTGTCGATCCTGAGTCCACCTGATCCCAGCCGACGACCTCATTGAGCACGGTGTGGACCCAGCGGTCCCGGACCTCGCGGTAGCGCCCGAGATCGCCGTCTGGGTCGATGCGCCAGGCATCCCACGCTGCGTCCAGCGCCGGCTTGGTGTCGGTGAGGGTGGCCCGCTGGTGCTCCGTCAGCGTCGGCATCCCCTGGGGCCACAGGCGGGTGAGAGCAGGGACCGAAAGGAAGGGACCTTCGGCGTCGACGAGACTCAGCCACGCGCGATGCTGTTCCGAGGCCTTGGGCGCACGCCGTCTGGATGAGACGCGACCAGCCATCACGCTGCACCTCCTCGGGCAACCGCGTCCTCCGGGGTGAGGGCGAAGACGACTCCGGCGGTGCTGACGAACTGCCGGACGTCCTCGTACCTCTCGCGGATCGCAGCGAGCTCGCGCCGCTCTTCGTCGTCAAGTTCCGCAGCCCTGGCCTGCATCTTGACGAGGTCCCTTTGGCGCTGGCGCTGCTGGTCATCGGCGAAGAGCATCGTCGACTGCGCCTCGATCTGCTCGGAGAGCTCAGCCACAGACTCCTCGAGCACGCCTCGGAAAGCTGCATAGATGCCCCGCGCACGCTCCTCGTCTGCTTCGGCGCGTGCGGCGAGATCGCCCGTGACGGCTGATTGCTTCTGCGTGGCCCGCTGACGCACGGCTTCCTCCAGTCGTGTGCGCATCCTCGACGTGGTGCTGGTGCTGCCATTCCACTCGTCGGCCAGTCCGGCCCGGACGTCGTGGCTGGCGAGCTGGAGGCCGGGGCTGTCGAGGGCGGTGTCGAGCAGCTCCTCGACCTTGGCCTCCGCCATCGTATGGCCACGAAGCCGGATGCCGGTCAGGAACACCTCTTCGTGGAGCCTCAAGCCTCCACGTCCCACGAGGACGAGCCGGGAGACCGTGGCGACGCACGACGTGGGCAGCCCGTCAACGACGACGGCGGTGACCCGGTGCAGGTCGCTCGAGCCGCCGGTGAGGGCGCTGCGCAGGATGCGTGAGGCCTTTTGCATGAGGGCATGACCGAGATGGACGTGGACGAGGTCGTCGCGGCGTCGCCCACCTCCGTCCAGGTCATCGGGGGCGGTCATGGCTGAGTCGTCGAAGGTGATCGGGCGAAGGACTCCGGGTTCGCGTCGGGTGTCGAGTCCTTCCAGGGCCTGCTGCCAGTTGGACCCCAGAGTCGGCACCGCGAACACCTGGGCGTCGGTGAGGTCGTCATCGATGACCTTGAGCGGAGGTTGATTCGCCACAGTCAGGGCGGTGTCGACCACTCGTCGGGAGGCAAAAGGGGTGAGGTGCATGCGTACCTTGTTTGCCTCGTAGTTCCGCGACAGTGCGGTCAGTTCCTTGTTCAGGTTGAGGTTGCTCGAGAGGGCGCGGTTCACGCCGTCGCTGCTGTCATCGCTCGTCGACGGAGCCGTCCTGGAGCGGTTGGGGTGGAAACGCTCCTGAATCTGCGAGTCGATCACCTGGTTGACACGGCCCAGGTCGGACGCGATGGTGTCGACCTTGCTCGCGATGCGCTGGAGGAAGTCGAGGTCCGCTCCGTAGGTGCTCGCTGTGGCCACGGGGGCGAAGGTGAAGACCTCAGGACTCTGGGTCTGGCCGTAGCGGTCGATCCTGCCGATGCGTTGCTCCAGTCGCGAGGGGTTGAAGGGGACGTCGAGGTTGACCATCCGGTGGCAAAAGTCCTGCAGGTCGATCCCCTCGCCGGCGGCGTCCGTGGCCACGAGGACGCGAATGTCCTCCTTGGTCGGCTCGGTGGTGAACCGCTCGCGGATGATCTCGCGCGTATCCGTGTCCGTCGACCCCTCGATGGCGGCCACGCGGTCGCCGTATCCGCGCTGCTCGAGCACTCCCATGACCCACCTGAGCGTGGCGGAGTACTCGGTGAAGATGACGACGCGCTCGTTTGACCAGTGCTTGCCATCCGGTCTGCAGATGCTGTCGAGCCATTCGACGAGCGCGCTGAGCTTGGCGTCCGGCTGGTGCTGGTAGCTCTCGCCCCAGGCCAAGAGCTCGTCGATTTCGTCGTCCGTGGCTGACACCAGCGGGTCGGTGCCCTTGCTCTGGCGCAGAGCGGTCAGCTCAGGCTGCTCGACGTGACCCTCCTCCTCGTCGCTCTGGCCGGTGCCGAGCACCTCGTCGTAGTACGCCTCATCGATGTCGTCGGGCCAGCCCGCCCCGGCGTCCGCGGCGAGGTAGTGCTGCAGGGTGAGGGCGAACGCCCACGGGCTGGAGAGAAAGCGCTTCTTCAGGAGGAGGGCGACGATGTCGCCGGCCCGGCGGCGACCGTTTGCCTGTGCGCTGGACTCCAGCACCCGGGTGAGCAGAGCGAAGGCGTCCTCTTCCCCCTTCGCCGGGGTGAAGGGGATTTGCTTGACCTGACGCTTCTTGAAGCCCATCTCTGGTAGGTCGGACTTCAACCGTCGGACCTTGATCTCCTCAAGGGCACGCTGGTCGACCTTCGCGCCGCGGGCAAAGCGCCGGTTATCGATCATCTCGAGGAGGGCGGTGAAGGACTCGGTGTGGCCGTTGTGCGGAGTCGCGCTGAGGAAGAGGCGGTGCTCGCAGACGCCAGCGAGCTCGCGCACGGCTATGGTCCGCTTGCTGTCGACGGCGTAACCGCGACCTCCGCCGACACCACTCGGGCTGGCCGGAGCGACGTGGTGGGCTTCGTCGACGACGAGCATGTCGAAGGCATAGCGCTTGGCGGTGCTGGCGCCGGTCACGCCCGCGTAGACGTCCCTGAGCATGCGCTGCGCTCGGGGTGTGGGCAGCCACGCCATGCTGACGATGATGCGGGGGTACAGGCGGAAGGGGTTGGCCGCCAAGCCATGTGTCCGGCGGGTCTGGGCCAAGGTGGCCGAGTTGACGATCGTGAAGTCCAGCCCGAACTTCTCCTGCATCTCGTCCTGCCACTTCACGGCAAGGCTCGGTGGGCACACGATGATGACCGAACGCGCTCGGTGGCGTAGGAGCAACTCCTGGATGACGAGTCCGGCTTCGATGGTCTTGCCGAGCCCGACGTCGTCGGCGAGGAGCAGGTTGGTCCGGGGCGCAGCCAAGGCTCGCCGCAGCGGCTCGAGCTGATACGGCTCGACGTTGGCGCCTGAGCGGTACGGCGCTTGGTAGGCGTGCTCGTCCGCCGAAGTCACCGCGCCCCAGCGCACGGCGTCGACGAAGGCTCCGAGCGTGTTGGGGTCGTCGAAGGTCTCGGCGCTCAGAGTCTCGGGAAGTCCCCGGTCGGGGATGATCGACTGTCCGACCTCAAGCTCCCACACGACGGTTGCCTCTTCGCCCAGCCGGTCCTCGTCCAGGGACTGGAGCGAGACAAGGTGCTGCAACTCGGATGCCGTCTCGTCGGCCGGGCTGCGCAGGAGGCCCTGCGTGGTCACCTCGGTCACCGCCCACGTGGACCCGCGGACGGAGACCACATGGCCAGCCTGTGGAAGCTCAGGCCGCGGCTGTCGGCTCGCGGTGGCACTGTTGGTGCTGGTGGCAGCTGAGACAGTCACCGGTGACCTCGAATTCACGGGAAGGAGGACGCTGGCCGAGCCAACGCCACTTGGGCTTTCTGGTGTGGACTCTGACACACAGTTGCGAAAATCGCAACACACCCCTAGTGTGGGTCGCATGGAAACCCCCGTGGAACGCGTGCGCCTTGTCATGGAACGCACCGGATTGAGCCAGGGGGAGTTCGCCCAGCAGGTGGGATTGGACGCCTCGAAGATGTCGAAGTCCCTTGCGGGAGCTCGTCGGTTCAGCTCTCTGGACTTGGCCAGGATCGCCGAGTTTGGCCATGTCTCCGTCGACTGGCTCCTCACGGGGGAGGAGGACGCGGTCGCGATGGCGGCGCGCGCCGAGGGTGGTACCAACATCGGAGGTGCCGCAGCTATGGCTGCTCGCATCACGGAGCTCCGTAGCAGTGCTGTTGCACTGGGGCGCGGGCGAGTGACCACGAAGGTCGAGATGCCTCGCTCAGGTCAGTGGGCGGCGGACGGAGAGGCTCTGGCGCTCTCGGCGCGCGAAGCCATCGGCGGCGAGGTGCATCTGGCCGACGACCTGGCCTCCGAGATCGACCGTCTCTTCGGGGTGGATGTCGGGATCATGGACCTTGGTGATGCCGTGGACGGCCTCTGTGCTCGGACAGACGAGGCCGTGGCGATCTTGGCAGCGCCGACCCCCATCTTCGCAAGGCAACGTTTCACCCTGGCCCACGAGCTGGGTCACGTACTGGCGGAGGACGACCAGGGGATCCACGTCGACGAAGACGTCTTCGCCGCCGGTCATCGGGAGAGCGAGCAGCGCGCCAACGCCTTTGCGGCAGCGCTCCTTATGCCGGAGGCCTATCTCCGCGAGGTCGTGGTCGACTCGTTGGATGACGTCGCCTTCGCCAATCTGGTGCTGGATCTCAAGGTGTCGCCGAGTGCGCTGGCGATCCGGCTCAAGAGACTGAGGCTGGTGGACGGCATGACGCAGACGGCGCTGCAGTCCATGACCATGCGTGAGGCTCAGGCGTTGGCTGACCGCGGGGCCGAGGCCTCCGCGGCGAGCCAACTCGCGATGCAGGATCGACCGCCACCGACGCTCGGTCGCGACCTGTATGAGGCATATCTGGACGGTGACACCACTCTGCGCCCCTACGCCTCGTTGCTGGGCACAGACACTGAGTCGCTGCGCGCGTCGCTCGAGAGCGCAGGCTCCTGAGAGATGGCGGCTGCGGTCTTCCCGGACAACACGGTGCTGTGCAACTTCGCGTGCGTGGGGCGAGTCGACCTCCTAGGTGATCACCTGCGGGGACGTGGCCGCTGGGTAGAAGCGGTTGCCGCAGAAGCGGAGGCCTCCGCTGGCCATCTGCCCGACCTTCGGAGGCTCATCGAGCGAGGGTGGCTCGGGGAGCCGATCGAGATCGTCGAGCCTGCCGATGTGCGTGCAGTCGAGCATTTGCGCGTCACCGTCTTTGGCGGCACGCGCGTCCGACCACTGCAGCACCTCGGCGAGGCGCAGTCATGCTTCTTGCTGACCAGCGATGACCAGTGGAGTGATTCGGTGTGGGTAACCGATGACCGGGATGCCTTCGAGTTCGCCCAGAGCCGGGGGATCCTCACCAGAGGCACCGTCGAACTGTTTCGCGCACTAGTGGCGGATGGCGACCTGACCCCGGACGGCGCGTTTGCGGTGCTTCAGGACATCTACGCCGAACGCGGGCTGCGGATACCGAGTTCTCCTCGAGAGCTGCTTTAAGAGTGTCGACGAAGTGGTGAGTCAGCCGCGGCGGCCGTGCCTGCGGAGTTCGTCGGGGAGTGGCCTGGAGTGCACGACCGACAGCTCTCGGTTGGCGCGGGTGAGGCTGGTGTACAACTGCCCGACACGACCGACGTTGCGCGGGAAGTCTCCCGGTTCGACGACCACGACGGCGTCGAACTCCAGGCCTCGAGCAGTCGTTGGGGTCATCACCTTGATGGACTTGCTTGCCTTGACCCACGTGTGGTGAGGCTTGCGCTTCCAGCCGGCTTTCAGCAGGTGAGTGTGGAACTCGTCCAACTCGTTGCGAAGAACGATGACCGCGACCTGACCTGTCGAGTGAGCGGACCGAAGACGCAGCGCCTCCTCCTCGACCAGGCCATTTCTGGCTCTGTGAGTGGGCGCTCGCCGTACCGCCGGTGCCGTGCCGCCGCTCTGCAGAGACTTGGTGCCGCGTTGAGAAGCAGGGAGCAATGGTCTAGCGAAGTCCAGGATGGCCTGAGTCGACCGGTAGCCGCGGGTGAGGGTGACTGGTTCACAGTCCCCACCCGCAGGACCCGTCAGCCCTAGTGTGTCGATGACCCGCTGCCACGACCCGTACCCGACGTCGTTCCTACGCTGGTTCATGTCTCCGACGATCGTGAAGTTACCCGTGGTGCGGGCACGAAGGATCTCCCAGGTCAGCGGCGAGATGTCCTGCGCTTCGTCCACGAGCACGTGATCGAAAGTGCGCGAAGGGCCCTGAACCGCGACGGAGATCGCTGCCAGAAGAGGTTGGAGAGAGCGCCTGCCGCGTGCTGCTCCGAAGGATGGCAGATCTCTGGTGAAACCTCGGAGCGCCTCCGGCACCCCGATCGGCACGTTGGAAATCGTCGTCCCGTAGCGAATCGCCGTATACACGGACGCCAGATTCGCCTCATGGGATCCCTTGCCCCGGGCCCATCCTTCACTACTGCCGATGATCTTCGTGGCCGACTGCGCCAACGACATCAATGACGCGTCGACCTCATCCACCCCGTAGTCGATGGATCCCTCGAGCTTGTGGGAGGCTCCGATCGTGTTCTCGAAGAACATGGCCAGGCTCTGGATGCTGACGTCGCGTTCGGCCAGCCCACGCAGCGCAGAATGGGACTGCTGCACGGATAGGTGACAGTGGTAGTCACGCAGCCTGGTCGGCTGGTGTGGTCATGGTTGTCTCGTATTCGGTGGGCGTCAATCGGCCGAGGCGGTCTTGTCGTCGTCGGCGGTGGTAGGTGCGTTCGATCCAGGTGACGATCGCGATCCGCAACTCGTCGCGGGTGTCCCAGCGGCGTTGGTTGAGGACGTTCTTTTGCAGGAGGGCGAAGAAGGATTCCATCGCGGCATTGTCACCGCAGGCACCGACTCGGCCCATGGACCCGACGAGCTGGTGGCGGCCCAGGCGGTGGACGTATCGGCGGCTTCGAAATTGACCAGATTCAATCGAT